>CAZMRK010000405.1:0-11809 GCA_964568355.1 uncultured Solibacteraceae bacterium | reverse complement strand
CTCGATCGTCTCGATCGGGAATCCCCGCCGCTCCAACCCGATCTTATTGGCCCCGAAGACCTTAATCTCGCGATCACTGACCGTCTGGGAGTATGGCAGAACGTCTTGCGTGACCACGCTGTAGCCGCCGATGATGGAATGTCGCCCGACGCGGCAGAACTGGTGGATGCCGCTAAAAGCCCCGATCACTGCCCAGTCCCCTACCGTCACATGCCCCGCAAGGGTGACCGCATTGGCCAGAACGCAGTGGTTGCCCACCTGGCTGTCGTGGGCCACGTGGACGTAGGCCATCAGCAGATTGTCATCGCCAATGCCGGTCACCAGGCCGCCGCCCTGGGTGCCCCGGTGAATGGTCACGAACTCCCGGATCTTGTTGCGGTTGCCGATGCGCGTTTCGGCGAGCTCTCCCTTATACTTCAGATCCTGAGGGGCTACCCCTACTGTGGAATAGGGATAGAAGAGATTATCGGCACCGATCCAGGTCGGACCTTCCAGGTAGATATTGGCCATGAGGCGGGTACCGGGGCCGATCTCCACCTCCGGGCCGATGATGCAAAAAGGCCCGATCTCCGCCGTCTCCGCGATCATGGCCTGTGGGTCCACGATCGCGCTGGGATGTACGGGCATAGGCTAACCCGCGGGCTCGGCCGGATGCTCGGTTTCTTCCTTATCCGCCAGCTTGCACATGACTTCGGCTTCGGCTACCACCATGCCGTCTACCGTCGCCCGTCCGGACAGCTTGGCCACCGAAGCTTTGCGCTTCAGGATCGACATTTCCAGCCGCAACTGGTCGCCGGGGACCACCTGGCGGCGGAAGCGGGCGTGGTCGATGGAGACCAGCAGTACCAGCTTTTTCTCCCGGTCCGGAATCTGCTTCAGGACCAGCACTCCGGCCGCCTGGGCCATGGCTTCCACGATCAGCACGCCTGGCATGACGGGAAAATCCGGAAAATGGCCATTAAAAAACGGCTCCGTATTGGTCACATTCTTAATGCCGACGACGCGCTGCTCATCCATCTCGATGATACGGTCTACCAGCAACATCGGGTAGCGATGCGGCAGGATCCGGCGGATTTCATTGATATCCAGAAGCGGCATGGAAGCCGCTATTATAACAGCCGTGGATTCCTTACTCGCTCATATCCGCAAGCAACAGAAAGCCATAGTCGACGTGATCCGGCAGATGGTGCTGCTGGAGACTCCCTCCGGCTCACCGGAGGCAATCGAAAAATTCCAGCAGTTCGTCGCTGATCAGGTGGCCGGAATTGCCCGCTCCAGTCTGCATGCCGGCGGCAAATTCGGACCGCATCTCACCTGCGAATTCGACCTGCCGGGCAAGGCCGGACGCGGCCAGATTCTGGTGCTCGGCCACTCGGATACGGTGTGGCCTCTGGGGACACTCTCCTCAATGCCGTTTCGCCAGCACCAGGGCCGGCTGTGGGGGCCGGGCGTGCTGGATATGAAAGCGGGGATCGCCTTCTTCCTGGCAGCCGTAAGAGCCCTGCGCGACCTGGAAATTCCAGTGGCCAGCCGGATTCTTTTGCAATTGAATTCCGATGAGGAAGTGGGAAGTCTGTCGTCGCGCGCGCTGACCGAAAAAAATGCCCGCCGCAGCAAGGCGGTGCTGGTCCTGGAGCCGGGGACCGGGCTGGAGGGGCGGCTCAAAACCGCCCGCAAAGGGGTGGGCGACTACACGCTCACGGTGCGCGGCAGAGCTTCTCATGCCGGGGTGGATTTCGCCGCCGGGGCCAGCGCCGTTCTGGAACTGGCGAGGCAAATCGAGCGCATCGCCGCGTTCACCCGGCTGGATCGTGGAATCACGGTCAATCCCGGTGTAATTTCCGGAGGCACCCGCGCCAACGTGGTGGCGGCGGAGGCGCGGGCCCATATCGATATCCGCATCGCCCGCCTGCGCGATGCCGCCGCCCTGGACCGCCGTTTTCGCAGCCTTCGTCCGTTCGATCGCCGCTGCACGCTGGAGATTGCCGGGGGCCTGAACCGGCCGCCGATGGAGCGCACGGCCGGCGGCGCGAAGCTGTTCCAAATGGCGCGGAGCTTCGGCCGTGATCTGGGAGTCAACGTGGAGGAATCCTTCACGGGTGGTGGATCGGACGGCAATTTCACGGCTGCCCTCGGAGTCCCCACGCTGGACGGGCTGGGAGCAGTGGGAGAAGGCGCCCACGCCGCCGGCGAAAGCATTTTGATCGACCGGATTGCGGACCGCACTGCTCTTCTGGCGCTACTGATTGCCAGAATCTAATGGGGCAAACCGGGGACTGCGGCGTGGTTCCGATTCGCACGCAAAGCTACGAACGGATTACAAAGTTTTATGAGAGAATAAGGAACCAACCCTAGGTGCAGGCTGGTCGGAGGCCCGGAAGTGAGTTACGAGTCCGAAACGCCATTTGACAGTATTGAATGTTCTCAAGAATATGTCAGCCTGCTTGCGGAAGCGATTGAAGAGGCCCGGCGGGAAGTCGAATCGGATATTGCAATCGCAGTCAAAGAGCGGGCCGAGCGCCGGAGAGAGGCACTCCAACTGGTTTCTTACAATCTGGCCAAGCTTTCGCTGCACATCACGACGAGCCGGCGTATTCTGAACGATTTGCGTACGCTGCGGCGCCTGCTGCTAGCGGAGCGCCAGCCTGAGCCGCCCGTTCCCGCCGCCCAGGAAAAGCCGCGTTCGTAGAATCATCCTTCCGTCAGGGGGCGCATTTTCAGCGCACTTCTGTCTGGCGAAGGGTGTTGCCTTCGACGAGCAGATCGTACTTCTTTCCGCGAATGGTTGCGTTGCGAATCGTCAGACGGCGAATTCCGCTGGGCAGCACCGGTGTGAATTTTCGCGTAACCCCTTCTTCGGACAGACGCAGCCCGGTATAGCCGAACACGAACTGCTGCAGGAAGCCGGTGCCGGTGAGAAAGTTGATGCTCTCCCCGCGCGTTCCTTCGTTCAGCACATGGAAGGGCGGCTTCAGGTAGGGCTGATAGCTTCGACGGAAGCAAGCGTCGATAAGCGCCTGGTCGCCGATCTCAGCCGCAACCACGGGATAGATGGTGGGTAGCAGATAGGCTCCGCCACCGGTCGAGGCGATGCTCTTCAGCGCGTTTTCGAGGGTGTTGCGCCTGGCCTGCGCCGTGGTGGGGTATTCGAAAGGATAGTTCAGCAGCGGTGTCACGTGGCCCACGTGGCTGCGCCAGGCCGGCGCGCCTTCGTACTCGGGATAGTATTGGCCTTCGCGGTTATAGACGATGTACAGTTTGTCCATCACTTTGCGCCAGTCCGGGTTTTCCGGTTTGCCAACCAGCCTGGAGGCGGTGAGGGCCAGTTCCATCGTCTTGCGCGCACCAATGTTGGTAACGACGTCGTTGTCCACGCCGCGGGAGCCTTCGTCGGGCGAGACCACTTTGCGGATTTCGTAGCGATCCTGAGCCTGGTTATAGGTGGAGCGGCTCACCCAATAGTCGGCCGTCTCCTTCAGAACGGGATAGGCGCAGCGGGTGAGGAAATCCTTGTCTCCCGTCGCGAGATAATACTGCCACTGAGCAAGCGCTACGTCGGAGGTGACGTGGTTTTCCCGAAGGGCATTTTGCCAAGCGAAATAGGGTGTGCTCTCCCGGCCGGTTTCGTCCGCCTCCCAGGGATACATGGCGCCCTTGTATCCGTTGAGCCGGGCATTCGCGCGGGCGGCTTCGAGGGTATTGCAGCGGAACAGAGCCGCTGATTTTGCCATCTCCGGGTGTAGGAGAAGCAGCGCCGGATACATGAAGGTATCGGAGTCCCAAAAGATGTGGCCTACATATCCGGAGCTGGACAGGCCCATGGGAGGAATATTGAACTCGGTGCCTTCGCGAATGCTGCCGAGCAGGTAGAACGTGGTCGAGTGGATCACCTTCTGCAACTCCGGATTTCCGTCCACGAGAATGTCGGTTTTCCAGATGTCATGCCAGGCGCGGGCATGCTCATCGAAGATTGCCTGGTAGCCTCGGGCACGCGACGCGCGCGCCACCCGGGACGCTGTTTCCAGCGTGGCGGGCGAGTCGAAGGACGGTACCGCAGCCACATATTTGTAGAAGGTGTAGCTCTTCCCGGCTTCCGCCTGGAAATCAGCCTCCACCGTGACCAGGTTCCTGGCAACTGATCCGGAGGAGGTGAGCCGGCGGAGACCTTGCGGCCACTCCACCGCTGCCACTTCGGCGACGGAGGTGGATCCGCCGTCAGCCTGCGAAACCATGCGCAGCACTGCGCCTTCCGGTCCGTGTTCGATATGGGTGTCTTTCGCGACCATGTAGCCGGCGTAGCGCACGTCGGGAAGCTTGCCGCCGGCGTCCCGCTCCAGTTTTTCGAGGCGCGCCACCGGGAGGCGCTTAGGCTCGTTCCACGCACGGATAGGCAATGCGACCTTGATGCTTCCGGAGTATTGCGGGACGATGCGCAGGCGGACGGCGGCAAGGTGCGGATTCGCGCGAGATACGAAGGCCTGGACTTCCACCGACGTAGTGCGGGACCCGTCAGTCCAGTCATAGGAAGTGAGCAGGTACCCGTCGTACATGTTGAGCGTCTGCCGCCAGGAGCGCAGAGCGCCGCTCTCGAGCGGAGTATCGTTCAACCAGGACTGCCCGTTGAATACGTTGACCTCGTTCCAGGCGGGCAGGGCCGCGATGCGCGCCACATCGTCCGGCGCGTGATCGTAGAGCTTAGCCATGAACGACTCGGCGGGGCGTGTACCCCATTGCGACGATACCAGGCTGAAGAGGCCATTGCCGAGATACGTTCGCGTATAGGGCGACAGCGCTTCGGCTGTGAGCAGAAAGGTGCTGTCCTGCGCCGATAGCACAGCACAGGACAGCACAAGCGTGAACATCGCTTGCAGATATTTCATGGGAACCGGGTTTCTGTTACCAGCTCAATCTCAATCCGAACTGCATCTGCCGCATGGCCGCGCCGCCAATCAACCCGAAGATCTGTCCCGCGGTCGGGCTGTCGATGGTGTTGGTCGGCTGGCCGAGATTGGTGTAGTTGAAAACATTGAGAGCGTCGGCGCGGAATTCGAGCTGGGTTTGCTCGGTGATGCGGAACAGCTTGGCGAGCGACCAGTTGGCCTCGAACATTCCGGGCCCGCGCAGCGTGTTGCGGCCCGCGGTGCCCTGGCGGTACAACCCCGGGATGGCGAATCCCGCCGGGTTAAACCAAAGGTTGCGGCCGGGACTCGATACGCTCGCATCCCCCACGACGTCGGGTCGCAGGTTGAAGTCCGCGTTCAGGGTGGAATTGTTCGCCATGCGAGCGGTAATCGGCAAGCCGCTTTCGATCACCGTGATCCCGCTGAACGTCCAGCCGCCGAGGGCGTGACGGCCGAATCCGGACAGATTGGGCAGGAAGCGCTTCCCCGGGCCAAACGGCAGTTCATAGACGTGACCCAGGGTGAATACGCTGGCGCGGTCACGATCCGCCAGGCCGTGGTCGATGGCCCAGTTCTGCGGGTCGGTGACGACATCGTAAGTGCCGTAATCCAGGGTCTTCGACCAGGCATAGCTGGCGGTCAGCGTCAGGTCGCGGCTGGCGCGCTTCTGCACCTGTAGCTGCAGGCTGTGAAAACTGGTATTTCCCCCGCCGTTGCCGCGCCAGGTGATGCTCTGGGTGTAGCCGAACTTTTCGTACAGGGGGCGCCGCGGATTCAAGGGGCCCGGTCCTGGGATGGCCCTGTTCAGCGGAACGTTCCAGTAGAGCTCCCGTCCGATATTGCCGACATAAGCCGCTTCCAGAGACAGCGTGGAACCAAGTTTCCGCTGGATAGTGAAGTTCCAGGCGTCCACATAACCAGTCTTCCGGTCCGGCGGATTGAAGGTCATGCTTACGCCGACCGGCAGCGGGAATCGGCCACTCTCCGGGATGGTCGGGAAGGTGAATCCCGGTCGCTGATCCGACAGGTTCAGTGCCGGACTATAAGTGGTGGAATTCAGAATCTGCTGGGTGCCGATCAGCGGATAGTTTCCGGAGATTAGCACGTTGTAAACGTTGGGGAAATAGCTGCGCGCAAATCCGGTGCGGATAACCGTATTCTCTCCCAGCAGGTAGCTCAGGCCGACCCGCGGTGCGAAATTGTTTTTCCTTGTCACTACGTTTACCCGGTTGGAGATGTCGCCGACGCCGGCGATCAGCACCATGCCGGTGGTGATGTCGAGATTGGATCCGGCTCCGGTTGGAGTGGATGGCGGAGTATAGATCTCGTACCGCAGGCCATAGTTCAACGTCAGCTTCGGGGTGATCTTCCAGGAATCCTGCGCGTAGCCGAAGATGTGGGTTTCGAGCTCATTGCCGATGTTGTCCTGCATATTGAACTGCTGGCTGAAGTTGGTCGCCAGGCCGGTTAGCAGGCTGGCAGTTCCGAAGCCCGAGTTGGCCACGGCCGGAGAGCCGGTGATGCCGGGATCGAAGTTGAAAGTCCCGCGCCGCGCCGCATTGGTGATGCGGAGGTTCGTGTATCGGCGGAAATCTCCGCCGAACTTGAAGGTATGGCTTCCCCGGATCCAGGTGAGATTGCTGGCCCACTGATGGTAGTTCATGATCTCGTCGAGCGGGCAATTGCATGCAGCCGCGCCACCCATGCTGAAGGCGCCAATCCCATTGGCATTGATGCGGGAGAGACCACTGGTATTGATGTCGCCCGTGTTGATGCCGGGGATGCCCACGTCCGAGGACAGGTTTGTGCCGGCGTCGGCCTGCAATACGCGCACGCGATAGTGGGAATAGCCATAGCGCACATCGATGAGCAGGGTCGGCGTGAAGACATGATTCAGATTCAGGGAGAGGTTCTGGTTGCGCCCGGTGGAATCTCCGCCCACCCCGCCTTGCAGCGAGGGCCCGCCTGCCTGAATGCCATAGATGGGCGGTGAGAAGAGGGTTGAACCGAAGTAGATGTAGCGTCCGAAGAAGCGGGTGTTCGGACCGAAGTAGTGGTCCACGCGCCCGGAGTATTGGTTGGTATCGAAGCGCGTAGAACCGCTGGCGATGTAGTTGTTTTCGATGCTGTCCGGAAATGTTGGGGCCGGCAGCAAGGCGAGTAGGTTATTCGCTACCGGGCTGATGCGATTCGCGGGAATCTGGTTGTTGGCGAACTGGACGCGTCCGACGCCGTCCCGGTCGCCGGTGAGAGGATCGAAGATCGGAATCAGGTTCCCCCTGCTATCCCGCAACTGGCTGAAGTCGCCGCTGCGCATGGGCATAGTCGGAACCGTCCCGAACAACGTGCTTCCGAGACGCTGCCGCTGACCCTGGTAATCGCCGAAGAAAAAGGTTTTGTTCTTTTTGATCGGACCGCCCAGCGAGCCTCCGAACTGGTTCCACTTAAAAGGAGGCGGACCGTTGGGCTCGGTGAACGGATTGCGCGCGTTGGTCTCGTTGTTGCGCAGATACTCGAAAAGCGATCCATGCAGCGTGTTGTCGCCGGACTTGGTTTCGATCTGAGTGATCGCTCCGCCGGCGCGGCCGAACTCCGCATCCCAACTGGATGTGGTCACTTTGAATTCCCGAACGGATTCCTGGGTGGGGATCACCACATTGCCGCCCAGCACGTTTTCATTATTGTCGACTCCGTCCAGTTGCATGTTCCGGGCGCCGTTGGGCTGCCCGTTGGAGGTGATGGACACCGAGCCCTGCGGATTCTCCGCCAGGCCGGTCTGGCCGGTTTCCTTAATGGCGCCAGGCGCCAGTAACTGGAGGTTGGCGATGTTGCGTCCGATGGTCGGCAGATTGGTGATCATCCGGTTCTCCAGGATGGTGCTGACATCGGCGCGCTCGCTTTTCAGGATAGGGGCGGCCGAGGTTACGACCACCTGCTCGGTGACTTCCCCGAGGCCCATGCTGACATCGACGCGAACTGTGGAATCCACGGAGAGGAGGATGTTTTCCCGAACGAAAACTTTGAAGCCGGTCTTTTCGACTTTCAGGTTGTAGTCGCCGGCGGGGACCCGGGCGTGTGTATAGTAGCCCAGGTCATTGCTGGCCGTAGTGAAGCTGACACCTTTGTTGATTTCGGTAATGGTGACAGTAGCCCCACCGATGGCAGATCCTGTGGGGTCCGTCACAATGCCGGTGATGGTTCCCGAAGTGGCCTGGCCGTAAGCCTGCGGCATGGCGACTGCCAGAAGCAGAAGCCAAAGATGGTAGCGAGACGTGGCATACCTCATGACGAGGCAATTGTAGGGCCGGTGCCCTACCATGCCAAGTGTTATCGTAGGTTAATAACGGTTGGTAACGTGGGGAACCGTAACGAAACAGGGGATTTCACGGAGGTCCGGGAACCCGGTCCGTCAGAGGTCGAGGTCCGCTTCTATGTAAAGAAGATCCTCGGCGGCAATACGCTCGGAAGCTCGGATATTCTTCGCAAGCTGCTGGCGTTTTACGCCGAGCGATCGCTGCAGGGCGCCGAGCCGCCCAAGGAACACGAGATCGCTACGTTGGGGCTCGGACGGCCCATGAACTTCGACCCGCGAGTGGACTCCACGGTACGGGTACAGACCGGCCGGCTGCGTTCCAAGCTCGCGGAATACTATGTTGGGGAGGGTGCCAACGACACAGTCGTCCTGGGGATTTCGAAGGGCTCTTATCATCTGGAGTGGCATTACCGAACGGCTCCCGCGCCAAACCCGTCGCCGGTGAAGCCCACCGTGGTGCGGCCACGGCCGCGCTGGCCGACGATTGCCGCGCTGGCTCTTCTGCTGGTCTTTCTGGGAGTGCTGGCATACCCGTCGCGCGCGCCGCAAGCATCGCGACAAGAGACGGCGCTGCGCCTGTTCTGGCACGATTTCCTCCGGGCACCGAACAGTCCGCTGGTGGTTTTCAGCAATCCGCGTTTCGTGGGTGCGGCCGGGCAGAGCCTGCGGTACTACCACGAGGGCGTCGATTCGAGCGACGTGATCGATGACACCTATACTGGGACGGGGGAAGTGATGGCCGTCCATGAGTTGACGAGGACGTTCGCCTCCTTTGGCAAGGATCTTCGCGTCAAGCGGGCCCAACTACTGACCTGGGACGATGCCAAACAAAGCAACCTGATCCTGATCGGATCGCCGGAGCAGAATCTGCCGATGGCGGAACGGCCGTGGTTGCAGGAATTCCGCTTCAAGCCATACGACAAGGGACCGCGAGCAGGGGAGGTGGGGATTCTCAACCTGCATCCCCGTTCCGGCGAGGAGCCATACTATTTCGGGTCGCCTACACGGCCGATCCGGTACGACTATGGAGTGATCGGGTTGGTGCGTGGGGCGGCGCCCGACCGGCGCGCGGTGGTGTTGGCGGGGAATAGCACGCTGGGAACTCAGGCTGCGGCCGAGTTCGCCTGCAATGGGAACGCTCTTGCAGAGATTCTGAACCGGCTCGAACTGTCCGGCTCCGCCCCGCTGCCGGAGTTCGAAGCGCTGTTGTACGTGCAGGTAAACGGCGGGGTCCCGGTGGAGACGCGCCTGATGCTGGTCCACCGGAATTCGAATCCGGTCGCCCGTTGAACTCCGTACCTCCGGGGCGGAATGCCCGGTGCTATACTGCGGGCAAACGAAGAGAGCGATGGAACGAAGAAGCTTTCTCCAGAGCGTCCTGCTCGGTTCCGCGACGCTCCAGGCGGCTGTGAAGGCCCGCCGCGGTCCCAAGATCGGTGTCACCGACTGGAATCTCCATCTGGCAGGCAACCCGGAAGCTGTTGCCCTGGCCCGCCGTCTTGGCTTTGACGGCGTCGAAGTGAGTCTCGGCCGCAATCCGGCCGACGGGAAATTGCCGCTCGATCATAACGAGATTCAGGAGACATACCTGGCCTCCGCGCGCCGGCAGAAGATCGCCCTGGCCGGCACTTGTCTCGATATTTTGCACGTAAATTCCCTGAAAAGCGACAAATTAGCCCAGAAATGGGTGGCGGATGGAATTCCGATTACGGCGAAATTAAACGCGCGGGTCATGCTGCTGCCCTTTTTCGGCAAAAGCGCCCTGCGCACGCGCGCGGAGATGGATTACGTGGGCGATCTCCTCAAGGCGCTGGCGCCCGAGGCCGAGAAAGCCAAGGTACTGCTGGGCCTGGAGGATACGATCTCGGCCGAGGACAATGTCCGGATCATGGAGCGGTCCGGCTCGCCGGCTGTGAAAGTCTATTACGATGTGGGCAACTCGACGGCGGCTGGCTTTGACGTAGTGCGGGAAATTCGCTGGTTGGGCGCCAACCGGATTTGCCAGATCCACCTCAAAGACAACCCCCATTTTCTGGGAGAAGGCAAAATTGATTTTCCGGCGGTCCTGGATGCCATCATCGCCATCGGTTTCCGTGGTTTTGCCAACCTGGAGACGGACTGTCCCACGAAATCGGTGGAGGCCGATATGGTTCGCAACCTCGGCTATGTGCACGATTTGATCCAGCGGAATGCATGAGCACTCTTACCACGAGGAAGAGGTGTACAAGACCGAAAAAGACAACCACCTTTGGTAGGTGTTATCGCACTAGTAACGGACGTAACAGGAGGGTATAGCAGGGCCAGGGGGATTCGATTTTTGTTCGCCGGAAAATCTCCCGGAAACCTGCATTTAGCACTACTTTAAGTTTCATTAACTATTGACAATACTTGTTAAGGGGAGTACCATCCTTATTTCGAACCAGTTACCTGCAGTAACAACTTAGAAGCGGTGGTTAGTGGGGGACCCCGTATGACCTTTCAGATCGGTGAAAAGGTAGTCTATCCGAATCAAGGTGTAGGGACTGTGGAGAATATCAGTGTCCGCACCTTCGGAACGCAATTCGAGAAGTTCTATCTTTTGCGATTCGTCTACAGCAGTATGACGGTCATGGTTCCGTTCTCGAACGTTGAGAACATCGGGCTGCGTAAAATCTCAAAAACCAACGAGATCACACGGATTCTCTGCTTCCTCTCCGGCGGCGATTGCCCCTCTAATCCGGATTGGAAAACGAGGTTCAAAGAAAACACGGAGAAGATGCAGAGCGGCAGCCTGCTCCAGGTGGCGGAGGTTCTCAAAGGCCTGTTGATTCTGCAAGCGGAAAAGCCGTTATCTTTTCGTGAGAAGAAGATGCTGGACCGCGCGCGGCATATGCTGGTGACTGAAATCTCCATTGCGCGCGGGATCTCGGACGAAGAGGCCGTGGCCGTTTTACAGAAGTCTCTTTCGAAGGCCAATCTGGCGTTACCTCCAGTGTTGTAACATCGGTTCCATCCAGGGATAATCAGAAATCGCAAGAGCGGGCCGCAAGGTGGACACGAGTTCCACGTGTGGCTCTGTTCGTTTTTTCTCAGGAAATTTTTGCCATCGGATCTTGCCAATCCACAGAGCTTATGATAAGGTCGACAACACCTTGGGTCTCCAAGGGAGCTGTCTGAGAAGGAGTGCTGCCTGATGTTGCTCGGCCCTGTAGTCTGGGTACTCACGGTTGTAATTTGCTACTTCTTTGCGGCCAAGACGTGGTGGTTCCCTCTCCCCATCTCTCAACACGGCATCGACTATGACGCGCAGTTCATGCGCACCCTGGTAGTGACAGGGGTGACGTTTTTCGCCGCCCAAGTGGCTCTGGGCTATGTCATCGTGCGCTTCCGCGACGATGGCCGCCGGGCCCGTTATTCTCACGGCAATAATCGAATGGAAACGATCTGGACCAGCGCCACGGCGCTGCCGTTCATCGGGCTGGTACTGATGGGAACGCGCATTTGGGCTTCGGTGCATTGGACCGAGAGCCCGCCCGACGCGATTCCGATTGAAGTACTGGGGAAGCAGTTTGCCTGGTCGTTCCGTTATCCCGGAAAAGACGGCCGTTTCGGCCGC
>CAZMRK010000404.1:0-11044 GCA_964568355.1 uncultured Solibacteraceae bacterium | reverse complement strand
CGGCGCCATCGCCGAGGACAGCCGCCCAAAGGCACTCGAAGTCAGCGTCGCCACCGGAGGATTGAAGTTCACCTGGTTAAAGATGTTGAAAAACTCCGAGCGGAACTGGAGCCGAAACCGCTCGCTGATCCGGAAATTGCGCATCACTGCGATATCCGTGTTGGAAAGCCCCGGACCGATGAGGACATTGCGGCCCAGATTTCCAAGCTGCCCCGACAGGTTGGCGGCAAAGGCCGTAGTATTGAAGTACTGCGCAATCTGGTCGCCGCGCGATCTCTCTCCCGGCAGTTCCCAATTGCCTACCACGTTGGGACGATCGTTTCCGACGCCTGTCAGGGAGTTGTCCCGGCCGCTCACCACGTTGAACGGCGGCCCGGAGGAGACGGAAGTAAGTCCCGATAACTCCCACCCGCTGGCAATCAAATCGAACACCGGCTGCTTGCGAAAGCGGGGAAGGGCGTATACCCAAGACCACCGAAGCACCTGCCGGCGATCGAAATCCGAAAGGCCGCGGTCGCCGTTCAGGTTGAGATTGCTCTGATGCACAACTCCCTGGACGCTGATACTCTGTCCCGTGTCGATCGATTTGCTATAGGTGTAAGCGAGCAGTGTGGTGAAGCGCTCGGATCGATATTTCACGCTGAGTTGGAAAGAGTGATAGGCGGCATTGCCTCCGGATTGGATCATGTTGATCTTCTGATAAATGTTCGGCACCAGAATGCGCCGGGCGTCGGTGTTGGCGAGCGTGGAAAGCGGATTGCCGGCTGCGTCCACACCCGGAATATAGCGCGCCTGGTTTACGTTTACCGTATCTTCCAGATGCCTGCTCAGCTTGCCGTCATAGCCCGCGTCAACCGCGAGATTGCGTATCACCTCCCGCTGCACCCCCAACGTGATCGATTGAATTCGCGGCATCACAAAATTCGGATCCCACCCAAAAACCTCGCTCGGCAGGAAGAACGCTTGCTTGCTCGGATCCGTCAGGTTTAGGGTGTGTGGAAAAGGATTGGTGAAACCGCGCCACGGGTCGCTGAATCCACCGGCGGGTTGAAACAAGGACTGGCCGAAGTCGAAAGGCTGGTTCTGGAAACTTTGGGCTCCCATGTCGCCGAAATGCGCATTGCTGTAGAGTCCGTAGCTGCCGCGCAGGCTGGTTTTCCCGTCGCCGAAGAGATCGAACGCAAACCCGATTCGCGGTTCAAACAGGTGCCGGTCGAGTTTCACCATAGTGTTCGGCAGTCCATCGGGAAAATCGGGTGCCTTGTCGCCGACGAATAAGAGCCCCGGAGGGGCCGCTGGAAAAACCGTCGATTGAATGCCATATCGAAAATTAACGTTTTGCGGAATGCCGACAGTCTCGCGCTCTTCGCCGCGGTACTCGGCGAAAGGACCGAGCAACTCGTAGCGCAGCCCCAGGTTCAGCGTCAGCCGCCGCGAAACCTTGAAATCGTCCTGGACAAAATAGGAGCTGTTCCAGGACCTCATTCCCAGATCGATCAAAGTCCGGCGGGTCACGTTCGTGACCGAGCCAAGCAGGAAGTCCGCCGCGGCATTGCCGGTCGCCGACCCGTCGAAGGTGAACGCGCCCGGATCGAGGTACGCGGTATTGAGGTGGAACTCGCGGCGATAGATATCGACGCCGAACTTCAGATTATGACGGCCTTTCACCCAGGTAAGGCTGTCCGCCACCTGCCAGTTCATGCCTCCCTCTACCCAGACGCAGGTGCCGCTGGCGCCCATCCCAAACCGGCCCGTAACGCTGACATTGGGGGGCTCGGGTGGGCCTTCCAGGTCGATGTTGATTCCCAGGTCGCGGGGAGTCAGCTTCTGGTCACAACCGCGGTTTTCTTCCTGGCCGCTGAACCCGCCTCGGAGCTGGTTGATCATGGTCGGCGAAAAGTTATGCGTATGGTTCAACGAAAGCAGCCAGAGGACCTGATCCTGCTGCTCCTGGCCGTAGGCCGGGTAGGGGCCGCTGGCGAATGGCGTGTTGAACGTCGTCTTGTCAAAGAAATAACTGGCACTCAGCGTGTCCTTCGAGCTCAGCAGCATGTCCGTCTTGCCTACCCATTGGTCTACATTGGTGGGGTTCGATCCGGTGGTGATGAGCTGCCCGCCGTTGAAGCTCGGGGCTACCGGGATGAAGTCGTTTAGCAGCTTCGCTGAAACCGGATTCACGCGATTGGCCGGGATCGCATTTCCAGGGAACGGCGCGTTGGTAAGCGGATCGCGGATCGTGCTCGTGAAAAGGCCTTGCCGTTCACTCGCGGTCAAGGGAAATGAGGAGGCGATCGAAGTGCCCCGGATTCGCAAGCCCTGATAGGAAGCGAAGCCGAAGACCTTATTTCTCAGAATAGGAAACCCGCTGCTCGCGCCAAACTGGTTCTGGCGCAAAATCGGTACCGACGAGGAAAAGAAGTTTCGCGCGTTGAGCGCGTCGTTGCGCAGAAATTCCCAGCCCGTTCCGTGCAGGCTGTTGGTGCCAGACCGCGTTACCGCCGTAAAAATCGAGCCCGCATAGTAACCATACTCGGCACTGTAGGAATTGGTCACAAGCTTGAACTCTTCCAGCGCATCCGGGGAAGGATAGTTTAAGCCGGAGTTGTTATAGGAACCCTGAAAACGCATGCCGTCAAGCTGGTAGTCCGTCTCGTTGAGCCTGGAACCGTTGACGCTGACAAAATTCGCGCTCCGGTCACCTCCGGTAAGCGCGGTAGGGTTCTGGGAAACGGTGACTCCAGGCAGCAGCGTGGCCAGTTGCAACGGATTTCTGCCGTTGAGCGGTAGCTCCGTGATGCGTTTGCTCTCCACCACGTCGCCGCCCTGGGAGGAATACGTATCCACCAGAGGGGCGCCGGCGGTGACCGTGACATTTTCGGAGACGCTACCCACTTCCAGGCGGATATCCACCCGGGCATTCTGATTGAGCTGAAGGGTGATGCCGCTCTGGACGTGAGTCTTAAACCCGGTCGCCTCCACCGTAACGCGATAGTTGTTCCCGATCGGCAACAAAGGGATCAGGTAAGCCCCCCCGGCATCACTGGTTACGGAACGCGAGAATCCGGTGCGTTCGTCGGCGGCCGTAATTTTGGCTTCCGCGATGACGGCTCCGGAAGGATCCGCCACCGTACCCAGGATGGTGGCGGTATTTTGCTGGGCAAACAGAGATGAGGTCATCAGCGCCAGCAGCAACGGGAGGCTGGAATTTCGGGGAAAGCGAGCAGACATGGCATTTTCCTCTGGACCGATAACCTATCATAGGAAACAAAGCGGCGCAAGGAAAATTTGCCATGGACTGCCAGCAAAATCAAAGCATTACTTGCAATTGACTTCTTTGAAATGCCGGGATAGCATGTTTCCTGGTGCTAGATCATTGTTCAGAACCGCCGCTCCCACGGGAGGCCGTCCGGCTGAATGCGGATACTTTCCCTCGCTCCGCGCAGGAATGCCGCCTGTTTGCCGAGGCTGGGATTACAGTTACCGCCGTGGAGACGGTGGAGCAGGCCGCTGAGCAGGATCTGCTCGCTTCTGCTTCCGCGCTTCTGGTCGTCTCCGCCAAAGTCCGGGCGGAGGTGATTGCCGGCCTATCCTGCTGCAGGGTGATCGCGCGCTATGGAATCGTCACGGACAACATCGACATTGCGGCTGCCACCGCTGCCGGAATCCTGGTGACCAATGTGCCGGATTTCTGCGTAACCGAAGTCGCCGACCATACCATGGCGCTGCTGCTGGGCACCGTCCGTAAACTGCGTTTGATGGACCGCGCCACCCGCGCGGGACAGTGGCAGGCCCGGGTCCAGGAACCGGTCCGGCGCGTGGCCGGCAGAGTGTTGGGCTTGATCGGGTTCGGAAGAACGGCTCGAGAGGTCGCTCGCCGGGCGCGCGGATTCGGGCTGGAGGTGATCGCATATGACCCGAATTGGGACCGGGCGGCGGCTGGGGATCTCGGCGTCCGCCAGGCAACTTTCGAGGAGATTTTGCGTGCCTCCGACTTTGTCTCCCTGCACCTTCCCCTGACGCCAATGACCTATCATCTTATCGGGGAGAATCAATTTCGCAGTATGAAACCCAGCGCCATCTTCCTGAATACCGCCCGGGGCGGGATCGTCGACGAGGCGGCGCTCGTCCAAGCTCTTTCATCTGGCTGGATTGCCGGAGCGGGCGTCGATGTCTACGAAACTCTGGCGATGTTCGATCCGGCTCCCGGTCGAACCGACCATCCATTGTTCACCCTGGACAATGTCCTGCTGACGCCTCACTCTGCGGGGTGTTCGGAAGAGGCGCTTGAGGATCTGATGCGCGACGGAGCCCGACAGGCTATTACCGCGCTTCAGGGCCGCTGGCCCTCGAATTGTGTGAACCCGAGCTTGGTGCCCAGATTTCCTCTGGAAGTGGCGAGCCGCGCAGGTACCTGGGATTCCCGATGAGCGGCCTGACCGGGAAAGTCGCGATCATTACCGGAGCCGCGGGGGGCTTGGGCACCGCGCTGGCGCACAGTTTCGCGCGAGAGGGATGCCGCCTCTTCCTGACCGATGTCCGGCAGGACGCGCTGGAGCGCTTGCGTTCTGCCATCGCTGCCGGAGGAACGGACGTTCGCACCTGTACCGCCGATCTGACCGTCACCCGGGAGGTGCGATCTATGATCGAGCAGGCCGTTCGGGAATTCGAAACCCTGGATATCCTGGTCAACAACGCCGGTATCTCCGCGACTAAGTCCTTCTGGGATCTGGAAGAGGCGGATTGGGACTACCTGTTGCAACTGAACGTCAAGGGCGTCTTCTTCGCGCTTCAGGCCGCCGCCCGGCACATGACCAAGGGCGGCGGATCCATTATCAATATTGCTTCGGTGGCGGGCCGGCTTCCCCGCCCCTGCCTGCTGCCCTATGCCGCAAGCAAAGCCGCGGTCATCTCCATTACCCGGTCCGCGGCTCTGCTGCTCGCCGGCAGTGGGATACGCGTAAATGCCATTGCCCCCGGAATGATGGATACGGACATGCTCCACGGCCTGCAATCGATGTGGAATCAGTCTTCCGGCGAGGCGGCAACCCCGCCCTCCCGCGATCTGGTGCCTTTGGGCCGCATCGCCCAGCCTGCCGAAATCGCCGCTGCCGCGGTGTTTCTGGCAAGCGACAGTGCTGCCTACATCACGGGGCAGACACTGAATGTGTGCGGCGGAATCGTGATGAGTTAAGGACGGGACTCATGCGTATCCCCGAACAGACCGCCATCGCCGCCGCCCGCGGGCGGGAGGCGTATCGCCAGATGCGGCTCATCCGCCGCTTCGAAGAGCGAGTGATTGAGCTTGTAAACGCCAATGAGATTGCTGGCGTTACCCACGAATATATCGGCGAGGAGGCGATCGCGGTCGGGGTATGTTCTGCGCTCCAGCCGGGCGACGTGATCACCAGCACCCATCGCGGTCACGGCCACATCATCGCCAAAGGCGGCGAGGTGCGCCGCATGATGGCCGAACTGTATGGCCGCGTCACGGGATATAACCGCGGCAAAGGAGGCTCGATGCACATCGCGGACCTCTCGCTGGGAATCTACGGGGCCAACGGCATTGTCGCAGCCGGGGTTCCCATTGCCGCCGGAGCCGCCTGGGCAGCCAAATTGCGCAAGACAGGAGCAATCGCCGTGGCATTCTTCGGCGACGGAGGAGCCAACCAGGGCGTGCTGCACGAGACGATGAATCTCGCCGGAATCTGGAAGTTGCCGATGCTCTTTGTCTGCGAAAACAACCAGTACGCGGTCACGACTTCGGTTTCTTACGCCACCGCCGGTCCGGGAATTGCACACCGGGCCAGTGCTTACGGATTTCCCGGCTACGCGATTGACGGCATGGACGTCGAGCAGGTAATGACAGCGGCCGATGCGGCGGTTAGCCGTGCTCGATCGGGCGAGGGTCCCACATTGCTAGAATGCAAAGCCTACCGCTTTCAGGGCCACTTCACCGCCGAGCGGGCCCTCAGGCTCACCTATCGCAGCGTGGCGGAAATCGAGGAGTGGCGCACGATGGACCCCCTCGTCCGTTGGGCCCGTAAGCTGGAAGAGCGGGGAGAGCTTAGCTCAGAGGATCGCGATTCCATGGATCGCGATATCGAGCGCCTTCTGGAAGAGGCGGTGCTCTACGCCCGCTCTAGCGCCTGGCCCGCGCCCGAAGAGACACACGATCATATGTACGGGAATGCCTATCCGGGATTGCCGGTACGGGGGAGCGCATGGACCGCCAACTGAACTATCTGGGAGCCTTGAGAGAAGCCTTGCTGCTGGAGATGCGCCAGGATCCCTCCGTAGTGGTTTTAGGAGAGGATGTACGGCAGTCTCTGCGAGGCATTACCAAGGGCGCCTTTGAGGAATTCGGCCCCGACCGCGTCTGGGACACCCCCATCTCCGAAGCGGCTTTTGTGGGACTCGCCACCGGGGCGGCCCTCTCCGGATTGCGGCCTGTCATCGAGTTTCAGATCGGCACCCTACTCTACGTGGTGATGGACCAGCTCGCCAACCAGGCGCAGAAGCTGCGCTACATGACCGGAGGCCAGGGACGCATTCCGGTAACCTACATCATTCCCGGCTGTGGAGCTCGTCCCGGCTTGGCCGGACAGCATTCGGACCATCTCTATCCGCTGCTGATGCAGTGCGGAATGAAAGTGGTGATGCCCGCCACACCCTGCGATGCCAAGGGCCTCTTCACGGCGGCCATGCGTGAGGACGATCCAGTGGTGGTATTTGCGCCCGCGGCGGTGGCAGGTCTTCGCGGGCCGGTTCCGGAACAGGCCTACACCGTACCTCTCGGGCAGGGAGCCATACGCAGGCCCGGCAGGGATATTACGGTGGTGGCTGTGGCCCCCCTGCTGGCAGATGCCGTGAAGGTGGCCGACCGTTTGGAGTCGGAAGCGATCTCCGTCGAAATTCTGGATCCGCGCTCGCTGCTGCCGTTCGATCATGCGCTGCTGGCAGAATCGGTTGCCCGCACCGGACGGCTGGTGATCTTCGATGATTCGAACCGTACCTGTGGCTTCGCCGCGGAGCTGGCGGCCTATGCGGCCGAGCATCTCTTCCGGGAACTCAGAGCGCCCGTCGTGCGCATCAGCCGGTCGGATATTCCGGTTCCCTTCAGCACGGCGCTGGATCAACATATGCTGCCACGGCCGGAACAACTGGAGCAGGCTATCCGGCACTGTATCCGTTACCGTCACGAGGCGGTATTGGAAACGGCCGGACAGGGAGGCATTTGAGGTGAAGCAGATTGAAGTGCGGGTCCCCAAACTCGGGATGGATACGGTCGAGGCGGTAGTGGGAAACTGGCTGGTCGGCGAAGGAGATGTTGTGGCCGCCGGAGTCCCCCTGGTCGAACTGGAGTCGGAGAAGGTCACCTTCGCGGTGGAGTCTGAGGCGGCGGGAAGGCTGGTCAGGATTGTGCAGCCTGCCGGAGCTACTGTTCCGGTAGGAGATCTGCTGGGCGTACTCGAGGTGGAGTGAGCGTGTTCGCGAAAAACAGCGAAAATGGGAGTCTGGACAGACTTCCCATGGCTAGCGACGATACTCTCTTTCCCGAAATCGCGGTCGAATCTCTTCGTGACAAAGTAATCGCCTCTCTCAAAGATGCTTTCTTCTCCGGACAGTTGAAGCCTGGAGACGCCATTGTCGAGAGACACCTCGCCCGCCAGATGAAGATCGGCTCTCCTGCCATTCGGGAAGCCCTCATCACGCTTCAGGAACAGGGATTTGTTCAACGGGTTGCCAACACTGCAACGTATGTAAATAAATTTAGCGCCGAGGAGATCCGCCAGCTTTTCGAAGTCCGGATCGAGTTCGAGATACTGGCCCTCAAATGGGCCAAAGTACGGGTAACGGAGGAAGACCTTCGCACGCTGGAGGGCATTATCCGGTCCATGGTCGAAGTGGCGGTTCAAAAGAAGGCACGGGAGTTTTTCGAGCAGGATCTGAGATTCCATCGGCATTGCTGGAAAATGTCCGGTAACCGCTTTCTGGAGCGCAGCCTGGAAAATCTGGTACCGCCGCTTTTTGCGTTCGTTCTCAACGCCAGTGTGGATACCGTGCAGGAATCGGTGGCGCGCCGTCATTCCGCCATTGTCACGGCTCTGCGGAGCGTACCCGAACCCGAATTCACGAATGTGGCGCGTGAGACGCTGAGCGGGTTCGCTTTGTCGGCTATTTCTTCTATCGCGGCAAGACAGGAACGGCAGGTTTGAGGAGCGAGCGGGCGAGGTGGCTGCGGATCATACCCGCGGCATTCCTCATGTACACCATCGCCTATATCGACCGAACCAATTTCTCCCTCGCGATCCCCTCTCTACAGCGCGAATTCCATCTCAGTGCTCAGTTTGCCGGCATCGCCGCGGGAGTGTTCTTTCCCGGCTATTTCTTACTCCAGATGCCGGGCGGCTGGTTGGCCCAGATCTGGAGCGCCAAACGATTCGTGTTTTGGGCCTTGGTGCTATGGGGGGCATTTGCGATGCTGTGCGGCTTCGCGCGCTCGCCCGGGCAATTGCTGGCTTGCCGGTTTTTCCTCGGGCTGGGCGAAGGAGGCGTCTGGCCGGCCACAGTGGTGCTGCTTTCGAACTGGTTCCCTCCGGCCGAGCGTGCCCGCGCCAACGGATATTGGGTGCTCTGTCAGCCCGTGGCGATCGTGCTGTCCAGCCCCCTGTCAGGATGGCTGCTGGATCACTATGACTGGCGCGCGATGTTCATCGTGCAAGGGCTGCTGCCGCTCGTATTCGCGCCGGTCTGGTTATGGGCCGTAGAAGATAGGCCGTCCGAGGCCGGCTGGCTATCGGCCCGAGAGCGAATGGATATCGAATCCCGCTTGCCGAAAGTCTCGCCTGCCGGCGCCACATCCGGGGCCGCGAGCCGTTGGCACTTTCTGCGCGACCGCAATATTCAGCTCTTCATCCTGCTGGACATAGCCTTCGCGTGCGGTGCATACGGTCTGCTCATGTGGCTGCCCACCGCGATCCGCTCGCTGCGGCTTTCGAGCAACCTGGTAGTCGCGCTGCTCGCAGCCCTTCCCTACGTGGCCGCCTGCGTCGGCAGTATTTACAATTCCCGCCACTCCGACCGGACCGGCGAGCGGCGGTGGCATGTGGCGATTCCCTGCGTCGGCGCCGGACTGTCACTGCTGCTGGGAGCCAGCACGGGCAACAGCTTTCCGGTTTTGGGGATTCTCCTGGTCTGCGCCACCGGCTTCGGGATCTATGCCGCGATCGGCCCCATGTGGGCCCTGCTGACGGAGGTCGTCGACGCGCGCTCGGCGGGGCTCGCACTCGGACTGGTCAATGGACTTGCCAATCTGGGCGGTTTTTTCGGCCCGCTGATCGTAGGCTCCCTTCGCGACGCCACCGCATCTTTCTACGCCGGAGCGCTTTTCTTGAGCGCCGCCCTAGTCACGGCTGGGCTGATCACCCTGCGGCTTCAGACCTCTCGCAGGTAGATCTGACGAAGCCATGTAGCAACTCTGAACACTACAAGAGTGTGCTTCCAAGAAGCGTGCATGACGTCTAGTGATTGGATTGTGTGAGGGAGTCTTGGTTGCGGGGGTGGATTTGAACCACCGACCTTTGGGTTATGAGTTCAACACCTCATTCTGGTTGGTTCTGTCTGTTCGGGTATCTCAACAACTTAGCAGCAATTGGTTTGGCCTGTTTAGTCCTGTTTTCGGTTCTTCTGTTCGCAATTTGTTCGCAATCCCCTTATGCTCCCGAGTCAGTGAATTCTGCTTCCTCCACCGACTTCCCGCTTGCCGCCTCGCTTCGGAGGTGGGCCGATGAACAACGACCACAAACCATCGACGAGCCGACCCGGTATCCAGGATACTCCCCTGGTATCGGCGCGGCAGATCTTGGAACGGTCTGGCCTCCGCCCATGCCTCGGTCGGCGCCGTCTCCGGCAAGTTGAGAGCATCGAATGTGTTCGGATGCGCCGGAGCGCCGCATCCCAGAACATCGGTTTCTCCTCCCGGCCTTTTGTCCTCTGCGGTCTCCCGGTTAAGTGCCCTCCCGCCGGAGCCCTCGTCCACGAACGTCGCAACGGCCAATTCGTGTTGCTCGTCACGGGCCACCCTCACTATGGACTTCCATGGGGCCAGGATCGTCTGGTTCCCCTGTTCTTAGCGACACTGGCAAACCGGCAGCGGTCTCGCCGGATCACATTCGCCAGCGCCGCGGAAATGCTCGACACGTTCGGCATGCAACAGGGCGGCTCCCAATATCGCCGATTAGTGGGAGCGTTTCAGCGAGTTTTTGGAGCGACGATCTTCTTCGGAACCGACACGCATCGGTCGATGTCGCCAGTCGTTCATGAGGCTCGATTTCATTTCATGAGTGAGGCCCGAATTTGGTACTCGCGCGATCCTGACCAACAAAGCCTTCCTGGCGAATGCCAGAACCTGATTGTTTTGACCGAGGAGTTCTACCAGGAGGTCACGGAGCATCCCATTCCCACCGATCTGGAGGCCGCCAAGGCCCTGTCCTCTTCGCCAGCGGCGCTGGACCTGTTCACGTGGCTCAGCTATCGCTGTTTCGTCGCGAGGGGTGAGGAACGCATCTCCCTGTTCGGCGAATTCGGACTAGCGAATCAGCTCGGTTGTGTCAACTACAGTCGGCCACGCCGATTTCGGGAAAGATTGGAGCAGTGGCTTGGGCTGGTGCGCGTGATGTGGCCGGAATGCCCGGCGCGGATCAGTCAAGATGGGCGCTACCTGCTGGTTGACCAGGCAAATGCACTATCTCTCGGAGGTCGCGTCAATGCTTGCGCTTGAAAGGAACACAATTCGCGGTCGTCGGCGGATTCCTCTAGCGGAGATCGACGGCATGGTTACAGCGCGACTGGGGCCCGGGGGCGTGCCAGTCAATGCTCAGCCTGACGCATTCAATCGGCAGGTGGCAATGTATGTAGCTAATCAGGTGGGTGGGTGGAGCACGACCCAGATCGGGAAGTTTTACAACGGCCGGGATCATTCGACGGTGTGTTACGCAATCGCGAGAATCCGAGCGCTGCGTGTTGAGGAGCAGCGAATCGACAC
>CAZMRK010000403.1:0-17704 GCA_964568355.1 uncultured Solibacteraceae bacterium | reverse complement strand
CTTTGAGCCCGGCGATTTCCGCGCGCACTATTTCCGCGGCGATCGCAAAAAGCAGGTGGCGGCGCGCGTGGCGGCGCTGCAGAAAGACCTGGCGGCGGGGGAGGGCAGCCTGCCGGAGATCGCGCTGCGCTTCTGCCTTTCTGCTCCGGCGGTCACGACGGTGATTCCGGGAATGCGGTCGCGGCGGAGCGTGGAGTCCAATTGCGCGGTGCCGGAGAAAGGAGCTCTTTCTCCGGAGGTGCTGAGCCGGCTGCGGGCGCACCGGTGGGAGCGGAATTTTTATGATTAGCGGTCAGCGATCAGCTATCAGCGGTCAGCTAAACACAAATGAGCTGAATGCTGAGATCTGAGTGCTGAAAGCTATCTCTCTCTCTGTCCGGTGGTGGGAGGGTGCGTCCCAGAAGCGGACAGTTTCCGTTTTCGGGCTAACCGTTTAAGGCTTAATTCGTCAATTAGTTAGCTCTGTGGCCCACGATGTGCCATTGGAACCATCGATGCGTAACGTGACGGTATTCGCGATTCTGCTCGCCATGGCAGGCAATGCCGGGGCGCAGGTTCAGGAGATTAAGCCTTATTCGGGGACCGGCTTTCTTTCTCACATCAAGAAAAGCTATCTCCCGCGCTATATGCCGCCGGTGGAATTCGCCAACTCCAACCGGCTGGACTCGCTGATGCGCGCCGGGTTGATCTATCTTTCGCTGGACGATGCGATCGCGCTGGCGCTCGAAAACAGCCTGGACATCGAATACGCGCGCTACAATCCGCGCATTGCCGACTCCGATATTCTGCGCGCCAGCGCCGGGTCGCTGCTGCGCGGCATCAACACGGACGTGAACCAGGGCTTCAGCTCGGCGTCCAGCGGCGTGCTGGCCGGGGCGAACTCGCTGGGCAGTTCCAGCGCCAGCAGCAACGGCAGCTCTTCGCAGGCCGGTATTCTCAGCGGAGTCAGCGTGCAACTGGCCGGGTCGAGCATTCCCAACCTGGATCCGACGGTGAATTTCTATCTGCAGAAGGGCCATAACACGTCGCCGCAAACCAGCAGCCGGGTCACGGGCACCAACTTCCTGGTCTCGCAATATACCAGCAGCGGCTTCAGCTACCAGCAGGGTTTCCTCACCGGCACGAACCTGACGTTCAATATGCAGAGCCAGGGACTGCGGCAGAACTCGCCGGGAAACGATTTCAATCCCTCAACCACCGCCAACGCCTACCTGGGCATCTCGCAGAACCTGCTGCAGGGCTTCGGGCTGGCGGCGAACAAGCGCTCCATCCGCATCGCCAAGAACAACCGGCATGTGGCGGACCTGGTGTTCAAACAGCAGGTGATGGCGACGGTGGCCAATGTCATCAACCTCTATTACGACCTGGTGAGCTTCAACGAAAACCTGAAGGTGCAGCGGCAGGCGCTCGAATTGAACCAGAAGCTCTACGAAGACAACAAACGGCGCGCGTCGCTGGGAGCCATTGCGCCGATCGATATCGTGCAGGCGGAAGCGGAGATGACCGCGGCGCAGCAGCAGGTGACCGACGCCGAGACACAGGTGCTGCAGCAGGAGATGATTCTGAAAAACGCGTTGACGCGCAGCGGCCCGGACAGCCTTTCGGTGATCGACGCGCGCATCGTGCCGACGACCTCGATCGTCGTGCCGGAAAAGGAAACAATCCGCCCGGTGCAGGACCTGATCGGCCAGGCGATCGCGCTGCGGCCGGAGGTGGAAGAAAGCCGCGTCGGCATGGACAACAGCAAGATCAGCATGCAGGGCACGCGCAGCGCGGCGCTGCCCGTATTGCAGGCGTTTGCGACCCTGCAAAACAACGCGCTGGCGGGCCAGGTCAATACGGTGCCACCGGTGAGCGACGGAAGCTCTTCGCTATTGCCGCCGGTTTCCTCCACCCCGAACCCGTTTTTTCTGGGGGGGTGGGGCACGGTGCTGGGACAGCTATTTTCGCGCAACTTCCCCAACTACAGCGCCGGATTCCAGCTCAGCATTCCGATCCGCAACCGCGCCGCGCAGGCCGATTTGATTCGCGACCAACTGACGCTGCGCGAGCAGCAGATTCAGGACAGGCAATTGCAGAACCGGATCCGTATGAATGTGCTCAATGCGCGCATCGCCTTACAGCAGGCGCGCGCCGCCTACGATACCAGCGTGAAGGCGCGCATGCTCCAGGACCAGACACTCCACGGCGCGCAGCGCAAGTACCAGTTGGGGACATCGAGCTTCCTGGATGTGGTGATCGTGCAGCGCGACATGGTGACGCGCCGGCAGGCCGAGGTCACGGCTTTGAACAGCTACATCCGGGCGCGGACCAACCTGGAGCTGATGATCGGCGAGATTTTGCAGAACCATAACGTCTCGATCGAGGAGGCTTACAGCGGAAAAGTGCAGCGCCCACCCACGCCGCTGCCGGTGCTGGATCAGAAGTAGCGGGGTTGTTTCGGCTATGCTGGTTGGCAGAGCCCATGGATCCTGTATTGGCGCGAGAACTCGCGTATCACGAACGGCTTTATTCCGGCTTCGCGCAACAGCACTTCGCCCGCCCGGCCGTGCGCGCCTTGCGAAGCCACCTGGCGGCGCATATTTTGCAGGTTACGGGAATGGGCCGCGAGGCGCGGGTGCTGAGCCTGGGATGCGGCATCGGGGATACGGAGCTTCTGATGGCTCCGCGCGTGGGAGAGATGGTGGGCGTGGATCTCTCTCCGGCGGCGATTCGCCAGGCGCGGGAGGACGCCGGACGGGCCGGCATCCGCAATGCCCGGTTTTTCGAAGGCGCCCTGGAGTCGCTGGAGCTGGGCAGTTCCTTCGACCTGGTAATCGGCATTTTCTTCCTGCATCACCTGCCGGACGGCGTGCTGGCGCAGATGCCGCGCCAGGTGGAACGACTGCTGGCGCCCGGCGGACGGTTCTATTCGCTCGACCCCAGCCGGTACCGGCTTTCCGGAGCGATCGGATCGCTGCTGGCGCCGAAGCTGATGCAGAAATATCAATCGCCCGATGAGCGGGAACTGGTACCGGAAGCGACAGCGCGGCTGTTCCGGGAGGCCGGCTTCGACTGCCGCTGTTCGTTCTACGATTTCCTGTCGACGCCGCTGGCGGGGCTCTTTCCGGGATGGAGCGCGGGCTATTGGGCTACGCGCGTTGTGGATGAGCTATTGATCCGCACGCCGCTGCTGAAGCGCCTGGGAAGCAATTTCGAGCTTATCGCGCGCAAATCCCGCTGACGGTGGCGATGTTTCCTCCGCGCGCGGTGAACTCCGCGACGGTGCGATCGGAGTCCGCGGTGTTGAGAGACTGAATCGCGTCGGAGACCAGCCAGACGGGTTTTCCGGTTTCGAGCAATCCACGCGCCGCGCAGCCGACACAGTACTCCGTAACCACGCCATAGACGATAAACTCGTCGGCCTGCAATTGCCGCAACAGTTCCGGCAGGTTGGGATTGCTGAACAGGTCCAGCTTGAGCTTCTGCACGATAATCTGGGGCGCGCCGCCAAGGTTTAGCGGGACGGCGTGGGGCGGAACGATGGAAACGCGATCGAGCAGGCTGGCGGGCACCTTGTTCTGGCCCAGGGTTCCGGCGACGCAGTGCGGCGGCCACTGTTGGAATTCGGGGTCGTCTTCGGCGTGCGCGTCGGTGGAGGAGACCAGCGGAAAGCCTCGCGCGGCGGCATGGGCATTGAGCCGGGCGATGGCGGGAATGCGCGCCTCGGCGCCGGGAACGTAGAGCGCTCCGGCGGGCAGCATGAAGTCCAACTGGGTGTCGATATCGAAGAAGGCAAGCTTCACGGGGGCCTCCTCAGGAGATGGCCGGCACGGCGGCCAGATTGCGGCGGGTACGCTCGACCAGGGCAAGGAGATCGTCGCTCTGGCGCACGGGCCATACCTCGGTACTATCCAGGTCGCGGAGAGAGGCAGGGAAGTGCTGCAGCGACCGCCGCGCGCGCTCCCTGGCGGCATCGAGACCGGGCAGAGGCTCGACCAGTTGACCGCCGAGGATCACCGGCCGCAGCAAGGCTTCTCCCGTGCCGCATTCCCCGGAGCGGGCGAGCACGTCGTAGCTTTCGCGGCGGAAGACCTGCTTGGAGCCGGGCAGGGTAGTCTTGTCCTCGCTGTATTTGGCGGTGAAGCGCTTGATTCCGCTGATGTCCACTTCCACGAGTTTATAGATGGCGCTCAGGTTGGGGGCGTCTCCGGAGGTGGCGAGCTGGGTTCCCACGCCAAAGGAATCCACCGGCGCGCCCGCGGCCAGCAACGCGCGAATGCGATATTCGTCCAGATCGCCGCTGAGCATGATGTGGGCATCGGCGAGACCGGTCTCATCCAGAATCGCGCGGACCTGGCGCGAGAGCGCGAGGCTGTCGCCGCTATCCAGGCGGACGCCGGCCAGCGGCGGGCCGAGCCGGGCCACTTTGCGCGTGCCCTCCAGCGGATCGTAGGTGTCGACGAGCTGAACGACACCGGCTCCCAGAACGCGCTGCAACTGGCGGAAGGCCTCGGTTTCGCTTGAAAAGGACATGATCCAGGAGTGCGCGGCGGTACCCATGACGGGAATGCCATAGCGCCATCCTGCCTGGGTGTTGCTGGTGCCGGCGCATCCGCCGATATAAGCGGCGCGGGCGGCCAGCACGCCAGCCTCGGGGGTGTGGGCGCGGCGGGTGCCAAACTCGACGATCTCGCGGCCGCCGGAGGCCTCGACCAGACGGGCGGCCTTGGTCGCGATCAGGCTTTGAAAACTGATCGCCGCCAGGAGGTAGGTTTCGGGGATCTGGGCTTCGATGACCGGCGCGCGCAGCGTGAGAAACGGCTCGCCGGGAAAGAGCGGGGTGCCTTCCGGGACGGCGAACAGGTCGCCGGTGAAGCGGAAATTGCTCAGATAGTCGAAGAAGGCGGGGGAGACGGATTGAAACTGCGGCAGGCCCCGCAGGTAGGCGATCTCTTCGGTGGTAAAGCGCAAATTCAGCAGATAGTCGACGATCTGCGGCAGGCCGGCCGCGAGCAAAAAGGTGCGATGCGGCGGAAGGCGGCGAAAGGTTAACTCAAAGGTGGCCTTTTCTTTGATCTTACCGGCTTCGAAATAGCCGGCGGCCATGGTCAATTCATAGAGGTCGGTTAGAAGACCGTTCACGCTGGTCACGCGTCGCCCTTTTCATTTCTTTTTTGCAGGTTGTGCTTCTTTCACTTCCCCGGCAGCTTTTTGCAGATCGGCTACCGCCTTCGTATCCAGTTCATAGATGCTGGGTTCGTTCTCACGCTTCGCATAATTTTTGCCAGCGGCGGAAGTGATTGTGACCTTTTCGACGCGCTTTCCGTCCGAGGAAGTGACCGTGGCGGTGAAGATGGTCTGGCCGACGCCGCCGGAATCCAGGAATTGGGTCGAAGCGAGGTCGCGAAGCTTGTCGATCAGGCTTTGGACCGAGGTGGAGTCCATCTGCCTGGAGCCGGACATCCACTTGTCGCCGGACTTCTGGTAGGCGGCGCTGGCGGAGCCATTCACGATTTCCAGCCTGGTGGGATCGTTCCAGCCGAAATCGAAGAGCTTCTTGTTGCGGAAATCGTCCAGGGCCTTGTTGAGCCCCTCGCCCAGGTCATTGGGAACCTTGTAGACGCCCGGGAGGACGGAGCTTTTGGCGTAGTAGGTGTCCTTGGCTTTGCGCACCTCCAGTTCCTGGGTTCCGCCGGCATCAGCGACGGTAGCCACGCCGACGCGGGCGCCGGCCGCGAACTCGGCAGCGGCTTTTTTCGCCTCCTCATCCGAGACGGAGGTATCCATCTTGGCATCTTTCAGCTTGCGGATCAGGTCCTCGACTTGCGAGCCATCCGCGCGCAGGGGCCGGGGCTTAAGGATCTGCCAATCGTTCTGGTTGTTTTTGCCGAATTCGAGGGACGGCCCCTTGGCCTGAAGATCGACGCGGGTGAGCTTGTCGGAATCGAAGGTCAGGAGACGCTTGTCGCGCAGGTCGTTGGAGGTTTTGTCGAGGTTGGATTTGGTGTAGCTGGCCAGTGTATAGACCTTGGGCCCGTTGCTGACGCGGGCGTAGGCGCCAGAACCGGTGGGCGTCTCGTCGCCGACATAGAGATCGACGGTCTTGCCGTCCTTTTTGACGACGGTGACATCCAACTGGGGCGACTGGAGGCCGTAGGCGCTCAGGTCGGCGGGCTTGTCTTCGATCACCTTGTCGGCGGTGAGCGAAGAAAGGCTGGAGACCAGGGAGGTCACGGCGTCCTGGTCCGCGCGCAAGGGCTTGGGCTCGGCGATCTCCCACTTATTGTCCTTGTCGCGCCGGAGCACGGTGGTGACGTCGGCTTTCTTCAAGCGAACTTCCCGAATGTCGCTATCCGGGATGTTGACGATCTTGGGAGTGCTATCGTTCGGTTTCGCAGCGTCGGCGGCGCTCTTTTTATTGGACCAGTAGACCGTGCCACTGAGCGCGGCCAGGAGGACCGCTGCGATCAGAAGTCCTCGAAGCTTCATGGGTTATCTCCTGCGCCACCAGACCATCAAACCGGAGACCACCACGCTGAGCGGAAAGAAGACCACGCTCAGCCAGAAGACCGAGGACATGCCGCGGGAGCTGATGTTCAGCGGCCGGCTGTCCGGCTCCTTGGGCCGTATGGAGATCAGGTCCTCATCGGAGGTGAGCCAGTTCATGGCATTGAGGAAAAGATCGCGGTTGCCGTTGAAGCGAATGAACCCGTTGGAGACCCAGCGGGAGCTGCCGACCACGACGAAGCGGCCCTGGCTGCCGGCGCCGCCGGTGTTATAGGTGCCGGCAGCGCCGATCAGGAGCGGGCCCTTCCGATCGCTTTTCGGATCGATGCGGATCTCGTTGGACCCCAGCTTGGTTGTGGCAAAACTGCTGGAGCCTGTGGAAAAGAGCTTTTCCACCGTGGTCTTGTCGGTGGATTTCGTATCGAGCGTGCGCGCCAGCGGGAACGCGGTCGCCGTCTCCTTCATATCGCGCACGATGGCGTGCGATTCATAGCTGGTGACCAGGGGAACTTCGGGGCCAAGCTGGAACAACTGCCCGATGCCGCTGGTGTCGAGAGCGAGGTCCTTATTGATGGTGACGCCCCAGCCTTCGAGCAGCTTGGCCAGTTCCGGGTTCGGGCTGACCTCTTCGCGACCCATGCTGAGAGGAGGATCGAGCAGGAACAGAGCGCGTCCGCCGCCTTCGACATACGCTTTGATGGCCTGGACTTCCGGGTCGGTATAGGCATATTTGGGACCGGCGACCACAAGCGCCGTGCAGTCCTTGGGGACTTCCGGCTTGGACGCCTGGGGCGTGGTGGCGGGAACGGCGCCGGGTTTCAGATCGGCGACCGGCGGCCCGGTCAGCAGGGAGATGGAGCGAGTCTTGACGTTGTTGCGTTCGAGGGCCTCTTTGACGGCCGCATAGCCATCGCGGCCGGAGGAGTCATCCAGGCTGTGCTCCCCGCTGCCGGAGACAAAGCAGGCCAGGCGTTCTCCGGTCTTGAGCGAGCGGATGATGGCGCCGGTGACGTCTTCCTCGGTGAGGCTTTTGGCTTCTTCCTTGCGCACGCCGCTATCGACCAGGATGTTGGTGTCGCGGCGGAAGCCGGCGGCGCGGGCGATCTGGGGTTTCTTGACCGGATCGATGTAGACCACCTGGACCTTGGGCGAAAGGCTGGAATAGCGGTCCAGCAGGTCCTTGGCCTGCGGAAAGCGGGTGCTTTCGTCGAAGTAGGTGATTTTCAGATCGCGGCTGAGGCCCTTGACCACCTTGATGGTCTGATCCGAGAGGCTGAACTGCTTGTTAGCGGTGGCGTCGTAGGATTTGTCGTAGCGGTTGGCCAGGAAGTTAATGGCGGCCAGCACCGCGAGAGTCACCAGGATATAGGTTCCGGCGTAGGCGGTGTATTTCGTTTGCCGTTTGCTGATCCAATTGTTCCGCATGGTCCTTACGCCCTCCACCTCAGGGACTCCATGGATCGGGAGGTAATGAAGAGCCCGAAGAAGATCATGGAGAGGTAAAAGATGACATCTTTCGAATCGAGCACGCCTTTGCCGAAGTTTTCGAAGTGAGTGACGATCGAGAGATAGTTGATGACCTGTCCCGCTCCGGCGGTATCAAAGGCAGTGAACCAGCTCAGCAGCCAGAGCAGGAGGCAGACGAAAAAGGTAACGCCGCCGGCGATGATCTGATTGCGCGTAGTGGTGGAGATGAACGCGCCGATGGAGAGGAGGCATCCGCCCTGCAGCAGCAGGCCGAGGTAGCCGATCAGGATGGGCTTCCAATCGGGCTTGCCGAAGGCGAACAGCAGGGCCACGTTGATGGCGGACATGCCCAGGATGCAGACATAGAGCCACATGGAGGCGAACCACTTGCCGAGGATGATGGAAAGGTCGCTGACCGGCGAGGTCATAAGCAGCTCGATGGTGCCGCTCTTCTTTTCCTCGGCAAACAGGCGCATGGTGATCATGGGGATGAGGAACAGGGCCACGGTGCTGGCGAAACCCAGCAGCGGGCGGATCACCTGTTCGTTCACATTCATGGGCATGCTGCGGCCCATCATCTGGGCCTGAAAGCTGAAGCGCACGAAGTCGCGGGTGGCGGTGAAAAACCCGAAACCGAAGATCAGCCCGAAAAACGCCATCAGGAGGTAGGCGATGGGCGAAGCAAAGTAGCTCTTGAGTTCTCTACGACAGATAATCCAGATGTTGGTCATTTGTCACCTTCCTTGGCATCCGCCACGACCGCGGTTTTCTTTTCGGCGGCGGTGAGTTGCAAGAAGATGTCCTCCAGGCTCAGGCCTACGGGACGAAGCTCGTTCAAATTCCAGCCAGACCCCACCACCACGCGCGCCAGGTCGGGACGGATGTGATGGCCCTGCAGGCTTTCGATTTCGAAGGCAAGACGCCCCTCGGGTGATTCTTTGGGGAGCACGCGACTGACGCCGGCCACCTGCTCCAGGCGCTGCTGCACGTCGGCGGGGCTGACGGCGCCGTCGTTCGATTCAATTTCAACCACCACGGATTCGGAGCCGCGCAGGCGGTTGGTCAGGTTGGCGACCGAATCGATGGCGACCAGCTTTCCCTGGCTAATGATGATGACGCGGCCGCAGGAGTGTTCCACTTCCGAGAGGATGTGGGTGCTGAGGATGATGGTGTGTTCTCCGGCGAGATTGTGAATCAATTCGCGCGTCTCGATGATCTGTTTGGGGTCGAGGCCGGAAGTAGGCTCATCCAGGATCAGGACATCGGGGTTGTGGATGATGGCCTGCGCCAGGCCGACGCGCTGCCGGTAACCTTTGGAGAGCTTGCCGATCTGCCGGTCTCTCACCTGGGCCACGGCGCAGCGTTCCATCACCTCATTGACGCGGCGGGTGATATCACCGCCGGAAATGCCTTTGAGGCGTCCAACGAAGGTCAGGTACTCGGCGACCTCCATTTCCGGGTAAAGCGGCGGGGTCTCGGGCAGGTAGCCGATGCGTTTCTTCACCTCCATGGGATTTTCCAGGACGTCGAAGCCGGCTACCGTGGCCGTCCCCGCGGTGGGGGGCAGGAAGCAGGTAAGGACGCGCATGGTCGTGGTTTTGCCTGCCCCGTTGGGGCCTAGGAAACCGACGATCTGTCCCTTTTCCACTTCGAAGGAGATGTTGTCGACCGCGACGGTGCGTGCGTATCGCTTGGTTAAACCTTCGACTTTGATCATATGTGAATCCCAGACACGAATTGCAATGTAGTCCTACGAGGAAACGCCAACCATCTGAGGCGTCTGTAGATAAAGCGAAACACCATAATAAGGACGAATCTGGACGTTGTCAATTTAAGTCTACGTATTTCAATAGTCTCCGGTTGCCATAGACGAAACCACGAGTTGTGGCATCGATCGCGAAACCGCTAGAGTAAAGTCTTGAACTTCAGTTTACTCTCATCTTCCGCCTTGGGACCGGCGGTGCTGGCGACGCTGATCGGGATGGGCGGCGCGGTCCTGGGGCTGTGGCTCACCAGCGCGCGGCGCAGGGCGCAGGTAGTTGTACCGTTTAGCGCAGGTGTGCTGCTGGGAGTGGTGGCTTTCGGCCTGGTGCCGGAGCTGATCGAAGAGACGGGCCTGGCGGGCGGGGCAGTGCTGGTGGTCTGCGGATACGGTCTGCTGCTGGTGATCAATCGCTTTGCCTATCCGGTATGTCCCTCCTGTGCGCACGATCACGATCACAATGCCTGTTCGACGGTGCTGCACGGCTTCGCCGGACCGCTGGTGACGGCCGCGGCGGTGCACGGCTTTCTGGACGGCTGGAGCATCGTGACATCGCAACTGGCGGCGCCGGTGGGCATCCGCATTGCGGTCCCTCTGGCAGTGGCGCTGCACAAGGTGCCGGAAGGCATCGCGCTGGGCGGAATCGTGCTGGCGGCCATGCGCTCGCGATGGGCAGCCCTGATGCTGTGCCTGCTGGCGGAAGGCTGCACGCTCGCAGGCGGGGCGGCCGGGCTGGTCACGATGCCCTACCTGGGCGCGGGCTGGATCATCTATCCGCTGGGAATCACCGCAGGCTGGCTGTTTTATCTCGGCTACCACGCGATTCATGAAGAATGGAGACGGCGGGGCGCGCGGCCGGCCTTCATGCCCGCGCTCACGGGGGTGGCGGGAGCCGCGGTGCTGCAGCAAGGCGTGCACCGTTGGCTTCGATAGGCGGTTTCGACAGGCTGGTTTCGATGGAAGCGGTTCGATAGGATAGGCTGGATCGCAGACCAAGTGGTTATGAAACGACTGGCCTTTTTTCTGGCGATGGCCGCCGCCGCTGCCGCGCAGACCATCTACATCGCGCCGAATGGCCGTGATACCTGGACAGGCCGACTGGCCGAGCCCAATCCATCGCAAAGCGACGGGCCCGTGGCAAGCTTCCGTGCCGCGCGGGACCGCATCCGGCAAAACCGGCAGGGCGGCAGCCGCTACCGGGTGGTGATCCGCGGCGGCGCTTACCGCTTCACGGAGCCGCTGGTGCTTTCCGCGGCCGATTCGGAAGGGTCGTGGGAGGCCTACCCGGGCGAGCAGCCGGTGATTAGCGGCGGCCGCGTCATCACCGGATGGCAGCGCGGGAAGGGCAAAATCTGGACCGCCGAGCTGCCCGAGGTGCGCGCAGGGCGATGGTTTTTCCACGAGCTGTTCGTGGGCGGACGGCGGGCGCAGCGGGCGCGGACTCCGAACCAGGGCTTCTACCGGATCGAAGGACCGAGCTCGCAGGACAAACCGTTTCGGCTGAAGTATCGCGGCGAAGCGATTCGTCCGGAGTGGGCCGGCAAAGGCGTGGAAGTGATCGCGCTGCTGGCCTGGGCCGACATCCGGATGCCGATTGTGTCGGTGGACCCGGCGGCGCATGTCGCCGTGCTGAGCGGCGATCCGCGGCCTTCCAATCGCGAGGTGGACGCGCGCTACTACATCGAAAACGCGCCGGAGGGGCTGGATGCGGCCGGCGAGTGGCATCTCGACCGCGGCACGGGGGTGCTGTCGTACTGGCCTTTGGGCGACGAAGACCTGACAAAAATCGAAGTGGTGGCTCCGGTGGCGGAGAAACTACTGCGGCTGGAATCGGCGCGCGATGTGCGCCTGCGCGGGCTGACGTTCCGCCACGCGGATTGGGCCATGCCCGCGAGCGGCTACGCCGATACGCAGGCAGCGGTAGCCGTGCCGGGAACCATCGAGATCGCGGGCTCGCAGGATTGCTCCATCGAGAAGTGCATGTTGCACGGGCTGGGCGGATACGCGATCGCGATCCAAAAGGGCTCCAGGCGGATCCAGGTGGTGGGCAATCGTATCTTCGATATCGGGGCGGGCGGAGTGAAGATTGGCGAGACCGAGATTCCTACCGCAGAGGCGGACCGCGTGGAGGGGAATACGGTCACAGACAATGACCTGCACGATCTGGGACGCGTGTTCGTGCCGGCGGTGGGCATCTGGGTGGCGCAGAGTAGCAACAATACGCTCTCTCACAACCATATCCACGACCTTTCCTACACCGCGATCTCGGTGGGGTGGACCTGGGGATACGGCGCCAACGACTGCAAGGGAAACCGGATCGAATACAACCATCTGCATCACATCGGCAATGGAATGCTTAGCGATATGGGCGCCATCTACACGCTGGGCATCCAGCCGGGGACGGTGATTCGCAATAACCTGATTCACGATGTCGAATCGTTCACCTATGGCGGATGGGGTATTTATCCGGACGAGGGATCGAGCGAGATGCTGATTGAAAACAACGTGGTGTACCGCACCAAGAGCGCCGGTTTTCATCAGCACTACGGACGCGATAACACGGTCCGGAACAATATTTTCGCGTTCGGGCGGGAGTACCAGCTCATGCGCACGCGGGCCGAAAAGCATCGTTCTTTCGTGTTCGAGCGGAATATCGTGTATTTCGACCAGGGCCATCTTCTGGGGCAGAACTGGACCGATACTCCGTGGGAAGGCTGCACGGGGGATTGCCATCAGTTCCGCTTCGAGGGGAATATCTTCTTTGATGTTCGCGGCGAGCCGGTGCCGCTGCCGCCGAACCAGTTTCATTCGCTGATTGCCGATCCGGGGTTTGTGGACGCGGGCAACTACAATTTCGCGCTGCGCGCGGACTCGGCGGCTGCACGGCAGGGGTTCCATGCGATTGATCTTTCGGGCGTAGGGCCGCGGCAGTAGTGTGGCCTGGGCGGAGGGTCCGCTTGCTGACGCGCGCGGTTCGGTGCCCGAGATGCGGCGAGAAGTGCGGCTTCGCATGTTAGGATGAAATCACACCCCTTTATCTATGGCGCTGCGCTTCTATAACACGCTGTCACAGCAGGTGGAAGATTTTGCTCCGGCCGAGGACAACACCGTCCGCATGTATGGTTGCGGACCCACTGTCTATGACTACGCGCATATCGGCAATTTCCGCACCTTCACCTTTCTGGACATCCTGCGCAAATGGCTACGAGCCAGCGGCTACGAGCTCGACCACGTCATGAACATCACCGACGTGGATGACCGCATCATCAGCAACGCGGTAGCGCAAAAAAAGACGCTCGAAGAATACACGGGCATCTATGCAAAGGCATTTCTGGATGACTGCCAGACGCTGCGCCTGGAACGCCCGGAACACATCGTGCCGGCAACGCAGCATATTCACGATATGGTGGCCGTCATCGAGAAACTTGCGAAGGGTGGCCACACCTATCAGAGCGATGGTTCCGTGTATTTCCGCATCAGCTCGTTTCCGGGCTACGGCAAGCTTTCGCACAATGATTTCAGCGGGATTCGCGCGGGTGCGCGCGTGGACTCCGATCGTTACGAGAAGGCGGACGCGCGCGATTTTGCTCTGTGGAAGGCTGCCAAGGAAGGCGAACCTGCGTGGCAGACGTCCCTCGGTCCTGGCCGCCCCGGCTGGCACATCGAGTGCTCCGCTATGGCCGTCAAGTACCTGGGCGCTACGCTGGATATTCACGCCGGCGGCGTGGACCTGATTTTTCCGCACCACGAGAACGAGATCGCGCAATCGGAGTCGCTCACCGGCAAGCCGTTTGCACGCTTCTGGCTGCACGCCGAGTTTCTGATGGTGGAAGGCCAGAAGATGTCCAAGTCGCTGGGGAACTATTACACGCTCCGCGACCTGGTTTCGCGCGGTTATGCGCCGGAGGCGATTCGCTATCTGCTGGCCTCCGTGCCTTACCGCAAGGCGCTGAACTTCACGCTGGACGGGCTGAAATCGGCGACGACGGCGATCGAGCGGCTGCGCAATTTCAAGCTGCGGCTGGAGACCGACCAGCTTCCCGAGGGCGTGAACGAACAGATCGCCGGGCGCACGGCAGAGGCCGGGCGGCAGTTCACGGCGGGCATGGACGATGACCTGAATACAGCCGAAGCCCTGGCCGCGATCTTCGAGTTTACACGCGACGCCAATACGGCGCTTGACGCGGGCGAGTTCCGCGCCGGCAATGTCCAACCGGCGCTCGATCTGCTGGCCCGGTTCGATTCCGTTTTTGACGTACTGGCTCCCACGGCTCACGCCGGCGCGCTGAGCGATGAGCAGGTGGAAGCCAGAATTGCCGAGCGTACGGCGGCGAAAAAAGCGCGCGACTTCGCGCGGGCCGATGCGATTCGCCAGGAGCTGCTCGATGAGGGCGTGGTCCTGGAGGATACCAAGGGCGGCGTGCGCTGGAAAAGAAAATGAGCCTCCGAATTCAAACCAAGGCAGTGCATGCGGGCGATCGGAAAAAATCCGGCACGCATATTCCGGTGACCACCCCGATCCATACCGCTTCGAGCTACTTCTACGAGCGCATGGAGGATCTCGATCAGGTATTTGGGCGGGAGATCGAGGGGTATTGCTACTCGCGCTATGACAATCCGACCAACGCGGCGCTCGAAGAGGTGGTGACGTCGATTGAAAACGGGCACGGATCGCTGGCTTGCAGCTCCGGCATGGAGGCGATCCATATGGCCCTGCTGACGGCGCTGGTGGACCGGCGGAAATCGGTGCTGGCCGCGCACGCGGTGTATGGCGCCACCGTCAGCCTGTTGATGAAGATTCTGGAGCCGATGGGCGTGGATGTCCGCTTCGTGGACGTCTGCGACCTGGATGCCTTTCGCCAGGCGGTGGCGGAGTTCCAGCCGGGCTGCGTCATCGTGGAGACGATTTCCAATCCGCTGCTGCGCGTGGGCACGATCGATCGCCTGGCCGAGATCAGCCGCGCGGCCGGGGCGGCGCTGGTGGTGGACAACACGTTCGCCACGCCGCTGCTGGTGCGGCCGATCGAACTGGGCGCGCACTTTTCCGTTCACAGCGCTACGAAGTATCTGGCCGGACACGGCGATGTGCTGGGCGGCCTGGTGGTGAGCGACGAGGAGCACTACGAGCCGCTGCGCACGCTCTCTCGCGCGGTGGGTCCGGTGCTGGGCCCGTTCGAAAGCTATCTGACGATGCGCGGCATCAAGACGTTCGCGCTGAGGATGGAGCGGCAGTGCGCCAATGCCTGCCGTGTGGCGTCCTGGCTGGCCACGCAGCCGCGGGTGGAAAAAGTATACTTCCCGGGCGATCCGCAGCATCCCGACGCGGAGACGATCCGGAGGCTGCTGCCACAGGGCCTTTACGGCGCGATGGTGAGCTTCGAACTGCGGGACGCGGGCAGGGAAGAGATCTTCCGCTTCATGAACGCCCTGCGGCTGGTGGTGCGCGCGACCTCGCTGGGCGATGTACACAGCATGATGCTCTATCCGACCATGAGCTCGCACCGCGAAGTATCGCCCAAACATCGCGAGCGCATGGGGATCCGCGAGAACCTGGTGCGCCTCTCGGTGGGGATCGAGGCCGTCGAAGATATTATCGGCGACCTCGAACAGGCATTGAAGGCCGACTAGTGCTGCGACCGGATGATTCGGTTCGTCCGCTTGCTTACGCGCGCGGCTCGGTTCCGGCACTGAACCACAAGCGGAAAGGGATAGATTTTGCGGTCAGAGCACTAGTGCTGCGACCGTGAAGTCCGCTCCCTTACGGTCGCGGTTCCGTTCGGGCACTGGGGGTTAGCGCAGCGCTCCGGCCTGATAATCCAGCACCAGGCGCTGGAGCTGATATTCGTAGCGGGCGCTGGTGGCGGCGATCTGGGCGGAGGTCTGGTTCAGTTGCGCCTGACCCAGCTCGACGATGTTGCTGAGGCCCAGGTCATAGCGGGACTGGGCCAGGTCCATGGCCAGGTTGGCCTGATCGAGCAGTTCCTTGGTCAGCCCGAGACGCTGGGAGGCCGTATTGGCGTTGAGCCAAGCGACCTGGACGTCACGGGCGATCTGCACCTGGATCACGCGCAGGCGCTGTGCGGCAGCCTGGGAGCGCAGGTCGGCTTCTTCCCTCCGGGCCGAGAACAGAAATCCATTAAAGATCGGGATATTTACGTTCACACCGAGGGCGCCGTAGCGGTTGCGCAGGTTGTCGTCGTGGCCGGGGACGCCGCCTACGGAGGCCAGGGCGCTGATGGTGGGTAGAGAAAGCTCGCGTTCGGCCTTGGCGAAGCGCTGCGTGGCCTCGAACTCGGCGCGCAGGCTGGCGATCTCCGGGCGGGCCTGAAAAGCCTGCTGCGTGATGGCGGCCGGATCTGCCGGCAGAGCCGGGGGCATATTTTCCTCGGTTACCTGGAAGTCGTGGTGCTCCGAGTATCCCAGGGCTTCGGAAAGCTCGGCCATGGACGCATCGTTTTCATTCTGGGCGCTGGCCAACAGGAGCTTGGCTTCGCCCAGGTTGACGGTTGCGAAACTCACGTCCAGGGCCGATTTCAGGTTGCTTTTGAACAATGCGGTGACTTGATCCACCACCAGTTGCCGGGCGGAGACGGTCTGCCGGGCGACGGTCAGAACGGCTTGCGTACGCAGAGCCGCAAAGTAGGCGCGCGCCACCTGGAGCAGGATCTGGGCGCGGACGGCCTGGGCATTCTGCTGCTCGGAGCGGGCGCGCAGATCGGCGCTGGCCGTCAGGTTGCGGGTGCGGCCGAAATCGGTGATCAACTGGCTGACGGTCACGCCTGCCGCGAAGCGGTTATAGATAATGGGGTTGTTCAGAGCACCGGCGGCAAGACGGCTGTTGTCGAGGGCGCCGGCTCCGGTCACGCTGCCGAACAGGGTCGGGTAGAGGGCGGAACGGGTTTCCGTGGTGACTTTGTTGGCCGCCAGCGCCGTGAGCAGGGCCGCCTGAACCTGCGGGTGGTTTTTGATCGCGATGGCTTCGGCCTCGGCGAGAGTCAGCTTTTGCGGTACCGGGTTTTGGGGCGCCTGGGCCCACGCGGCCGCCACCGCGAGCAGGCCCAGGGCCGGTCTCAGAAGCTTCATCGAGACACCCCGGTGGGCGCGTCGGCACGGCGGTAGACAAGGTAATAACCGGCGGGCACCAGGATTACGGTAAAGAGGAGCGATATCCCCAGCCCGCCCAGGATGGCTCGCGCCAGCGGGGCGTAGGATTCGCTGCCTGCTTCCAGCTTGAAAGCCATGGGGAGCAGCCCCATGATGGTGGCGAGCGCTGTCATCAATACCGGGCGCAGCCGCACGCGGCAGGCGCGAGCGACGGCCTCACCAACCGCCAGTCCTTCTTCCCGGAGCCGCTGGGTGAACTCCACAATCAGGATGCTGTTGGAGGCCGAAATTCCAACCAGCATCACCACACCCATCAACGACATGACGTTGAGCGTGGTGCCGGTCAGGTAGAGCGTCCAGATCACGCCGGTCAAACCGGGCCACACGGCCAGGAGGATCACGAAGGGGTCGAGGAAAGAGCGGAACTGGGCCACAATCACCAGGTAGAGCAGCACGACCGACAGGATCAGACCGACGGCGAAGCTCCGGAACGAGGCGCGCATGCCCTGCACCATGCCGCGCAAGGTTACCGATGTGCCGGAGGGAATCTTCGTCCCGGCGATCAGGCGATCGATACCGTTGGCCACCTTGCCGAGATCCTCGCCGGTCGGCCGCACGTAAATATCGATCGTGCGGCGCAGTTGGTAGTGATCCACTTCGGTGGGGGAATTGATTCGCTGAACGCTGCTCACCATATCCAGACGCGTGGGCCGGGTGATGTCCGGGCCGCGTAACGGAATAGCGCGCAGATCCTGGTGCGTCCGCACTTGAAACTCGGGATATTGCACCGTGAGCAGATAGTCGTAGCCGGTCTTCGGGTCGATCCAGAAGCTGGGTGCGATCATGCTGTTTGAAGTCAGAGAGGTAATCACGTTGTCCACA
>CAZMRK010000402.1:0-6821 GCA_964568355.1 uncultured Solibacteraceae bacterium | reverse complement strand
CCAGAGAACGGCCTCGCGTTTCCGGCGATCCCGGCTCAGAAAGGCTCCGGCAGCCCCCGCGAGCAGCACGGCCGCGAAGACCGGGCGGAATCCCAGAAAGAGGGCATCGCCGCCGGGGCCGAACAGATAGTAGCCCAGATGTGTGGTCAAGCCCCCTTGCAGGACCCAGAAGCGCCGGTGCGGCGAGAGCAGCGCATCGACCAGATAGTGCCACTGCTGCCGGAAGCCTGCCAGAAAGTAAACCAGCGAGACGGCCACCGCGATCGCGGCGATCAGGACGGCCCGGGCGGCACACGTTCGCCAACCGCCTGGCGACCCGCCTTTCTCCAGCGCCGCCTCGCGCCAGGCGCGCGCCCAGGAGATGGCCAGGGCGCCGGCCAGAAACACCAGGGTGCCCGGGAAGATCGAGGGCTTGGCCAGCAGCGCCAGTCCGAAGAACGCTCCGGCGCCAAGGGCCTGGCGGAACGTCAGACGATCGAGCCGGGCGCCGGTCACCGCCAGGATTCCGATCGCCGTAAACAAGCCGGCCGCCAGATCGGGCCGGTATTCGTGCACCGCCGAAAAGGCCATCGGCGTCAGCAGGGCGAAGCTGAAGACGATGGCTTTGCGGGCGGCGCCCAGGCCGGACAGCCGCCGATCCAGATAGAGCAGCAGGATCAGAATCAGCACGCCGTTGGCGGCATAGGGCGCCCAATCCCGCGGCCCGAAGACGGCATAGCCCAGGGCGCCGAGGTAGGTGGAAAACGGAGAGACGGGCGGGTGGGAGAGATACGACCGCACGGCCGCTCCGAAGCCGTGCTCGAAGAACTCGTTCAGGCGGAGGAGGGCGTCCCCCACATAGCGGCAGTCTTCCCACGGCTGCGCGGCGAAGATCAGCCGTCCGTATTGCAGCGAATACTGCACCACCACGGCGGTGAACAGGGTCGCGAGCAGCGCCAGCACGCCCAGGTGCCGGCTCCAGGCCGCGGCCGGCCCGCGCGCGGCCTCGGGGACACCGGATTCGGATTCTACAGACGTACGCATAGTCTACTTCCCCGCCCCGGCGAACTCATCGAAAGACTGAATGGCGGAGACAACGCGGGCCTGGTCCGCCTCGGTAAGGTCGTTGTAGAAGGGCAGGCGCAGCAGGCGGTCGCTCACCGATTCGGTGACGGGACACTGGCCGGGAGATCCGCCGAAGCGCCGGCCCATTTCGGAAAGATGGAGAGGCTGATAGTGAAACACGCTCAGGATCTCGTGGCGGCCCAGGTGCGCGATCAGGCGCTCGCGCACGGCAAGCGAGGGCAGCAGCAGGTAATAAAGATGCCAGGCTGGGCGGCAATGCTGCGGAACAGCCGGCAAGCCGACCCCTTGGCGGACCGCCCAGTCGCGCAGGTGGCCGTCGTAATACTGCCAGATGCGCTGCCGGCGAGCCTGGATCTTCACGCGGCTTTCGAGCTGGGCATAGAGGAACGCTGCCAAGAGATCCGAAGGCAGATAGCTCGAGCCCAGGTCCACCCAGGTGTATTTGTCCACCTGCCCGCGAAAGAACCGGCTGCGATTGGTGCCCTTTTCGCGAAGGATTTCGGCGCGTTCGAGGTAGCGCGGATCGTTCAGCACCAGCGCGCCGCCTTCGCCGCAGGAGAAGTTTTTTGTCTCATGAAAACTCTGCGCGGCCAGGGCGCCGAAACTGCCCAGCGGGCGGTCGCGATAATAGCCCAGCAAGCCGTGCGCGTTATCTTCGACCACGGGAATGCCGCGGGCTTCGGCGAGCGGAAGAATGGCATCCATTTCGCAGCCCACGCCGCCATAGTGCATGGCCACGATCGCCCGGGTGCGGGCGGTGACGAGGCCGGGCAGGAGCGACTCGTCCAGGTTCAGCGTATCCGGGCGGATGTCGGCAAAAACCGGCCGGGCTCCCCGCAGGACAAACGCGTTGATGGTGGAGACGAAGGTGAAGGAAGGGACAATCACCTCGTCTCCCGGCTCGATTTCGAGCAGCAGGGCCGCCATTTCGAGGGCATGGGTGCCGGAAGTGGTGAGCAGGACCCTGCGCGCGCCCAGAATCTCCTCCAGCAAGGCGTGACACTGCCGGGTGAAACAGCCGTCACCGGAGATTTGTCCGTGCTCCAGGGCCTGGCGCATGTAGTCGAACTCGCGGCCGGCAAGAAACGGGCGATTGAAGGGAATGTAGCTCAAAGCGGAGTTCCGGGAAGCAGGTGCGCGGCTCCTGGGGCATGCCAGTGAAAGACCGCTTCCGGCTCGGAAAAACGAAAGCCCAGGCCCGCATAAAAGTTTAGTGCCGGCAGATTGGCAGCGGAGATGCGCACGAAGACCTGGCGGGCTCCGGCCGCTTTCGCGACCTTGAGAGACTCGGCGATGAGTTGCGCACCGTAGATTCCCCCCTGTGCCTCCTTCTCGACAGCCACCAGCGGAAGATCCACGCGATCCCCGCCGCGGACCATATGGCAGAAGCAGTGCGGCTCCCCGGGCGATCCAAATACGTAGACCTCCTCGCCGCGAGCGAGAGCATTGGCGATCCAGCGCGCGTAGCGGCGGCCGGCCAGAGCCTCCGGAAAGCGGGGGTCCATGTGGTAACGGCCCGCGCGGAAGGCCGTGCGGGCGATCCGTTCAAGCACCGGCAAGTCCGCGGCTTCCGCCCGCCGAAGTTCCAAGCCCAGCGAGGGCACACGCACGTCGCGGGCGAGCCCCCGATGGCCGAGCAAAGCGAAATCCACGAAGCGGAATCCGGCTGTGGAGAGCAGGGCGGCGCGTTCGCGATCGGCGGCGGGCGTGATGGCGGCGATCAGCTCCGCACCAGTGCGCCGCGCCCAACAGAAAAGGGCATCCCCCGGCAGCCGCGTTCCCGGCTGAAACTGGGCCACGGAAAATCCGAAGGTCTCGCTATCCCAGGGGATCATCGCGATGCTGCCCCGCGCCGGGTCCTCCGGGTCCAGCGGTTCATAGGCGAGGCTAAAGCCGTTTTGTGGAGTACGCTGCATTCGCTTTTGTGATGTCTCCGGCGGAGTGCTCGATGGTGTCGCGAACGGCATAAGGAGGACGGTCCATCAGGCGGAAGTGCACCCGCGCCAGATATTCCCCGATGATGCCCAGGGCGAACATCTGCGTCCCCGAAAAGATGGCGATGATCGAGGCCAGGAACGGAAACCCGGGGACGCTGCCCCCTTCGATCACGTAGCGGATCAGCACATAGGCCAGAACCAGCACACCGAATCCGGTCAGGGCGAAGCCGATCAGGCTGGCCAGTTTGAGGGGCCAGGTGCTGAAGCCGGTCATCATGTTCAGGGCGTGCGTCACCAGCTTGCGGAAGGTGTATTGCGATTGCCCCAGCCGGCGCGGTTCGTGACGAACCCGGATGGCATCGAAGCGGGTGGTGCCCCAGGTCAACAGCACGTCGATCGAAACATAGGGTCCCTGATAGCCGAGAAACGCCTCGCGCAACTGGGTCCGGAACGCGCGAAAGGCGCTGACGTGGCGCGCCGTATGCGCTCCCATCGAGGCTTGCAGGGCCAGCTTGGTCAGGCGCGAGGCGAGGTCGCGCAGAAAGCCGTGCTGTTCCTTTTCCGGCGTCCCGTAGACGACATCGGCGCCCGCCGCCAGGCGGTCCAGCAGCTTGGGGATCTCCTCGGGGGGATGCTGCAGGTCGTCGTCCAGGGTCACGATGGTGGAGAAGCGCGCCGCGCGGATGCCGCAGAGCAGGGCGCCGTGCTGGCCGTAGTTGCGCATCAGGTTGATGCCGCGCACCCAGGGCTGGGCGGCTGCCAGGTCCTGGACGCGCTCCCAACTGCGGTCACTGCTGCCATCGTTGACCAGGATCAGCTCGGCGATCCAGCTCTCGCGCCCGGCGACTTCCGCGACCCTCTCCACCAGCAGCGGCAGCGAGGCTTCGCTGTTGAAAACAGGCACCACGATCGAGAGTGTGCGATCTCGGTACGAATCCATATTGGGGAAGCGGAGCCGGGATACAGGCCCGTTATTTTACCGCATCGGGCGCGGCATCCCGATGCACCGTCTCCGGCGAGAACGCGGGCAGGCAGACGGCGATATATTCGGCTCCTTCCGGCTCAGGCGTGCTGTATCTCACCCACTGGCCCTGGTGGGCGATCACAGCCTGGCCGGCGCGTACTTCCAGAACACCGCCGTGGTACTCGACGCGGAGACGGCCCGCCAGCACCAGCGTGAACTCGTCGAATTCCGGCGTCTGGCCGGGCTCTTCCCACCCGGCGGGACTGCGCATATGGGCGACGCTGAGGGCGGCGGTGGAGGAGTTCACCCGCCCGATGTATTCCTCGATCTGTTTGGGTTTGGTGCCGGCCGCCTGGATGCGGGTGGGCGAAGCAATCAACGTGGGTGCACGATGCGGCTGGGTCATTTTCGTCATCGTAGCAGGAGCGGCTGCCGGCGCGCCTCCGGGCCTGCTACCCTGAAAGAAGAAGCCGCCAGAGAAGAAAACCAGGAAGAAGACGCTGCGCCGTGTCCATTAAATCCTCCGCGGAACTTGAAAAGCTGCGTGCCATTGGCCGGATTGTCCGTAAGGCTCTGGATGCCATGGCGGCAGCCGTCCGGCCCGGGGTCACGACAGGCGACCTGGACCGGATTGCCGCGCGGGTTCTGGCCGAACACGGGGCCGAATCGGCGCCGCCCAAGGTTTACGGATTTCCCGGGGTGGCCTGCATCAGCGTCAACGATGAGGCGATTCACGGAATTCCCGGCGATCGTACGCTGGCGGCGGGCGACCTGGTGAAGCTGGACGTGGTGGCGGAAAAGGATGGCTTCTTCGCGGATGCGGCAGTCACCGTCGCGGTGGAGGTGGGCTCCGGCGCCGCGGACGCGCTGGTCCGCTGCGCGGAAAGCGCTTTCCGGCTGGGCGCGCTGGCAGCCCGCGCGGGAAATCGCGTGTACGAGATCGGGCGAGCCGTCGAGCGCGAGGTGAAACGCTGCGGTTTCAGCGTCATGCGCGAGCTTTGCGGCCACGGCGTGGGGCGTACCATCCATGAGGAGCCGAACATCCCGAATTTCCACCATCCGCGCTTCCGGACGCGGCTGACCGAAGGCCTGGTGATCACCATCGAGCCGATCATCGCCGCCGGCGCCGGCCGCGGGGTCCTGCAGCGCGACGAGTGGACCGTCCGCACAGCCGACGGAAGCCTGTCGGCGCACTACGAGCACACGGTCGTGATCACGCGCGGCGACCCGATTTTATTAACCGCCGCGTGACCATTCCATGCGAGCATGACTGTGGATCGAGACAAGGGAGGCCACTTGCCGGAAACCTCAGGGCGTCGGTATACTGTCAGTTTCGTTGAGACCGGATTTATGACGGCGAGAGACGATATGGATCCGCTGGCCCCGCAACGGGAGGCCGCCTTCTTTTATGGGCTGTTTCTGCGGGGGCATCCGATCGAGTCTTTGCGCCAGGATATCGATGTACCGCGGTCGCTAATGGATAAGTGGATGAAGGCGCCGGATTTCGAGGTTTCCTTCCGGGAAACGCTGCAGCGCATCTACACCTACCGGAAACAGGTGCTGGCCATCTTCGACGGCCTCATCCTGAATGAACAGAACCGTCCCCGGCTACAGTAAGTCCCTGCCTCAAAGACTCCGCAAAGGCCTTGAATAACCGCAGTTGAACCGCGTCGGTCCGCGCCTGGTCTTCGGGGTGCCACTGCACGGCTACGACAAAGCGGCGATCCGTCCGCTCCAGGCCCTCAATTACCCCTTCCGGCGAGCGAGCGATAATCGCCAGGCCCTGCCCCACTTCTTCCACCGCCTGGTGATGGCGGGAGTTCACGGGATGGGCACCGGCGCCGAGAATTCGGGCTAACTGTGTCCCTTCCGCCACGTGTATATCGTGTACGGGAATCGAGGGATCGGCGGACCGGACCGAGTGCCCGTCCAGATGCTGTACCAGAGTGCCACCGTGAGCCACGTTGAGGAGCTGCATACCCCGGCAGATGGCCAGCACGGGCAGATCCCGGTCGAGCGCCTGTTGGAGCAGCCGGATCTCCAGGTGATCGCGCGGGTCGTCGGGCGGCTGAGTCTGCGGTTCGGAGGCGCGTCCGTAGAGCGCGGGGTTGACGTCGCCACCGCCGGTGATCAGCAGGGCATCGAGCCCATCCAACTCCCTGGGCTGCTCAGGGGAGATCAGCACGGGGTTCGCTCCCACCAGACGCAGAACTTCGACGTAAGGCAGCACCTTTTGCGCGTCCCGGAACGTGACGGCGATCTTGGGAGGCATGTCTCCCATTGTCACCCGGATTACGCCGTTCGGGCGGTCTGGTTTGCTATGCTGTTCTCGGCCCCCATATGAACGTCTCCAGCGTACGTTCTTTTCTCCTTTCCTACCCGTTCGAGGAGCCGATTCGCCTGCCGTTCTACGGCGGGGAGCGAACGATTCTCAAGCGCGACGCCATGCTGATCCGCATCCAGACAGACAAGGGACTGGTGGGATACGCCCCAGGACCGGGCAGCGAGCGGGCGCAGCACGCGATCGAAAACACCATCGGTCCTTTTCTGGAGGGCCGCACCCTGGGCGACCCGGACGCGCTGCGCGTGCAGTTTCTGAAGGGCCCGGGAGCCGACGCGGAGTTGGCCAAGGTATATTGCGCCGTCGAAGTGGCGCTTTTCGACCTGGTCGCCAAGGCGCGCGGAGTTCCGCTTTCCGAGGTACTGGGCGGGCGGGTGCGCGACCGCATCCGGCTTTACGGTAGCGCCGGGATGTACATGCCTCCGGAGGCATACGCGGCCGAAGCCAGCGCGATCGCCGAGATGGGCTTTCGGGCGTACAAGATGCGTCCGGCCATGGGTCCGGATCAGGATCT
>CAZMRK010000401.1:0-3564 GCA_964568355.1 uncultured Solibacteraceae bacterium | reverse complement strand
GGATATGGTCTCGGGCCAGCAGGGCGACTTGCCCGCAGATCAGCGAACATGGGCGCGATGGTTCAATACCGCCGCGTTCCAGCAGGCGCAATACGGAAGATTCGGGACCTCGCCGCGCACGGGCGCGTTCCGCTTGCCGGGTATTATGAACTTCGACTTTTCGGCGACCAAGGCATTCGAGTTCCGGGAAACGAAGTCGCTCCAGTTCCGCGTAGAGGTATTCAACCTGTTCAACAATTTCAATCCCGACCCGAGCACGGTGGACACAAACCTGAATTCGGCCACGTTCGGATCGGTGGGCGGCGGAATCAGGGGAATTACCACGCGAGTGATTCAGTTGGGCGCAAAGCTGTATTTTTAACGCCGGCTGAAGCCGACGCGGCTCGATGAATCGGGCGCTACCGGGCAGCGGTGGTGGCGGGCCGGGGCGCGGCGTCGAAATATTCGATCCAGCTCGTCATCATCTCTTCTTCGCTTTTGTCGCCCCAGCGGATTACGGCCGCAGGATCGGGATTGGCGGGGTTGTTGGGACTGTTGTCGTAATGGGTGGTGACGGTAAGCACGCTGCCCTTTTCGACAAAAACCGGATCCTCAAAGCGGTAGACGAGCTGCCAGCCGAAATTGTAGTGCGGAACGAAAAGAAGCGTTTCCTGCCGCCCGCCGGGCCGCACGAGATCGTAACGCACATCGCTGGCCCGATAGTGCATGTGCGGCGTAATCGAGAGCAGCAGCTTATCCTTCTCGAAGGTGTAGCAGCGGCGCACGGTGTGATGCGGTTCGCCGGCGGGGATGCGGAAGAAGAAGTTGCGCAGGTCCATGCGACGGAGCACGCGATCGGGCGGGCCGGGAACGAAATAGAAGCCGACGCTGGTGCGATCCGTTTCATTCTTGCGCGAGGTGCGGGCGTAATGCACCACGAACTCCAGCTTGGAGCCCGGCGGGACCCATTTGGCCGAGCCGTCCGGAAAAACGTCGGGTGGGCGGCCGGGAAGGAACGACGCCAGGGCGCCTTCCTGAGAGCCACGCAAATAGGGCAGGTCGGGAGCATCCGCGGCGCAGGCGTCGTCGACTACGGGCGCATCCTGGCGGACGCGGGTCAACTTGCCGTCGTGCAGCAGGAAGCGGTCGAGCGAGCGCATGGATTCGATGGAGGTGGGGCCGGCCTGTTTGGCGTCGCGCACGAGATTGACATGGACATGGTGCACGACGCGGCGGTTGCCGGGCCGGATCTCCGCCGCCCGAATCCATCTGCCTTCCGTGAAGTTGGTGGGCACGATGAAGTGCTCGTAGGTGTCGTTGCCCGGCGGCACGGTGAAGTCTTCGCCGATATCGACGACCGCATCCGGTTTGCCCAGCCTCCAGCCCTCGACAAAAACGGGCGGCTGCGGCAGCTCTCGCGGATTGCCTTCCGGCGCCCCGCCATCGACCCAGGCCTTGATGGTTTCCAGGTCGCGATCCGACAGCCTCGCGTCATTGGAAAACTTGCCATAATGCGGATCGGCAAACCAGGGCGGCATTTTACGAGTGAGGACGGCTTCGCGGATAGCCTTGGCCCAGGGGCGCGCGGACTTGTAGTCCACAAGCGACATAGGGGCGATGTCGTTCGGCCGGTGGCATGCAACGCAGCGCTGATATAGGATAGGCGCGACGTCTTTGCTGAACGTGGGGGCTGCCACGGCAACAGACGAGAAGAGGAACCCGAGTGCGAAGGCTTTCATGCGCATTTCCCCTGCGAGGAGGATACCAGAAAAGCGAGCTGGCAAGGGAGCCGCGGGTATGTGCGAACGAGTACGCTTGACTGCGCAAGCGCAACCTTCCGGCGGCGGCGCGCGTTTGGAGTAGAGGAGGATTGCCGATGCGCGGAACCGCCTTATGCCTCTGCTGCCTGCTGGCTCTGCCTTCGCTTCCCGCAGGCGGCCAGCAGCCTCAACCGCCTCAGCTCAAGCAGCGGGAAGGGCTGGTATTGCGCTCGACCACCAGGCTGGTGCAGGTAAACGTGGTGGTCCAAGGCAAACGGGGTGAACCCCTGACGGGACTGCGTAAGGAACACTTCACGCTGACCGACAACGGCGTTCCGCAGCAGATCGCAGTCTTTTCCGAGAACAGCACGGCGGCCCTGCCGGTGATGGAGACCCCGCTCGGCCCGAACATGTTTACCAACCGCCTGAACCAGAGGGCGGGCACACCCGCCAGCATCACCGTGATTCTGTTTGATTCCCTGAATACCAAGTACACCGACCAGGTCTACGCGCGCGCCCAACTGGTCCGATTCCTGCAGCAGATTCGTCCGGAGGACCACATCGGCATCTACACGCTGGGCAGCACGCTGCGCGTCTTGCACGATTACACCGCCGACTCTTCCGAACTGTTGCGCCGGCTCAACACCGATAAAGCTCATCACCTGCCCAATCTCAGCGGCTCGGAGCCTCCCGGAGGCATGAGCGGCGAAGCGCTCATGCTGGACCAATGGCTGCGCGGCACAGCCGCATCCGGCGCCGAGCGCGACTTCTACATGGCGAACCGCGTGACCGGGACACTCCGGGCGCTGGAGTTCATCGCGGGGCATCTGGCCCGTGTGCCGGGCCGGAAAAATCTGATCTGGGTCTCCGGCGGATTTCCACTCACCATCGGATTCGACAGTATGGCCGCCTGGCACGATCCCTCGCGCACACAGATGACCTTTGGCGCCGATATCGATCGCACCGTGCGCGCCATCAATGACGCCAATCTGGCCATCTATCCGGTGGACGCCCGCGGGCTGATGGTCGACCCCCAGTTCAGCGCCGAGCGGCGAGGCATGATGCGTCCCAACCCTCTGCGTCCCCCGGTGGGCGTGCGGAACCAGGAGACCATGCAGGAACTGGCCTCACGCACCGGAGGCCGCGCCTATTACAACAACAACGACATCCAAGGCGCGATCCGCGACGCGGTCAACGATTCCCGCGTCAGCTATACGTTGGGCTACTATCCCGCGGATGCCAGGTTTGACGGCAAGTTTCACGAGATCAAAGTCCGCCTGGAGCAGCCCGGGACGAAGCTGCGCTACCGGAAGGGCTATTTCGACCTGGCCGATCAGCCGCAGGATGAAAAGCTGCGCAAGGTCGAACTGCGCGATGCCGTTTTCAGCCCGCTGGATGCCACCGAGCTCAGCCTGACGGTGAAGGTGCTGCCGCATCCCGATACCTTCGACGTACTGGTCCAGATCGACCCGCAGGGCCTGGGCCTGCAGCCACAAAACGACCGCTGGAACGGACGGCTGGATGTGCTGCTGGTGCAGAAGGACGCGCAAGGACGGCAGTACAACGGCCGGAACGACACGATCGAGATGCAACTCAGACAAGCCAACTACGAGCGGCTGATGCGGTCCGGCCTGACTTACCGGCAGCGGGTGCAGCGCGCCGCGCGGGCTACGGAACTGCGCATCGTGGTGCGCGACGCCGCTTCCGGCACGGTGGGGTCGGTTACCGTGCCGTTCGCCGATCTGAAGAGCTGAGCGGCCGGGTTACTTGCGCGTCTGCGGCACCAGGCGGATCTCGAACAGGCTGGGCCACCGCTTGCCGGTCA
>CAZMRK010000400.1:0-14191 GCA_964568355.1 uncultured Solibacteraceae bacterium | reverse complement strand
GGCTTCAGCCCCGCGATTGGCCGCTAGTTGTGGTGCAGTTTGCGCTTGACGTCCGGCCAGAATTCGTGCAGGACATTGCCGCCGACTTTCATGAGCATTCCGAAGCTGCCCCACTTCAGGATCGAGCCGCCCCCCTGTACGTCCGGCGGGCTCCAGCGCGTGGCGATGGCCCAGGCTCCAAAGACGCCCGCCGGCACCGATAGGGCCACGGTGTTGCCTCCACTCACGTTGCGGCAGACAAAGGTACTGGCGATAGCGTGCCTGGCTCGCTTCCACGCCCCTTTGTCCGTGGAGGGAAAATAGCGCGGATCTTCGTGGTGCAGGGCGGAGACGCCGCTGACGATGAGCTCACTGATCACAAACTGGCCGTATTGCGAAGCAAAGCGCTTGCCGAAGCCGTCCGGACCTCGTCCCCAGTCTTCCGGAAAGTTGCGGGCCTGGTCGAACAGGGTCCCCGGTATCGTTTCGAGAACTGCCTGAGGGCTGACCAGTTTCTTGAGGAAAACATTGGCCCGAACTCGAAAATCGGGCTGGGCCGGGTGCTCTTCCGCCAGCTTGACATCATCGCCGGCCAGGCAAACCTGTGGCAGCCAGATGGCGAAAAGGCCGGCAAACAACAAACCACGAAGCATATTCAAAGAAAACACCAGACTCCGAAGGGCGACTCGGAGGATCGGGAAGTTACCCGAAAAAGACAAATTTTCAGGCCGCCCGCTTTTTCCAGAAATAGTAGATCGGGATGCCGGCCGTGATGATGACGGTACCGGCGAGGGAGGGGCCCGGTCGGCTGACGAAGGTATTCACTACCAGCCATCCGGCAAAGAGGGCAAAGAGCAGCGGCGAGAGAGGGTACCCCCACATGCGGTAGGGGCGCGGGCGGTCCGGGTCGCGGCGGCGCAGCAGAATCACCCCGAAAACAGTCATCCCATGGAACAGCCACATCGCAAACAGCGCGTAGGAGACGATGGTTTCGTAAGAGCCGCTTAGCGCCAGAAGGCTGGCCCAAATTCCTTGGACCAGGATGGCGAAAGAGGGCGCTCCAAAGCGCGGATGGATCTGTGCCATGCGATGGAAGAACAGGCCGTCGCGGGCTTGCGCGAAGTATAGGCGCGGGCTGGTGAGAATGGCGCCGTTGGCGGCTCCGGCGCTCGAGAAGACGATGGTCAGCGCAATCAGCGTGGCGCCCAGAGCCCCCAGCGTGTGTTCCGCCGTGGTGGCCGCTACGTGCTCGCTCGCCGCTACCTGCGCCAGGGGCAGGACCCGGAAATAAGCCAGATTGGCGAGCAGGTAGAACAGGATAACAACGCCGGTTCCGAGCGCCAGGGAGAGCGGAATGTTGCGCTTGGGATTGCGGATCTCGCCCGCTACAAAGGCCACGTATTGCCATCCGTCGTAGGCGACAAAGCAGCCCAGCATGGCCACCACCAGCCCGTTTACGGTCAGAGGCGTGGTCATGGGCGCCGAAACCGCTGGAGCCCCGGTGTGGAGGAAGGCGCTGGCAATCAGCGTCAGCAAGCCCCCTACTTTCAGCGCGGTGAACAGGTTCTGCGTGCGTGCGCCGGAGCGGACCCCACGGTAGTTGATCAGGGTAAACAAGGCAATCACCGCCACGGGAGCCCAATAAACCACGCCGGGCACGCGCGGCAGCAGGTACGAAAGATAGATGCCGAATCCCACCGAGACCGCGGCGATCGAGCCGGATTGCACAATCAGGAACGACACCCAGCCGCAGAGAAACGCGGTGAGCGGACCGTAGGCCTCCCGCACATAGACATACTGGCCGCCGGATTCCGGGATCATCGCGCCTAGTTCGGCATATCCGAGTGCGCCGAAAAAGGAGATGATGCCCGTCGCCACCCAGGTGGCCAGAATCAGGGGTACCGAGGGAAGGGCTCTTGCGATCGAACCGGGGACAAGGAAGATCCCCACGCCAATGGTGGTGCCGACGACTATACAGGCGGCGTCAAACAGACTGAGGGCGCGCTGGAGTTCTGGTGCGCGCGCGGGGGCGGAAGAAGTTGCCGTGGGAATCAATGTGGTTGTTATAGGCTGCCGCCCGCGGCCCTGTCAACCGAAATCGTCCCCGCCGAAGCCCTAAATGTAAAACATGAGCGCTTCGCCCGTATCCTGGCTGCGTTTGACTTCCCCTACCTGCTGAAGCACGTCGGCGAGCGTGGTCTTGTCCAGAATATCGGCTACCGCATCGCGGACTTTTCGCATGACGATGCGCGTTCCGCATTGTTCCACGTCCCTGCACTCCTCGCACGGACGGTAGGCGGTCTCGCTGGCGCAGGGTAAGGGGGCCAGCGGACCTTCCATCTTGCGAATGACCGAGCCAATGGTAATTTCCGAAGGAGGACGGCTGAGTTGATAGCCGCCATGGCGGCCCTTTTTGCTCTCTACCACGCCGGAGTTGCGCAACTCCAGCAGAATCAACTCCAGAAATTTGATCGGAATGGCTTCCTCTTTGGCCACCGTGGCGATCAGGACCGGGCCTTCGCCGTAGCGGCGGCTCAGAGCAACCAGGGCCTGGAGGCCATATTTCGTCTTTTTCGAGATGGTTCGCACGGGCTGTTCTATCTCTAGAGTAGCGCTATCTGCATAGAGGTGAAACCGACAGTCGAAGGATTCCTCATTACATGGGACCCGATCGACATGATAGACTAGAGGCGTCCCGCATGGAATACCTCATCGGCTTTCTCATTGCGCTGGCGGTAGGACTTACCGGAGTGGGCGCCGGATCTCTGACCGCTCCGATTTTGATCCTCTTTTTCCACACGCCTGCAGCGGTTAGCGTCGGCACGGCTCTGGCATTCGCCTCAGTCATCAAACTGGCGGTAATGCCTCTGTATCTCCGGCGGCGGCAGGTCCATTTCCGGACGCTCCTGTTGCTCTGCCTGGGCGGAGTTCCGGGCGTGCTGGCGGGCTTTTTCCTGATCGGGATGTTGGACGCGAGAAAGCACGAAAACATTTTGTTTCTGCTGCTTGGCTCGACCATCGTCAGCATGGCGTTGTACAACCTCTTCCGCGCGGCGCGCAACCACAAGGAGGTCGTCAACCGCGACCGTTCGCACTGGCTCCCCTGGATCGCTGCCGGCATTGGAGCGGAAGTAGGCTTCTCTTCGGCCGGCGCCGGCGCTCTGGGATCGCTGGTGTTGCTGAATTTTACAGCGCTGACCCCCGCTCAGGTCATTGGGACGGACATGTTTTTTGGCTTGGTCGTTTCACTGGTGGGCGGAGGTTTTCACGTATTTGCCGGACACAACGACAGCGCCATGCTCGTCAAGCTGTTGGCCGGGGGCCTTATAGGAGCGTTCGCGGGGGCGAATCTTTCCGCCATCCTGCCGTCCCGTCCCCTGCGCATCGGCCTCTCGCTCTGGCTGGCCTCCATGGGAGCCCAACTCTGTTGGCGCGCCCTTTAGTCTACTGGGATAATCAAGCACTTAAACTAAGTTGTAACGGCGCTTCAGTCTCGCAGTACGGTCATGGGGTCGACGCGGGTGGCACGGCGTGCAGGGAGCTGCAATGCCAGCAATGCCACGAGAGCGACGGTCAGGAGCGCACCGCAGATCGCGATGGGATCGGCTGGGCTGACATGATAAAGCGCGCGTGCTACTAGCCGTGCGGCCGCCACCGCTACGGCGGTACCAACGACCGCGCCGCCGGCGACCATGAGGAGGCCATGGCCAAGGACGAGCTTCCAGACGTCGCTAGGGCGGGCCCCAAGAGCCATCCGAACGCCGATTTCGTGTGTGCGGCGTGTGACGGAATGGGAGACCACACCATATAGACCGACGGCCGAGAGGAAGATGCCGAGCAGGGCGGAGACACCGAACAGGCCGGAGGCGGCGCGCCAGGCGAAGAGTGGGATCGACATCTGCTGCTGGAGTGTGTTGATCGAGTGGACGGTCAGGCCGGGCGCTTTGCGGTGGACGGCCTCGCGCACGGCAGGGGCAAGAGAGGCGGCGGTTTGTCCGGGTGCGGCTTCGATGACGACAAAACTGGCGGTACGGGTGAAGTAGTAGAAGTATGGCGCGGCATCCTCGATCAGCATGTTGTACTTGCCGGTTTCGACGACGCCGACCACCTGGCGTTGGCGGCCGTCGAGTTGAAAGAAACGGCCGAGGGCGTTAGAGGGATCCCCCCAGTAGCGGCGGGCCATCTGCTCATTGACGATTACCGAGGAATCGGGTTCGGAAGCGGTGAAGTCGTGGCCGCGAAGAATCCGGGAACCGATGGCGGTAAGGTATTCGGGACCGGCCCCATTGCCCTGAATTCCGACAGGATCGGGGAGTCCGGGGATCGTGAGTTGCCGTGGAACACCACCGTCGCCGCTGAGGGGAGGATTTTGCACGACGGTCACCCGACGAACGCCGGGCAGAGCGCGTAGTTGATCCTGCAGACCGAAATGGTCAGTGAGGGGCTGGGGGCTATTGGGAATCACGATCGCGAAGAGAACCTGGCGGTCGGGATCGAACCCTGGGCGGACGCGCTCCATCTGAAGGTAGGTGCGGACCAGGAGTCCGGTACCGAGGAGCAGGAATTGTGCGAACGCAATCTGGCCGACGATGAGTGTGCCGCGGAACCAGGATCGGGAAAGAACGCCGGGTTCCCCTTTGAGCGCGGGTATCAGGTCGGGGCGCGAGAAGCGGAGGGCGGGCAGCAAGCCGGCGGCAAGGGTCGTGATGAATGAGAGCAGTAGGGTGTATGTGAGAACGCGGCCGTCGATGCGGAGGCCCAGGTCGAATCGCACGGGGAGCGAGGGAGTCAAAGCGGGAATGAGGCCTAGCAGCCATTCGGAAAGCAGCAGGCCAAGAGCAGAGGCGATCGACGAGAGCAGCAGGGTTTCGACCAGGAGTTGGCGCAGGAGCCGGGCACGATCGGCACCGAGGGCGAGTCGCATGGCGAACTCCCGGCGTCGTGCTTCGCCCTGAGCCAGCAGCACACCTGCGACATTGGCGCAGGCGATCAGGAGCACGAGGCTGACGAGCGCCAGGATGAGTGTGCCCATGATCATGCGGCCGCGATCAGCGGCAGCCCGCAGTACTGCGACGACACCGTGATTACCGGGCGCCACGGATGCAACCGAAGTGAGAGCGGCCTCCACCTGCTCGCGCTGTACGCCAGGATGGAGGCGAACACTGAGGCTTACGATCAGTTTGGCGCGCAAGCGTGGATCTTCCGCGGTGAGAGGCGTCCAGATATCACCGGGGATGAGGCTCTGGATCAGCGGGCGAAAATCCGGAGGCGCCACGCCGACCACGCGGTATGGCTGGAAACTGATGATGATGCTCTTCCCGACGATGTCCGGATCGGAAGAGAACCGCCGCTGCCAGAGCGAATTGCTGATGTAGACTGGAGGCGCACCTTCATAGCTCTGATCGGATTCGACAAGGGTACGGCCGAGCGCGGCATGGCTCCCAAAAACCGTGAAATAGTTGCCGGAAACCGCGCTCTGGCCGACCAACTCGGGAGCGCCGGCGCCTCCACCAAGAACGGCGCCATGACCCGATGCGGCAATGCAGTCGCCAAGGCCGTCAAGAGCCGATTGATATTGCGGTAGATCGGCATAAGTAGGGTTGCGCCAGACGTCCGCCTGCGCGGTCTTGAGTTAGACGAAGTAAACGTTCTCGATGCCTTCCATGGTGGTGGGGCGAAGGAACATCCGGTCCACCACGCTAAAAAGCATGGAATTGGGACCGATGGCGAGGGCAAGAGAGAGCACGGCGACAGCGGTCGTGCCAGGATTGCGGCCGAAGAGACGGAGAGCGTAGCGAAGATCCTGGAGGAAGCCGGACATAGTCATGAGTTATCGGCACGCGGATTGCCACCCGGCGTACGATGACAAATCTTTTGCTATGAAGAATTTGCGTCAGTGCTGGTTGCCTGGTAGCAGACTTTGGTGTCCGAAAATGGGACTGAATCACCGAATTGTGCCGGCCCGCCAAATTCTATACGGATGCGATGATCTGTTTTCTAGCGTGAAACGACGCCGCAAACCGGGGACAGGCATGAATTTCGCCGCATTTGCGAAATTCATGCCTGTCCCCGGTTTGCCCTACGAAGCTAGAAAGGAGGATCCTTCTGCCGGTAAATCTCCGGTCACTTGTGGGCCGGCTACGGCGCGGGCCCCTAAGGGCCGGTGTCATAACGCAGCCCTCCCCGTTTCCAACTCCCGGATTGCTACATCAGCGCTCTCAGTTTGCGGGCGCGGAAGGGGGCGCGAAGGCTGCGCAGGGCTCGGTTTTCGATCTGCCGGATGCGCTCCCGGGTAACTTCGAACTTCTCGCCGATCTCTTCGAGCGTGTGCTCGTGATCGTCGTCGATGCCGAAGCGCATGCAGATGACCTTGGCTTCCCGGGGAGGCAGGGTCTGGAGAATGCCCATAATCTCTTCGCGCACCCTGCCTTTTCGAACGGAATCGAGCGGCATCTCCATCCAGCGATCCGGCAGCACGTCGCCGAGCAGCAGGTCGCCGTCCCCGCCGACTGGCCGTTCGAGCGAGAGCGGGCCATGCAGCATCCCGCGCATCCCACGAACCTTTTCAATCGTGAGACCGGTGCGGACGCCGATTTCCTCGTCCGTGGGCGTGCGGCAAAGCTCGGCCTCCAGGTCGCGAATGGTGCGCTCCAGCTTGTTGATCCGCTCGCTCATGTGAATCGGGATGCGGATTACCCGCGATTGGTCGGCGATGGCGCGGCTGATCGCCTGGCGAATCCACCAGGTGGCGTAGGTGGAGAATCGATAGCCGAGTCGATAAGCAAACTTGTCGGCGGCATGCATCAGCCCGAGATTGCCTTCCTGCATGAGGTCGAGCAGATCCAGGCCTTTGCCCATATATTTCTTGGCGATGGAGACGACCAGGCGCAAGTTGGCTTCCACCAGCGCTTTCTTGGCATGCTCGGCGAGTTGCTCGCCGCGGCGGACCAGTGCCCAGGTGCGGTAAAGGTGCGCCTGTGCCTCGCCGGCGAGGGCCGGATCGGTGCTGCCGCCTTTGGATCCGGAAAGATAGTTGAGCGCTTCCACCGCCTGGCGCAGTTCGCTGGCGAATTCCTGCCACAGGCTGGTGTGAAGCGGAAGGCGGCGAATCAGGAGCGCGGTGCGGGCATTGAGGCGCACCATGGCGGAAGAATGCGCTTGGCGTTCCTCCAGAAGCTCGATTCGCTGCCGGAAGAGCTGCAGCAGTTCGTTCATCGTCCGGCGCACGGCTGCGCCGGTGGTATCGGTCAGATCCAGGAAACTTTCCAGCCGTACCGTGCCTCTGCGAGCCTGTGCGGACAATTCGATGATCGCCCGTTGGACGAGGCTGCAACGGCTGAGCGCCTTGCGCACCTGAAGCCTGCCGGCTTCCATGCGGCGTGCCAGATCCACCTCGCCGTCGCGGGTGAGCAGGGGCGCGGCCGCCGCCTCCCTCAAATACAGGCGAACGGAATCATTCTTGCCAACCGGGATGTTGGCAGGACTTTCCGGTTCAACCGGTGATTCCAGTTCCATCAGATCCATGTGCAATGCATCCATCTCGCGAGTTTCTGTGAACGTCGTTTGCGATTGATTCACTGTTCCACTCCAGCGCCGCCGAACGGGGGATGGCAATTGTTGATCAGGACTGAAAATGAATTGAGAGGACGGGGATTGATTCTAGGGCGGTAAAGCAGCTTGGCATCACCACCGGGACATCCTGAATCTTAATACTCTATTCATCTTCCCGTCAAATCGCGCCGCAGCAGAAATTTGGCGAAGGCGTAAAGATCGACTTGTCTCGCGGGCATCAGACTCGATACCATAGGAACCCTCCGGCTCAGCTATGTGCGGCATTGCAGGGTATTTCAACAAGACCGCGGACGAACACGTCCCCGTTGGATGCACGGTTCTGGGCATGCTGAATGCCCTGGGCTGCCGTGGGCCCGATTCGGCAGGCGTGGCGATCTTCGGAGATGGCCAGAGCGGCCGCTACATCGTGCGCGTCAAACTGGGCGATCACGGTGAGTTTCCGGAGCGTGCGGACCAGGTGGCGCGCGCCGCGGAAGCTTGTGGCAGCGTTTACGGGGTATCGGCCACCGGCCCCTACCTTCGCTTCGAAATCGACCAGGCCGTGGATGTGGGCCGGCTGGTGCGGGAGATCGAGGCGCTCGGTCCGGAAGTCGAGGTGGTCAGTATCGGGCGAAAGCTGGAAATCGTGAAGCAGGTCGGTTCGCCCGAGAACCTGGACCATTCTTACGGAGTCTCCGGGTTCCATGGAACACACGGGTTGGGACACACCCGGCTTTCCACCGAATCGCGGGTGGACCTGAGCCACTCGCAGCCGTTCTGGGCCCACGGACGGCCGGACTTGGCAATTGTGCACAACGGGCATATCACCAACTATCACCAGTTGCGGCGGCGCTATGAACAGCGCGGCGTGCGTTTCTACACCGAGAACGATTCCGAGATCATTTCCATCTACCTCGCGCAGCAGCTCTCGAAGGGCGGGGGACTGGCCGAGGCATTTTCGTCGATGCTGCGGGAACTGGACGGCTCCTTCAGTTGCCTGGCGGCGACGGCCAATGAGTTCGGCTTCGTCAAAGACCCGTTCGCCTTCAAGCCGCTGGTGTACGCGGAAACGGACCGGTTCGTAGCGGTGGCCACCGAAGAAGTGGCCCTGCGTCGGGCAGTGGAGGGGAACTACAACGTGAGAGAGGCGCAGGTGAAGGAATGGCGTGTATGGCAGAGATAGATTGCCTGGATCGCCCTACGCGCGAAATCAACGCACAGATCAAACAATATCTCCAGGAAGGCATCGGCGAGATTGTGCTTCGCAATCCGGCGGCCCGGCATAACCTGGGCGTGGCGCTGTTGACCGGGCCCGGCCGGAGCGCGACCGTGCGGATCGAGGGCAGCGCCGGATATTTCTGCGCGGGGCTGATCGACGGGCCGGCGGTAGAGGTCGCGGGCAGCGCGGGGTGGGGGCTGGCCGAATCCATGATGGGCGGCCGCGTGGTCGTTGAGGGCAATGCCGGTAACGGCGCGGCGGCGGCGATTCGTGGCGGTACCGTCGTGATTCACGGCGATGCCGCGGCGCGGCTGGGCGCTTCGATCAAGGGCGGACTCGTGGTGGTGGGCGGCAATTGCGGATACATGGCCGGCTTCATGGGCCAGAAGGGCACGTTGGTGGTGTGCGGGGATGCCGGAGAAGCGTTCGGCGACTCCATGTACGCCACGGTCTGCTTTGTCGGTGGCCGCATCGCTGAACTGGGCACCGATGCCGTGCAGGCCGAATTGACCTCCGAGGACATTGCGCTCCTGGAGACCTCGCTCGGTTGCCTCCCGGAAGCGATTCGTAAGGACAAACCGGCTGCGCGCGACTTCAAAAAGGTGGTGGCGGGGCGCAAGCTTTGGAATTTCGACCACCGCGAGTGGAAAATCTGGCAGGAGGCCCTCTAGGGATGTCGGTACTGCAAGCCAGCGGCGTATTTCAGCCTGGCGTCATCGAAGACATACAGACCAAAGCAGAGTCGGGCCTCTATCGTATTCGCGGATATGGCACGCTGCGCGAGCGGCGCTGGGCCTCGTTTGACGATCTGACGTTTTTGCCGTGTTCGCTGACCCGCATCCCGCTCGAAGGGTATCGGGAGAAGTGCTCGACCAAAACCGTGCTGGGGACGCGCTTCGCCAGGAAGCCGGTGGAGCTCGATGTCCCGGTGATGATCACCGGAATGAGCTGGGGCGCCCTTTCCTTCAATGCCAAGGTGGCCCTGGCAAAGGGAGCGGCGGCAGTGGGCTCCTCCAACACCACCGGGGACGGCGGCATGTTGATGGCGGAGCGGGAGAACAGCCGCACGCTGATCTATGAGGTGCTGCCTTCGCGCTACGGCATCAACGTGCATCACATGCGCATGGCGGACGCCATCGAGCTGACCATCGGGCAGGGCGCCAAGCCGGGCACGGGTGGATTGCTGCTGGGCTCCAAGGTCTCCGATGTGATTGCCAGGCAGCGCGATCTGCCAATAGGCGTGGACCAGCGCAGCCCGGCGCGCCATCCGGACTTTCTGGGTCCGGACGACATGATCATCAAGGTGGAAGAGTTGCGCGAGGCCACCGACTGGCAGGTGCCGATCTTCATCAAGATGGGCGCGAGCCGCGTGTTCGACGACGTCAAGCTGGCCGCCAAGGCCAAAGCCGACGTGATCGTGGTGGACGGTATGGAGGGCGGCACCGGCGCTTCGCCCGCCATCCTGCAGGAGCATACCGGGATTCCGACTCTGGCGGCGGTGTGCGAGGCGCGCGCGGCTTTGGAGGACTGCGGATTGTACGGCGAAGTGCAACTGGTCATTGCCGGAGGGATTCGCGACGGAGTCGATGCCGCCAAGGCCATCGCGCTGGGCGCGGACGCGGTGTATATCGGGACGGCGGCTCTGATCGGTCTGAATTGCAACCGGCCATTGCACGTCGAGGATTACCATGCGCTGGGGACAGAACCGTATCACTGCCACCATTGCCATACGGGCCGCTGCCCGGTGGGCATCACCACGCAGGATCCGGAGCTGATGAAGCGCCTGGATATCGAGGAGGGCGCCGAGCGGGTCAGCAATCTGCTGCGTGCCATGACGCTGGAGATCCAGATGTTGGCCCGCGCCTGCGGCAAATCGGATATCCACCACCTGGAGCCGGAGGATATGGCCGCGCTTTCGATGGAAGCATCGGCCATCTGCGGCATCCCGCTGGCAGGAACCAGGAAGGTCTTTGGAAGATAATGTCGTTTCTCGTGCGTTGCCCTCACTGCGGAAATCGCAGTGTCTACGAATTCCGTTTCGGGGGTGAGGTGAAACAGCGGCCCGCGCCGGGAGCGGCGGAAGCGGAGTGGCTGGACTATACCTATGTCCGGGCCAATTCCGCCGCCGAGCAGACCGAATGGTGGTATCACCGCTCCGGCTGCCGCCAGTGGTTCCAGGCCGTGCGCAACACGCGCACCAATCAGGTGCGGGAGACCTTCTACCCCGGGGAGAGAGCCCGGTGAGCCGATTCTTCTTCAATGGGCAGCCGGTGAACGCCGAGGCCGGCGATACGATCGCGTCCGCGCTGTACCGCGCCGGGCGGCGGGTGTTCACCCGCAGCTTCAAATATCACCGGCCGCGCGGGCTGCTGTGCGTTTCGGGCCGCTGCCCGAATTGCATGATGAATGTGGACGGCGTGCCCAATGTGCGCACCTGCGTCACGCCCGTGCGCGAAGGCATGCAGGTGAAGCATCAGAATGCCTACCCGTCGCTGGAACAGGATTGGCTTGCGGCATCGCAGTATTTCGATGCGCTGATGCCGGTAGGGTGGTACTACAAGACCTTCACCAACCCTTCCGTGTGGCACGCCGCGGAGCCATGGATTCGCAAGGCGGCAGGGCTGGGCGATGTGCCCTCTCCGGACACTCCGGCGCGCGAATATGAGCATGCATTTCAGCAGGCGGAAGTCGCCGTAGTAGGCGGCGGGCCTTCGGGGATCGCGGCGGCGCTCGAAGCAGCGGGCCGGGGCTTGCAGGTGACGCTGGTCGATGATCAGCCGGAGTTGGGCGGGCATCTGCGCTATAGCAAGGATGGCGTGGGATCGTTGCCGCTGGCGGAATTGAAAGCTCATCCCTATATCGTGCTGCTGCAGCGCTCGTACGTCTTCGGCCTCTACGAGGGCGGGCTGCTGGGCGTGCTGCAGATCCAGCCTCACGCCGGAGCGCACGAACGGCTGGTGCACCTGCGGGCCAGGGAAGTGGTGATCGCGACCGGTGCCTACGAGACGCCGCTGCCGTTCGAGAACAACGACCTGCCGGGGATCCTGCTGGCGAGCGGTGCCCGGCGCCTGCTGTTCGTGCATGGTGTTCGGCCGGGGCAGCGCGCGGTGGTCGTGGGAAGCGGTGCGCGCGCGAATGAACTCGCCGAAGATCTGCGCGGCGGTGGTGTGGAAGTGGCGGCCGTGCTGGCTCCGGAGAGTGTCGAGGGGGCGGTGGGCTCGGCTAAAGTCGAAGGGGTCCGATCGCGCAGTGGGCCGATTGCCTGCGATCTGATCGTGGTGTGCGGCCAACTGGTGCCGGATGCCGGCCTGCTGACCCAGGCCGGGGGCCGGCTGGAATGGAGCGAGCGGGAAGGGGCCTTCCTGCCGGTGGACCTGCCGCCGGAGGTGAAAGCCGTCGGGCAGGTCAGCGGCGCGGGGTTGGTTCCGGCCGTCCCGCTTCCTCCGGCCGGCGTGCCATCCGGCAAGCGGAACTTCGTCTGTTTCTGTTCGGATGTTTCCACGAAGGATCTGGAAGACGGAATCGCCGAAGGCTTCGACCAGATCGAGACCCTGAAGCGCTATACCACCACGACCATGGGACCGTGCCAGGGGCGCATGTGCCAACTGCCGGCGATCGGCATCTGCGCGCATCACACCGGCCGCACGATGGGCGAAACCGGCACGACGACGGCGCGGCCTCCGACACCTTCTGTGACGCTGGGCGCGCTGGCCGGGCCGCGGCATCACCCCGTGCGCCGGACGCCGATGCACTACCAGCACGACGCTCTGGGGGCGGTTTGGCTCGACATGGGCGAGTGGAAACGGCCGCGCTACTATCGGACGGCGGATGCGGCCGGCGAAAAAGCGGCGGTGCGGGCCGAATACCGGGCGGTGCGCGAGCGGGTGGGGCTGATCGACGTCAGCACCCTGGGCAAGCTGGACGTGAAAGGCAGCGATGCCGGCCGCCTGCTGGATAAGGTTTATACCAACCGTTTTTCGGACCTGCGGCCGGGGCGTGTGCGCTATTCGGTGATCTGCGATGAAGCCGGCATCATGCTCGACGACGGCACCATCTCGCGGCTGGGCGAGAACCAGTATTTCGTGACCACTACGACAGGGAACCTGGACTTCGTGCAGCAGTGGCTGGACTGGTGGTTGGCCGGAACGGGATGGGATGTCCACGTCACCAATCTGACCGGCGGGCTGGCTGCGGTGAACCTGGCGGGACCAAAGGCGCGCGAGGTGCTGGCGAAGCTCACCGGTTTGGACCTTGCGAGCAAGGCATTTCCCTACATGGCGAGCCGGCAGGCGAACGTCGCGGGCATTCCGGCGATCCTGATGCGCATCGGCTTCGTGGGCGAGACCGGCTGGGAGATCCACGCGCCGGCCGAGTCGGGCGAGGATTTGTGGACGGCTCTCCTGGAGGCCGGCAAGGAGTTCGATATCCGCCCGTTCGGCGTGGAGGCGCAGCGCCTCCTTCGCCTGGAAAAGAAGCACGTGATCGTCGGTGTCGACACCGATGCCCTGACCAGCCCGTATCAGGCGGAGATGGCCTGGACGGTGAAGTTGGAGAAGGATGACTTCATCGGGAAGACGGCCTTGAGCCGGGCGGCAGAAGCGCAGCCCGCCGAAAAGCTGGTCGGTTTCGTGATGCAGGAAGACGGTGTGCCCGAGGATGGGTCAGCGGTGGTCTCCTCCGGCCGCCCGGCGGGCCGCGTTACCAGCTCGCGATATTCGCCGCATAAGGGAAAGGCGATCGGGCTGGCCTGGGTGGCCGCCGGGCAGGCGCGCGAGGGGACCGAGATTCAGATTCGCGTGCAAGGCCGTCCTTTGCGTGCGGTGGTGACCGAGCAGCCGTTTTACGACCCGGAGGGTGCGCGTCTGCGCATGTAGGGGGGAGAGATCAAGCACTCAGCCTTATTTCCAACACATCAGCGGAAGGGCGCGCGCTTCGCCGTTTTCCAGGATTGGGAGATTCCGGAGTCTTTCTCGGGGGCCGCGCGAGAGGCTGCCGCGGTGCGCTGCGGCGCCGGACTGGCCGACGTAAGCTGGCTGGCCAAGTTCGATCTCAAGGGGTTGGAGACCGCGCCGGCCCCGGTCTCCGGAGCGGACTGCTGGAAGCTTGGCAGAAGCCATTACCTGGTCACCTGCGATCCGGCCGGGCGCGCGGCGGTGCTGGAACAGCTCCAGGCGGCGGCTTCGTGCACGGAAGTGACCTCCGTCTATGCGGCGTTGCTGCTGGCCGGTCCCGAGAGCCGCCAGGTACTGCGCAAGCTCACGTCGCTGAATGTTTCCGAAGCGGTCCTGCCGGACGGCGGATGCGGGCAAGCGGGGCTCGCCCACGTGCATACGATCCTGCTGCGGCGCGACCTGGGCAGCCTGCCGGCATTTCGGCTGCTGGTGAGCCGGGAATATGCCGAGAGCGTGTGGGATGCGGTACTGCACGCGGGCCACGAATTCG
>CAZMRK010000399.1:0-10927 GCA_964568355.1 uncultured Solibacteraceae bacterium | reverse complement strand
TATGACACGGATCAGAAGAAGACTGCGTTTGTCAATGAGCTGGTGCGCCGTGTGGAGTCACTTCCCGGGGTTTTGGGCGCGGCTACCGCCTTAACGCTGCCGATGACCGGCTTTGCGAAGACTCCCGTGCAACCTGAGCAGCAGCCTCCAGCACTGCTCAACCGGCGACCTCTCGCGGTGATTCAGATGATCAGCCCATCCTATTTTCAGACCATGGAGATTCCGTTGAGGCGTGGGAGGGAGTTCACGAAACACGATACCGGCAGCGCTCCACGCGTGGCAGTCGTTAACGAAAGCCTTGCACGCGTGCTTTGGCCGGCATATCCGAACGGGTTGGACCCGGTGCACCAACGCGTTCTGATCGGAGCAAAGACGGATCCGGTAGAAGTGGTGGGCGTGGTGGCGGATACGCGCCAGGCGCTCGGTCTGGATCCGCTGCCGGGTGTGTTTCGGCCTTATGCGCAGAACCCGCTTGCAGCCAACATGTTTGCGGTGCGAACGCAGGGAGATCCAGTGGGGTTCGCCCGCGCGGTCAGCGCCCAGGTGCTGGCGATCGATCGCAATCAGCCAATCTCCGAGGTCCAAACCATGGAAGGCCTCATGGAGGCCGAGGGGGGACAGCGAAGGCTCATCCTGAAGCTGTTGGGGATCTTTGCAGGCGTGGCGGTGCTGCTCTCGGTGGTGGGGATTTACGGTCTGATCACGTATCAGGTGGCGAAGCGGACGCGGGAGTTGGGAATCCGGCGTGCGTTAGGAGCCCAGGAAGCGCAGATTCTGCGATGGATTGTGGGGCAGGGGCTCACGTTGGCGCTCGCCGGGGTCTTGCTGGGTCTCGGCGCCGCTGCCGCGCTGACCAGAGTGATGAAGAGTCTTCTATTCGAAGTGAGCGCCACCGATCTGCCCGCTTATAGCGGCGTGGCGTTGTTGTTCCTGCTCATCGCCCTCGCGGGAAGCTACCTGCCGGCACGGCGGGCCATCCGGATCGATCCCATGTCGGCGATGCGAGTAGGATAGAGTCTGCGAGAGGGGGAGATGTGGCGCTCGATGCGCGCGGATTGACTCCGTTGCTGCAGGTCTACGATATGCCGGCCTCGGTGCGGTTCTATCGCGACCTGCTGGGGTTCGAAGTGGTGAGCACTTCGCAGGTGCTGGGAGAGGATCGTTTTCATTGGGCTCTGCTGCGGCTGGGCGATGCCGAGCTGATGCTGAATACAGCTTATGAGTTCGATGACGAGCGTCCGCCGGAACGGGACGTCGCGCGCACGGCCACGCATGAGGACACGGGGCTGTTTCTCGGGTGTCCGGATGTGGACGCGGCGTATGAGGAATTGCGCGGCAAGGGGGTGAAGGTGCAGGCACCAGTGGTTACCGGATATGGCATGAAGCAGATGTACCTTCGCGACCCGGATGGATATTGCCTCTGCTTCCAGTGGCCGGATACGTCGCATCGCGAGGATTGACCCGGGATGGTATATCGTAAAGCCGTGCGCATCGTGGGTCTGCTGTTCATCATTTGCCTGATCAGTGCGGCCGCTACGGTCTTTGACCTTTCCGTCGACTTTTCCCTGAAATCGAATCCAAACGGCTCCTGGCAGTACGGTTATTCCGCCAGCAATTCTCTCGATCCCTCTCAGTTTCGAGCGGTCACGTACTCAGCGATGGCTGGCAAAATTGGCTTTTGGCATCCCCAGAAGGCGGATCAGCCCGGTTCCGGCTACTATCCCTACATCGCTTACAATGCCACGGGACAGACGCAGTACGGTTCCAGCAACGGCTGGGCCGCGCGAGCGGGCGAAGTTGCCATGGAGGCCAGCAACAGCGGTCAATATAGCCTGATCCGCTTTACCGCTCCCCAAGCAGGCAAATACAGCATCACGGCGCAGTTTTCCGGAATTCACTTCGGACTTTCCTCCACCGATGTGCATGTCCTGCACAATGCGGCTTCCTTATTCGACGCGGAAATCGAAGGGTACGGAGGAGATCCGGCTTTCCACAAGGTCGAGGGAGCGAGACCGGCAGCGGCCTATTCCGGCGAGATTGAGCTGAAGGCGCGCGACACAATCACGTTCGCCTGCGGCTACGGAAAGAACAAGACACACTACAGCGACACCACCGGGCTCTTTGCGCGCATCGCCCTGCTGCGGTAGCAGGTCGATTGGATGGTTGCAGCGGTCAGAAGTACATTGCTCTCTTCCTGTGAAGGATGGAATTGACCACCGGAACTAGTTGTACCGGAGTGCGGTTAACGGGTCCAGTCTCGCCGCGCTATAAGCGGGGATCAGGCAGGCAAGGAGGGCAATAGTCAGCATCAGGACCGCCGCGCCGCCGAAAGCCCAGAGATCCAGGGGCTGAACGCCGAAGAGCTGACTTTGCAGCAGCCGGGTCAGCGCGGCGGAGAGCCCCAGGCCCAGTGCTGTTCCGATCAGAGCCAGGCGAAGCCCGTCGAGCAAAATCATGCTCACAATGCAGCGACGCCCGGCGCCGAGTGCCATCCGGATGCCGATGTCCCGCCGGCGGCGGCTCACCGAGTAGGCCATCACCCCGTAGACACCAAGCATCGAAACCGTCAGCGCGAGAAACGCCAGAACGCCCAGAAGCATGGTCCGAAATCTCGGCACGGCAATCGAGTCGTCGACAAGTTGGCGCATAGTCTGCACATCGTCGGCGGGCATCGCTTTATCCACTGCCCAAACAGCCTGGCGGGCCGGGGCCACTAGCCGGAGCGGATCGCCGGTGGTGCGGATGACCAGGAAGGTCAGAATGCTCATCAGAAAATGCGAGCTTCGGTCCTGATCGTAGGCAACGTAAAACTTTGGCTCGGGAGCCTGATCGACGGCCGAGTGTTTCTCGTCCTCGACGACACCGATGACGGTCCGCGACTCCGCACCGATGCGGAGTTCCCTGCCGAGCGGTTCGCCGCCTGGCCACAATTGCCGGGCCAATCCACGGTTGATGATCACTACCGGAGTAGATGAGGCGCCATCGCTTTCGCCGAACACTCGGCCTCTCCATAGCGGAATCCGCATCACGCGGAAATAGTCGCGGCTCACAACGTTTCGTTCCGCCCGCAGCTCGGGACCAGAGGATTGACCGGCCACCAGCACTTTGACAGACCGTCCACTGAGCGGCAGATTCATGACCAGGGCCGCAGAAGCGACGCCCGGCCGAGATTGGACCTCTTCCAAAAGCTGCCGGTGCATCCGGTGGACCTGCTCCCAGGACCGGTATCGATGGCCCGGCGGGTTGATGCGCACCGTGAGCACGGAATCGGGGCGAAATCCCATATCCACGGTTTCGAGAGCGACCAGCGTTCGGATCATCAGCCCGGCGCCTACCAGAAGCACGAGCGACACCGCCACCTGGGCCACGACGAACGCGTTTGACAGCCGGAAAGAGCCGGGCAGCCAGGCGCCACCGCTACCCGATTGAAGCGCCTGGGCAGGCTCCAACCGCCGGAACGCGAGCGATGGGACCAGGGCGATGAGGACTGCGGTCCCCAACGAGATAGGCGCTGCGGCGAGAAGTGCCGCGCGATGGATGCCGATCTGGTCGATGCGGGGAATGCTGTGCGGGAAGGACGGGACAATGGCTTGCAGAGCCCAATGCGCACCGATCAGCCCGAGGACTCCTCCCAGCGCCGCCAAAATGAAATTCTCCACAATCGACTGCGAGAGGAGGCGAAGGCGGCCGGCCCCCAGCGCGACGCGCAGTCCGATCTCCCAGTGCCGCGCCGCAGCTCGCGCCAGGAAGAGATTGGCAACATTGGCACACGCGAGGAGGAGCACGAGAAAGACGGCGATGGCGAGCAAGAGAAGCGCCGGACGCACGCCGGCGGTCACTTCGTCGGCAAGCGGTGTAAGATTGGCGGTCCAGCCCGCATTGCTTTCCGGGTACTTCTGCGCCAGTTGCGCGAGCACGGCGTCCAGTTCCGCCTTAGCCGCGGCCAGACGATAACCGGGCCGGAGGCGCGCCAAAACATCCGCCGAGCGAAAGCCGCGGTCGGCGCTCTCCGTCCTGCTGGGGACCATCGGTTCCCACGTCTGGCAAATCATACCCGGTACTTGCGGCGCTCCAGGAGGATATTGGAATGCCGGCGGCATGACGCCGATGATTTCGTATGGCTCGTCATCGAGGCGGATGGTCCGGCCGATCACGCCAGGGTCGCGGGCGAAGCGGCCGCTCCAGAGGCGATGGCTCAGGACCACCACTTTACGGCGCAGCCGGAAGTCGTCCTCCGCGAAGGTCCGGCCAAGTGCCGCATTCACCCCCAACAGCGAAAAAAAGTTGGACGCCACTCGCAGTCCGTTTATGTTTGCAGATGCGTCCCCTGACAGAAGGTGGTGCCGCCTCCAATCAGATGCCGTGAAATCCTCGAAGGCTACGCTATGCGACCTCCAATCCGCCAGGTCGGCCAGCGATGTGCCGGATTTGTAGCCTTTGGGCAATCTCGGGTGGGTCTGAGAGATCGCCACAAGATTCTCCGCCTCGCGAAACGGCAAGGGCATCAGCAGAAGCGGGTGGAGCACCCCGAATATGGCGCAACTGGCGCCAATGCCGAGCGTCAGCGAAAGCAGGGCGGCAGCCGTGAATGCGGGACTGCGCCACAACATGCGCGTGCCGAGGCGGATATCCCCGAATAAGCTCTCCAGCCACATCCAGCCCCAAGCGTGCCGCGTCGCTTCCTTCACCAAGGTGAGATTGCCGAAGTCGCGCCGCGCGGCCTCGATGGCATCGCGGCGAGACGCTCCCCGATCGATTCGAAGCTGCACCTCCTGGTCCAGGTAGAACCGGATTTCCTCGTTCAGTTCGACCTCAGACTCGGCGCGGCGAAACAGCCGGCGGAACCAGAACATAAAGAGCCTCTCAGACCGGATCCATGATCCGCGCGATCGCGCCGACGAACTGGCCCCACCGGGATCGCTCGGCCGCGAGGTGCTTTTTTCCGGCGGTAGTCAGCCGGTAGTATTTGGCGCGCTGCCGGTTCTCGGTCATTTTCCACTCCGAGGCAAGCCAGCCCTGCTTCTCCAACCTGTGCAGCGCGGGGTATAGGGAACCGTGCTCGATCTGAAGCAACTCGTCAGATCCCGCCCGAATAGCAAGGCCAATGCCGTGCCCGTGTTGCGGCCCCCATTGAAGCGTGCGAAGGATCAGCATGTCGAGCGTCCCTTGCAACAACTCGATTCGGTTTTGATGGTCTTCCTTCTTGGGCATCCGATCAGGTAGAAGAGATTCTACCACCTTAGGTAGTAGAATGTCTTCTACCCGGTCACACCGGCCGGGAAGCGCTTGTGTGGCACTCAGAAAAGAAGCTTCAGCGCGAATTGCATCAGCCGGGGGCGGCCGGCCTGCAGAATGCGGCCGAAGTTGGCCGAGGCGATGTCGGCGACCGGCAGGCCGAAGTTCGGATGGTTGGCGACGTTGAAGCTTTCTGCCCGGAACTGGAGTTTCACGGATTCGGCCAGACGAAAGTCCTTGACGGCCGAAACATCCACATTTACGAATCCCGGACCGCGCACGGTGTTGCGGCCCAGGTTGCCGAACTGGCCGGCTTCGGTGACCGGATTCAAGCGGCGGAATGCCGAAGCGCTCATCCACTCGTTCAGCTTGTGCGGTCCCGCATTGGCATTGCTGACGGCATTCGGCCGGCTGGCGAAATAGCCGGTGATGGGCGGCGCCGAGGGTTGCAGCGAGACGTTCGCGCTGTCGTAGACCGTGAAAGGCGTGCCCGAATTGGTGGTGATGATGGTATTCAACTGCCAGCCGTGGAACAGCGTTCGGGCCAGCCCCCGGCTGTTGCGGGCGAACGGCAGCTCCCAGGTTCCGCTGGCGACGAAGCGATGTGTCGCGTCAAACAGGGAGGGGCCGCGCTCCGCGCGAAGATTGAAGGGGTTCTGCGCCAGGTCGTTCTCGCCGGCCAGGGTCTGCGAGGAGGCTCCGGCCAGAGTTGCCGAGGACAAATAGTCGAGAGATTTCGAATACCAGTAGGAGACGTTGAAGCTGAATCCCGCTGCGTAGCGATGAGAGAGGCTGATCTGCCCGGACTGGTAGGAGGAGTTGGTGATGTACTGCAGGATGGCCACGGTCGACAGGCGGCACGGGTCCGGAGTGGCCGGGCAATCGGCATAGATCCGCCGGCGGTCGGCATTCGCCGCCGTTGCTCCCGGACCGTACACGGCAGGATTCCCCTCCACGTTCCGGGGGAGATGCGTTCCCTTGGTGCCCACGTATCGCACTTCGAGCAGATAGTCCTTGTGGAGAGCGCGCTGCACGGAAAAGTTCCAGTCCTGCGCATATGGCGGCTTGGCCGCGCTGTCCAGAACAACCGCCGTCGTGGGCGTCAGGAAAGTGTTCGGCGCCGGGTGTGGATAGTTGGCATAGGGATTGAGGAAAGGCACATTGGTGCCGGTGATCTGAAAGAACTCTCCCCACGGTACCGAGCTGATGGGCGCCTGGGTGGCCAGATTCGCGCCGTTCGAGAATGGGTCATAGAAGATGCCGTAGGAGGCGCGAACGGACCAGAGACCTTTGCCGGTCGGATCGAAGGCGAAGCCCACGCGGGGCATGAGGGCCCTGTAGTTGGTGTGGGCGATGCCGTCGGGGATTCCGGGGTCGCCGGAGACGAGAATGCCGCGAGGCGCATCCGGAAAGACCTTGGACTGCTGACCGGGTACGAACGTGCTCAGGCGATTGCGGACCTCGGTGTTAGGGTTGATGATCTCCCAGCGCAGCCCATAGTTGATGGTGAGGCGGTCGTTGATGCGCCATTCATCCTGCGCAAAGGCCGCGGTCCCCCAGTTGCGAAGGCCGCGGCTGAAGTCGCCGACGCCCTGATAGAAGGTGACCGGCTTGCCCAGCAGGAAGTTGGCAAAGGCGTCGCTGGTTGGATACGTGCCCGCGTAGACGAAGAAGGCGTTCGGCGCGATCACGTAGGTGGCGTTGACCTGAAGCCTCCGGAAGCCGGCGCCAAATTTGACCGAATGCCGGTTGTGAAACCAGGACAGGCTATCTTCGAATTCGTAGGTATTCTGCACCGTGAGGCGCGGACCGGTAATGGCTCCGCCGACCGGCGAGTAGCCGCTGAGATTGAAGAAGGGGGTGCCGGCGCCGGCCGCCGATGACGATTCGTATCCCAAGCCCAGCTCGGAGGGAGTCGGCTGGTTGATGCGCTGATCGAAATTGAACGAAAACCGGAGGAACGCCAGCCGCGCGGAGTTGCTGAGCGTCGGGGAGAAGACGTGCGTATTCGAGAGTGCCGCTGAATTTCCGGTGATGTCGTCGCGAACGGGAAAGCCGGGCAGCGCCGAGCCGCGCACGGAAAAGGGATTCACGTTGTACCCCGTGGAGAAGGAATAGCGCAGAAACGACTGGCTCTTTTCGGAATGGTTGAAGTCCAGCTTGCCGCCCGCCTGATCGAGATCGTTTTCCCCTACCTCGGTAGCCGTGTAGACCGAAGGCGTGGTGTTGCCCAAAGGGTAGAACCGGTTCAAGATGGCGACCGCGACGGGATTGAACTGGCTGGGGGAGATCTGTCCTCCGGGAATGATGGCGCCGCCTTGCGTGAAATCGCGGAGAGGCGCGGGCAGGCCCGAGAAATCGCCTGCGCGCTGCGCCGCAGTCGGGACGGAGGCCGATTGGGTAATGCCCTGGCGGTTGCGGTATCCCTCGTAGTAGCCGAAGAAAAACAAGCGATCTTTTTGTAAGGGTCCGCCGAGGGTTCCCCCGAACTGATTCTGCTTGAGCGGCTCGATCCGGGCAGAGAAGAAGTTGCGCGCATCCATGGAATCGTTGCGCAGAAACTCGTATAACGCGCCGTGAAACTGGTTGGTGCCGCTCTTGGTGACGACGCTGGTGGTGGAGCCGCTAAAGCCGCCGTATTCCGGGGGTGCGGTATGGGTGAGGATGCGGAACTCGGCGATGGCGTCGACGGGAACCTTCAAGGCAAAACCGGAGTCGACGCGGTTCACATTCTGAGCGCCATCCAGGAGGTAGTTATTTGATTCCGGACGCTGGCCGTTGACGGCATATGCCTGGCCCTGGCGCATGGATCCGCCCTGGGTGAGGACCCCGGAAGAGATCGGCGCCACGCCGGTCTGCAGCAGACCGAGTTGCGTGAAGTTGCGGCCATTGAGGGGCAGATCGACGACCTCGCGCCCGCTCACGGTTTTACCGAGCGTGTTGGTAGCGGAATCGACGGGGGTGACGTCGCCGATGACCGAGACGGACTGGGTCAGGCTGGCCAGTTCGAGCTTGGCTTCCAGGCGCGCCGTCTGGGTGATCAGGATGTCGATGGGCTCCTGGGTGTAGGTGGCGAACTGGGCGGCCCGGATGGTCAGAGAATAGCTGCCCACCGGAAGCAGCGAGAAGCGGAAATAGCCGGTGGCATCGGCAGGCTGCGAGCGGGTGTGTCCGTTTTGCAGGTTGCGCACCGTCGCGCTGGCGCCGGAGATCGGATCGCCATTGCGATCGAGAACTCGTCCTTCCAGATTGCCGGTAGGATCCTGTGCCGGTAGACTTACTGCGAAAATCACGCACAGGAAGAGGGGCCAGAAGCTTTTGTGCACCGCGAAATTCTATCCAGCGAGGATACTTGCGACAATAACCACTTCTGATTAGTTACTTTGCACTATTGCTGGCGGATAGCGGCACCGGTAGAATGCCTGCTTATCGAAAGCACTCTGCTCCAAACCCAAGCCATTGCGTCCGCGGTCAGAGCGAAACTGACACGGCGCATTCTTCCATTCGTCACAATCCTGTTTATTCTGTGCTTCCTGGATCGCGTGAATCTGAGCTTTGCCGCGATCGATATGAATCGGCAGCTTGGTTTCAGCCCTTCCGTCTATGGTCTGGGGGCGGGAATTTTCTTTTGGGGCTACCTGCTGTTCGAGATTCCGGGCGCCCGGCTGGTGGAGCGCAGAAGCGCGCGGTTCTGGCTGGGCGTGATGCTGATCGTTTGGGGTGCTGCCGCGGCGCTGATGGGCACCATGCAGAGCGTCGCCGAATTCTATGGGTATCGGGTGATCCTGGGAATCGCGGAAGCGGGATTTTTTCCGGGGATCGTGCTTTATCTGAGCCGCTGGTTTCCCAAAGCGGATCGGGCGCGGGCGATCGGAGCCCTGGCGGTTGGCCTGCCTGCCGCCAATCTCATCGGCGCGCCGGTTTCGGGCTGGCTCCTCAGCCAAGGCTGGTGGGGCATTCCAGGGTGGCGCTGGATCTTTCTGGCGGAAGGGCTCCCGTCCGTGGCGGCGGGAATTCTCACCATGCTGTTTTTGAAAGACCGGCCGCGCGAGGCCGGGTGGCTCACCGAAGCGGAAAGCAATTGGCTGGAAGAGACGCTGGCCGGCGAGCGAACGGCGCCTTCGAGGTTGGAGAAGAACCGTTTGGGATCGTTCTTCAACCTCCCGTTTCTGGCGCTGGTGGCGATCTGGTTCCTCGACAATGTGGGCGTGTACGGATTCAACCTGTGGCTGCCGATGATGATTCGGAAGATGTCCGGCTATCCTTCGAGCGTGGTGGTCGCGATGGCCTCAATGCCGTTTATCGGCGCCCTGATTGCGGCAGCCTGGGTGAGTCTCTCCTCCGACCAGTCGGGGGAGCGCCGGTGGCACACGGCGATACCGATGATGACGTTTGGATGCGGGCTGGGGCTGAGCGTCCTGCTCGGCGAAAATCTTTGGCTTTCGATGGGCGCGCTGTGCCTCGCCGCCCTCGGACTGACGTCGGGGACGCCCGGCTTTTGGGCGCTGGTGACCGCGTCTCCATCCAGCTCCGGCTCGTCGCATGTCGCCATTCTTACCTCGGCCGGCGCGCTGGGAGGGCTTTGCGGCCCTTACGTGATGGGCCGCCTGCGCGAGGCGACCGGGGGTTTCGAAATCGGGATGGCGCTGCTGTCTTCCTGTGTGCTGCTGGCGGCGCTGCTGGTGCTGGCGCGGTTCGCTGAGAGCAAGGGCAATAAGCGCCAAGTATCGTAGCGTGCGCTTCAGCGCGCAGCGTCGACGCTCTCGTCGACGTTCTGGAAATTGCGCCGGGCGGCAGGGGCAGGAGAGAAAGCGTATGTCCGGTGAGGGTCCATGCGCTAATCCTGCCAGGCTGGCCGGAACACCCGCTGTAGATTTCGGCTCAATCTTCATAAGGCGCCACTTGCCCAATAACTCCGCCCATCCGAGAATGACAAAAGAAGCGCCGGTGCGCTGGGCTTGATTTTCACCGGCGGATGATTTTTCACCGGCGGATGGATTGGGATGACGATCGCGATGATGCTGGCCAGTGGCCGCGCGACGGCGGCGACGCGTGTGGCAGTGGAGATTCGGCCTTGAGGGCGCTTCGCAAAAGCGGCATCCCACGGCGGCTCCTCCCGCTGGCTGCAATAGCGGTGGGGCTGGCGGCCGCCCAAGTTGGCGCGAGCCGGTCAGCCGCGCCGATCCTCGACTATATCCGGACCACCTGGAAGGTGCTGACGCGATCGCCCGCGGACCTGGCGTCGGCGGCCGTAGATCCCAAGTTTCACCCGCTTCCCAATGGAAAGTGGCCGGTGTACGTCTCGCGCACGGCCGATATCGGACAGGTGGAGGGCCGGCTGAAGCGGGAGATGACGCCTGCCGCGCTGCGCGCCATCGAAATCCGGCGACTGCCGGAGAATCCGGCGGGCCTGGGGGAGCACGGCCTGCTCTACCTGCCGCGGCCGTACGTGGTGCCGGGCGGCCGCTTCAACGAGATGTACGGATGGGACAGCTATTTCATCCAGGTAGGATTGCTGCGCGACGGCGAGGTGGCGCTGGCTAAAGACCTGGCCGATAACTTCCTCTATGAGATCCGCGAGTACGGCAAGATTCTGAACGCGAACCGGACATATTACCTGACCCGGTCGCAGCCTCCGTTCCTGACCCAGATGGTGCTGGGCGTTTTCCAGCGGACCAAGGACCGGCAATGG
>CAZMRK010000398.1:0-3381 GCA_964568355.1 uncultured Solibacteraceae bacterium | reverse complement strand
AAAAATGCGGGGACACGGTTTGTCCGCTTGCTCACGCGCGCGGTTCCGTTCCGGCACCGATACCTGAGGAGATCTTTCTTTGAACAAACTCGAATATTCCATTACCGCATGGCCCACTAACGGCATGCCCTCGACGCTGGCAGAACGGACCCGGCGAGTATACGACCGGATGGCAGCCGTTTACCCGGTCTCGACGATGCTGTTTCATTCCCGAGCCCACCGCTGCGTCATCGAGTCGTCGGGTATTGAGGACGGGATGCGCGTATTGGAAGTAGCCACCGGTTCCGGTGAGATGTTCCGGCGCCTGCTGCGGGCAAATCGCAAGGGAGCGACCGTGGGCGTGGACCTGTCGCCCAACATGGCGGCGCGTACGCAGCGCCATGCCCGCAGGAAATTTCCGGATTCCCACGCACACTGCCAGGCGGTGGACGCGCGGCATCTACCGTTTCGCGATGGAACCTTTGACGCGGTAGTGTGCTGCTATCTGCTGGAACTGCTCTCGGCGGAGGATATCGTGCGCACGGTGGGCGAGTTTCACAGGGTGCTGGGGCGCAACGGGCGGCTGGCCCTGGTGCTGATCGGCCAGAACACCGCGGTCTTCAACAGCATCTACAAGGTGCTCGGGAAGGTCGCGCCCGCCTTCTGGGGCCGGCAAGTGGAGCGGCGCGTACCGGAACTGATCTCCGCCAGCGAATTCGAGATCCTGCAGGACCGCGTCGTGCGCCAGACGCTCTATCCGTCGCGAGTCCTGATCGCCCGGAAGTAAGTCTCAATCGAAACGGCACCAGTCGCGATTGGCGCGCAGCCGGTGGTCCTCGCGGGCGAAGAGCAGATCGCACTGACCCATGGCTCCATCGAGCGGCCGCCGCAGCACGTCCACCACTTCGTAAATCACGAACCCGTGGGCGGCCATCCACTCCACGATCTCGTGGAACAGAGCCATTTTCGGCTGAAAGCGAAAGAAGGCCGCTTCGAGCAAGATCAGGCCGCAGGCGGCCATGGTGTGCGCGGCACCGCGCAGCACATCCAACTCGAAGCCCTGGACATCGAGTTTCAGAAACTGCGGCGGCCGAAAGCGCCCTTCTTCGAGCAGATCGTCGAGCGGCACGACGTCGACGGTGCGGCTCTGAAGCCGGGTATAGGCAAAGCTGCTGCCGTCCAGATGCGCGGGGTCGATGCCGAGTTCGAGGGTGGTCTTGTGTTCCCCGGCGCCGGCGATGAGGAAATCGACGGAGGGTACGGCAGTCCGCAGCGCCTCCAGGTCCGGCCGGCGCTCTTCCAGAGGCTCGATGAGAAAGTAACGGGCCTTGGGCCAGAACTCCAGCGCGATGCAGGTCCACGCGCCTTGCGCGGCTCCCACATCGATTACCGAATCGGGGACGAAGCCGCGATTCACCAGACCTTGCAGGCATGACCTCATGCCGATTTCGCGAAGACCGAGTTCCCGCACTCCAGTAGGGTACTCGATTTCGCCTGCGCCGGGCGTCGGGTTCAACGCGACGCGGAGGTTCCTAACGCCCAGAAAGCCAGGTCCAGATTGTCCGTGAGAATGTAGTCGGCGGCCTGGGCTTGCGTGCAGCGGCGCGATAAGTTGCTCGCACCAGGATGCTAGTACTGTGACCGGATGATTCGGTTCGTCCGCTTGCTGTCGCGCGCGGTTCCGTTCCGCCACCGAACCGCGACCGCGGGATGCTAGCGGAAGCTCCGGACGCAGCGGAAGCCAATGTTGGGGCTGCGGGTGCCGGGCCTGGCCCAACTGCGGTAGGCGCAGGTGAGGTACTTGGGTTCGTCTGCCCAGGAGCCGCCGCGCAGGACGCGGTACATGCCGGTTGGAGGCCCCTGGGGATTGCGATCCGGAGCCTGTTCGTAATACCGGCGGTCGTACCAATCGGCGCACCATTCCCAGACGTTGCCCACGATGTCGCAAAGGCCCAGATAGCTGCGCTGCTTTTCGCAGACCGGGCCGGGGCCGTCTACCACATCGAAGCGGGCATCGCGTTTTTCGGGCGCGCGCTCGCCCCAGGGATATTTGCGGCGCTCGGCGACGCCGCGGCAGGCTCGTTCCCATTCCGCTTCCGTGGGGAGGCGCTTGCCCGCCCAGGCGGCATAGGCGGCCGCATCGTCCCAGGTCACATCCACTACCGGGTACTGCTTGCGGCCTTCCGGCACCCGGCCGCCGGGCCAGTTGTAGGGCGGGCGGCGGCCGCTGGCCCGAACGAATGCGGCATATTCCGCATTGGTCACCTCGTGTTCATCCATGTAGAACGGGTCGACCGTGATTCGGCGCACCGGCCGGTCATCCTGGAGCAGGGTGGGGAACCACTTCAACCCGTCGTCCGGCAGAGCATGGGAGCGCCCACGCAGATAATCTCCTCCGGGGACGAAGATCATGCCGGGCTCGCCGGCCCAGGCGCTCAGCAGAAAGGCGGCGCTAACCGTAAATCGTCGAAATTTCATCCGTGGGGATATAGCCGTTCGGGCCGAGGGGATCGACGTAGACATAGGCCCGCCCGGAAGGCGTATTGCGGATCTCCTTGCTCCAATCGATCCCCAGAACGGAGTACATGGTGGCCAGCACGTTTTCCGTGCGAGGCTGCTCCTTGTGGTTCCAGCCGGTTTCGAGGCACTTGCGGCCTTCGCCGTCGGTCCGGCCGAGCACGGCGCCTCCCCGCACCCCGGCTCCGGCGAACAGGCAAGGATAGCATCTGTTGAAATGATCGCGGCCGGCCATGTTATTGAGCGCGCCGGGAGTACGGCCGAACTCGCCCAAGGCCACCACCAGGGTCTCGTCGAGCAGGGTTTTCGCCGGGTCGCCGGCGGATGGAGTGGCTGCCAGATCTTCCAGCAGCGAAGCGAAAGCCGGATCGAACTCCGAGCAGAGAATGTAGTGATTGCTGGCGGCCTGGCGATCCCAGATCTTCACATGGTGATCCCAGCCGGGGTGGCAGATGTGGATGTAGCGCGTGCCTGCGTCCTGGCGCAGGACATTGCGGGCCAGGATGCAGGAGATACCCACCGGCGTATTGCCGTAGCGCTTCCGATCTTCTTCGGTGATCTGAAAAGCGGCGGGCCAGCGCTGGTCGGTGAGCAGCTTGTGCGCCGCGTCGTAGAAATCGCCGTAGCCGGCCATCTCGCGGCCGTAAGAGACCAGGCGCACGCGCTCGGCCTGCCGCAGCTCATTCAACAGCCGCCAGCGCTCTTCCAGCAACTCGACCGCCTTCTGATCGAGAGCCATGCCCTTGACCGCCGCCTCCGGGTTGATATCGACCACGGAAAAGCGCGGCGGCAGGAAGCCGGTGGAGAGCGCTCCCGGAAAGGCCTTATCGAGATTGAACGACATGTAGATCGGGAAGGTGTCGCGCGGGCGGCGGCGCGGCTCCA
>CAZMRK010000397.1:0-2765 GCA_964568355.1 uncultured Solibacteraceae bacterium | reverse complement strand
GTCCTGGCTGATGTGCGAATAGCGATACCGCGCCACCAGGGTGTGATTGGTGCTCAACTGATAGTCCAGGCGCGGGCTGATCTCGGTACGGCGGTTGGGAGTCACCACGGCCTGGCTGATTTGCATGGGATTCAGATAACTATCGAGCGCGGTGGCGCTGATGACGGCATTGTCGTCGATATCCCGTTTGTCCATGTCCAGAAAGAACGAAGCGCGCTTGCTCAGCGGACCGCTGATATTTCCGCCGTAGAACCGCGACTGGAATGACGGCTTGTTGTCGGCAAACGGATTACGCGAGTTCAGAGACTCGTCGCTGAAGTTGAAGAACGCCATGCCCCGGAACTTGTCCGAGCCCGGCTTGGTCAGAATCTCGACGCGGCCGAACCCTAGCTTGTCGTACTCGGATGAAAACGGATTCTGATTGATGCGGATCTCGCGAATGGATTCCTTCGGAGGAAGGCGGCCGTTGCCGGTGAATCCGTCGATGTAAATCTGGCCGCCGCTCGGGCCGGCTGAAGGGCCCGCGAGGGCCTGCAGATCGTTGGCCAGGTCGTCGGGATCGTCCGGCAGCGAATCCAGGTCTTCCTTGCGCAGCACCAGCGCGCCGGCATTGTTGTCCGGCTCCACGCTGACCGTCGGCGCCGGCTCACTCACCACCGTCACCTCCTGCTTGCCGGTAGCCAGCTTGAGTGTAATCGGCAACGGAGTGGGCCGCCCGGCAGTTACATTGACCGAGCGATTGCGATAAGTCGAAAAACCGGTGTACTGGACCTGCACCGTATATCGCCCCGGGGCAAGTCCGGTGAGGACATAGGAGCCATCCGCCTGGGTGCCGACGGTCTTTTGGGTACCATTCGGCCCGGTGATCACGATCGTGACGCCCGGAATCACTGCTCCGGAATCATCCGTCACCTGGCCGCGCAATCCCCCAGTGCCTGGCTGGGCAAACGCCTGCATCAGGCTGGCCCACGCAAGCAGGCAGAGGATTAGCAAACTACTTACCGATTTGAGCATAAGATTCCCGTTTCCACGTCGGCATGTTCCTTTTGGAGAATGTAGTGGCCGCCCCGGAGCGCTATTCAGGGAAGCCGATGTCGCCCAGGTTCCATCCACCGCCGAGTTGCCGTCCGCCCTGCGGCGTGGCAGTCAAGAGCGGTTCTACGCCGGCGATCAACATGATGGCCGTTACGTGCGTAGGCTCGGTTCCGTTGGTGCTGGAGATAACAAGGGCATCTCCTGGCTTCAGTTCAGCGAGAGACAACGCCGGCATGCGCTCCAGCATCTGTTGCAAATCTCCGCCCTGTCCTTGACCAGCCTGGCCGCGCATGCCTGCCCAGGGATTCGGACGTCCGCCTTCGCCGCCGGCGGGCCGGTCCGCAACCGTCTCGGGTCCACCCGGCCGCTGGCCTCGCGGCGTTTTGCCGCCGGCTGCCGCCTCTTCCGGATGCAGACGCCGGGCCATCCCGGCCGCGACCATCGGAGGCAGGCGCCGCAGCGTCGAGTCGCTGTTTACCCGAACCGTGAGCGGTTTATTGGTCGCCAGATCCTTGATCAGAACTTCGTTCGCCGCGGCATTCACCGTGGTGACCGTGCCGGCGATGGTGCGGAACGATCCGGCCACAATCTGCTCCGCCTTCACGCGGCTGCCGTCCTCGTTCTTGTCCCCCAGCACGCGCACATGATCGCCGGCTTTCATCTCCGCCAGCGAACTGGGCTTGGCATCGCTAAAGCGCACCGAATCCGGCGCGTACCGGCGCACCTGCACTCCATCCGGGGCTTCTACAGTCACTGTCTTCGAACCCTGCAGGTTGCGCACGGTGACGGTAATTTGCTTACCCGCCGGATCGACCGATGCCACTGTACCGGCCAGGCCGCGACGCTGCCACTCCTGGCGGTCGTGCTCCTGCTTGGCGGCCAGATCGGATTTGCTCATCACGATGACCGCCGCGGCAGTCAGCGTTTTCTGGTCGTCGGAAAGCCGTCCGCGGGCCAGCAGCCGGTCGCCCTGACCGACTTCCAAAAGATTAATTTTGGAAGCTTTCTTGAGATCTTTCTCTCCCGGCGGTACGCGCAGGTACAGGGTCTTTTCTCCAAGCTGGACCGCAACAGTATCTCCCTTGTCGGTCTTCAGGGTGATCTGCCCGCCCGATGGATCGATCGCTGTCACTTCTCCGATCACGCGGGAAGCCGGCCCTGCTGGCGACGACGCCGGTGTTTGGGCTCCGGCCACCGCCTGACCTAGCATCCAGACCATTGCAAGTCCGGCCGCCGATACACGTGTCATTTCTCTAAAACCCTCCGGTCACTTCCCGACAAGATTTGGCGTCCTCAGGCAGAGCTTCGTTACAAGTGCCGGAAGGGACAAGCACACGCAAAGGCGCCATTTACAGCGGTGCTTTACGATTATTTACAAAGTCGGATGAGAGAAGAGTAGAGAAACCGAACGGCCAGGGAACAAAACCAGGGGAGGAAACTACAGGAGGGAACATCTGCTGGAACTGCCGCGCAGGTCTCTACGCACTGCGCGGCTCTTCCAGATAACGACGAAAAGCTTAGCGCTGTGCGCCTTCCTTCTTCTCGGCTTTTTTCTTCTTGCTCTTTTTCTTCTTCTCGGTCTTGGTGTCGGTCTTCTGGTCCTGCGCGAAGGTAACGGTAGCTGTGCCGACCAGGAACGACAGACCCAGCAGGACGGTCATCAGTTTCTTCATTGCGTTCTCCTTTGGGATGCGACGAAACGATTCGTCTTCGAGTATCATACTCAAACC
>CAZMRK010000396.1:0-16328 GCA_964568355.1 uncultured Solibacteraceae bacterium | reverse complement strand
GGACCTTTCCGTCTTCAAGAATTTCACGATCACCGAACGCGCCCGGGTACAGTTCCGCAGCGAATTTTTCAATCTGCCGAACCATCCCAATTTCCGCGATCTGAACACGACCTACGACAGCTCGAATCCCGGCGAACTCAGCACCGCGCAGGCATCGCGCCAGATCCAGTTCGCGCTGAAACTGCTTTTCTAGCGCCGTAGCGTGCGCTTCAGCGCGCAGCGTCGACGCTCTCGTCGACATCTTGCACGGTTTTAAAATCACCGGGGACGCTCTGCTAGCCGCTGCCAGGCGAACCCCTCTCCCCGGATGATAGGCTGAAGGGTCGCTATGGATCCCTTGCGCACCCTGCTCGATCGCCAGGCCGACGCTTCGCCGGCCACGCTGCCGCCCGATCTCGCTGCATTCTATGACGGAGATCTGCGCTTCCCCGAAGCGCCCCCGGATCGCCCTTACATCATCGCCAACTTCGTCACCACACTCGACGGGGTGGTCAGCTTTCACATTCCGGGCCAGTCGGGCGGCGGCGAGATCAGCGGCTTCGATTCGGCCGACCGGCTCCTGATGGGATTGCTGCGCGCCTCGGCCGACGCCGTGCTGGTGGGTGCCGCGACCCTGCACGAGGCGCCCCGAGGGCATCTTTTTGTGGCGGGGGTGGTCTGCCCCGAAGCCATCGAGAGCTACCGAAGGTATCATCCCGGCAATCCGCTGAACGTCATCGTGAGCGGCAGCGGGCACGTCGATCTCGAAAGGGCCGTATTCCGCACGCCGCAAGTGAAAACGCTTCTGATTACCACCCCCGCCGGAGCCGAAGTGCTGGCCGCGCGGGGTGTCCGCGACCTGGCATCTACCGCCGTGCGCGTCTTCCCTCCCGTGAATGGCGTGATCCCGCCGGCGGCCGTGGTTGAGATGCTCCGGCGCGAGTTCCAGGTCGGCCTGCTGCTGCTGGAAGGTGGACCGGCTCTGTTCGGCCAGTTCGTGGCAGCCGGCTGCGTGGATGAGTTGTTTCTGACTCTGGCGCCACAGTTCGCCGGGCGGGACGATGGCGCGATCCGCCCCGGCCTGACCTCGGGCGTTACCTTCACCCCTGCCACGGCTCCCTGGCTAAACCTGGTCAGCGTGAAGCAGCGCGGCCAGCATCTCTATCTCCGCTATCGCCGGAGGGTGGAGTAACCTTTTCCATAGCGGAGGGGGTTGTAGTTTATAATGATCGGCTTCCGGCAGGAGATCACCTACATGAAACGATTCGCCATCAGCACGTTGTTTTTCGGGCTGCTCAGCATCGGCTGGATAGCCGTTTACGGAGTCTCAGCGCGCGCGGCTTTCAGCCCCGCGGCCGGGTCGGGCATTACCGGCCAGGGCAAGCTGCGTTTCCGCCTTCTCTATGGCTCCGACCATCTCCCTGCCGAAGCACAGAAGGTTCTTACCGGGGCTCATGGCGGCTTCGCCGTCGACCTGCGCCCCGGCAAAGGCGAGACCTACTTTTCGCTCAAAGGCGCCGGCATTCTCCAGATCAGCAGCGATCTGAAGACGGTCCGCCTGCTCGATACCGCGCCGGAAATGAAGAGCACCAATCTGCACAATACCGGTATCTGGAACGCCCCGGATGGCAACACGTTTCTGGAGTTTCCGGGCAATGAAGCCGGCGCCGTCTTCACCACGACGGTGGACGGGAAGCTGGTCCATACGCTGCGAACGCCGGAGCGCGGCACGGACCTCGGGACCCCTCTTGCCAACGATTATTTCAACGGAGCCGGCAACTTCGTGCCTACCGATGTCGAACAGGTGGACGGGCTGCTCTACATGACTACCGGTTATTCCAATCTGGACATGGTTCTGACCGCGCGCATCCTGAGCACCAACCCCTTCCGCGCGAACTGGTTCGACCTCTCCTTCGGCGGCAAGGGCACCGCTATCGGCCAGTTCCAGACCGCGCACGGCATCACCGTGCCGCCCGGCACCAAGCGCCTCGATATCTCCGACCGCCCCAACTCCAAGATCGATCGCTTCACCCGCTACGGCCAATATCTCTCCACGCTGCGCATGCCCCTGGGCTCGTTCCCTTGCGATATCTACTATCTTGGGCACTACGCCTCGGTGGGATCGCTCTACGGGCCGGACCGCAGCAAGGGCGCGCCCATTTACCTGCTCGAAGACGACCACCTGGTCTCCACCCTGATGCCTAAGGAAGATCTGGGGCTCAAGAATTTCGTGCACATCCACAACGCGGTGCTGCGGCAGTACAACAATAAGCTCTATGTCATTGCCCAGGCATGGAACCCCGGCGATTTCGCTATCCTGGAACAGGTAACGGAATAGCGCGTTTCCCATCGGACCCATGACTTTCACAGAGAAGCCGAATCGCCGAACTTTTCTCAAACAGGCTGCCGCGACCGGTATCGCCGCGCCTTTTTTTATCCCGAACCTCATCTCCGCGCCGCCGTCGGATAAGGTACGGCTCGCCAGTTTCGGCGCGGATGGCATGGCCTTCGTGACCTTGAACATGCTGGCCTCCCATCCGAGCGTGACGCTCGTCTGCGTAGCCGAAGTGGATTCTTCCCACCTGACGCAACTCAAGCAGAAGTACTCCGAGACCAGGGTCTACGCCGATTGGCGCGAGATGCTGAACAAGGAGCGCAAGAACCTGGATGCCGCCTGCGTGGGCACGCCCGACCACATGCATGCTCCCATGGCCATGTCTTCGCTTCAGCACGGGCTGCACGTTTACGTGCAGAAGCCTCTCACGCACGACATCCACGAGGCGCGCCGCCTCACCGAATACGCTCGCAAGAAGAAGCTCATCACGCAGATGGGCATCCAGGTGCACAATAGCGCCGAATATCGTACGGCGGTGCAGTTAATTCAGGGCGGAGCCATCGGCAAGGTCAAAGAAGTGCACGCCTGGAGTGAGAAGAAATGGGGCGACCCCGACCCGCAGCCGGATCGCAGCGACCCTGTGCCTTCCACGCTCAACTGGGACCACTGGCTGGGGGTGGCGGAAAGCCGCCCGTATATCGGCGAAGGCTACTACCATCCCGTGAATTGGCGCAAGCGCATTGATTTCGGTACCGCCACATTTGGCGATATGGGCTGCCACATCTACGACCCGGTCTTCGCGTCGCTGCAACTCACCTCGCCGCTTTCGGTCCGATCCGAAGGGCCGGTGCCGGGCCAGCACAACTGGGCCATCAACGCGGTCATCCACTACGACTTTCCGGGGACGCCTTACACCGAGGGCAAGACCGTTCCGGTTACCTGGTACGACGGCGACGAGCGGCCTCCGCAAGAGGTGCAAGCGCTCCTGGGGTCCAAAAAAATACCGGGGCAGGGCTCCATCATGATCGGGACCAAGGGCGTCATGCTGCTCCCCCATGTCGGCATGCCGGTTCTGCTGCCGGAGGACCAGTTCCGCGATTATCCGGTCCAGAAGCTCGAAAAGATCAATCACTATCACGAGTTCGTCGAGGCGGTTCAGGGAAAGACCAAGACGGCTGCGCCGCTCGATTATTCCGGACCGCTCACCGAGGCCGTCCTGCTCGGTCCTCTGGCTACCCGCTTCCCCAAGGCCACGCTCGAATGGAACGGCGCAAAAATGAAGTTCAAGAACTCGCCCGAGGCCACCGCCTTTGTGCGCCGCAAATATCGCGCCGGCTGGCGAGTCAAGGGGCTTAGCTGAGGAAGTGGTGGGCGGTGAGGGTCTCGAACCCCCGACCTTCTGGGTGTAAACCAGACGCTCTGACCAACTGAGCTAACCGCCCAACAGCACCAGTCTAGCAGAGCGGCTCTGGCTAAGGCAGCCGATGGCAGGCGATGACTTCAAAACCAGTCGGCGATCCACCCATGGCCGTCAGGCGGACGAGCGCTTCAAAGTGCTCGATCGGACCATCGGGGTCGATGCCATAACGCCGCAGCGTGTGGCTGAAGAGATCCGGGCTCGTCGCGAGTTGAACGGCGGCCTCGGTTCCTTCCGCATTGGAGCCTGCCAGGACCACCACGTGGCCGTTCTGGTCCGGGTTCGCAATGCAGGCAATGATCGCAAACGCCTGTCCCGTTCCGCCGCCTCCAGCGGTGGGCACGTATACCGAGAGTTCGCCCTTCCGCGGGCGGCGATTGCGGCAGACCTCCTGGCGCAAGGCAGAATCATAGGAAAAACTGAAATCCAACTGGTCCTGAAACAGGGCGGTCCATGGATTGGAACGAGGGCTGCCCAGCAGGACAAAGTTGTCGTCGGTCTTGAAATCCCGCAACTGAAGCATCCTTGCCGATTTGGGCCGCAACTGCCGGGCGTACGGCCCGGCAAGTGCCGAAATCTTGAGCGACGTCGCCAGGTCGATGAAGGCTGTGGATGCGCTATAGTCTCTGCCGCCGAGTGAGCCGGTAATGCGCCGCAGATCGGGGCTCAGAGATTCGGGATGCTCCATATAGCGCCGATTCGCGTAGTCGGAGAGAGACAGGCTGGTCCCCAACAACTCCTGGAGCATCGTAATGTTCGTGTCGCAAACGATCAGGTGAGTGGTCCGGTTCGGCTGGAAGACGGCCGACCACGGCAAAATCAGCTTCGGCGAATCGAGCGCCAGATGATACTGCAACGCAATAGAAGCCACCAGAAGCACAACCAGGGCCGAAATCAGATAGGGTGCCCAGCGAACCCAGCGCTGTGTTTCGTGCCGGGGCGGGGCGGCCTTTCCGACCATCACCAGGCCTTGCGCCGGCTCCAGAACGATGGGTTCCACGGCCTCCCGGCGCAAATGACTGATGCGCCGAAATTCTGGAATATAGGATCCGGAAGGAAGCTCAATCCGAAATTCGGAATTTACTTCCGGCTCACCATAGTATTGCAGCAGACGCTTGCGGACATCGGAGGCCGTAACCCGGACAATAGCGTCTTCGCCCGTATCATAAGAAGCCGGTCGCCCAAACAGGTCGACGCCCAGACTCCGCTCTTTGAGCTCTTCGAACGATCCGTCTAAGGCCTTTTCCACGATGTATTTCAGGAATTCCCGGCTGCGGCGGCTTCCTTTAAAGGCAGGACTTTCCAGAATTTCCTGTAAATGCTGGCGGAGTGCAAGCGCGTGAGGTGCAAATTCGACGACTTTCGCGATCGCGGCCAGTTGGCTGGCTTGATCCAGTCTCCCAGACATTCAGACCCTTGATCGGTATCGTAGCACACGTAGCTACTGAAAAAGCGGTGTAGCTCACCAGATTTCCTGTTTTCAGTGACTTATAAAACGTTACGGTCGCCTCTAACCTTGTTTTTAGGGCCTTTTTCGGCCTATTGTGAGGCCATACCAGGGGTCGCCAGTCAAGACGATCACACTTGGTGAGGACCGCGTGCTGGGTATCTGGCTTGTCGCAACGGGTACCGCTACGGTCCAGAGGAACTCCAAGGAGAGTCAATGCCTCGTACATGCATGAAATTGAGAGGATCCGTTTACAGGATGCTCGGCATCCTGTCTTTACTCTGCCTCCTTTCTTCGTTCGTGGTAGCGCAAACGACGATGGGAACGATCACCGGACTGGTGACTGATTCCAGTCAGGCTGTGATACCTGGCGCGAACGTCATCGCCAGGAATACCGCTACCGGCGCCGAGGCGCGGACGACCACGTCCAGCACCGGCAATTATGTTCTCCCTTCCTTACCGATCGGGAGCTATGAAGTCACGGTCAGCGCGACCGGATTCAAGAGTTGGACACGCTCGGGTATTCGCTTGTCCAGCGCCGACAACATCCGCATTGATGCTGTCCTGGACGTGGGACAGGTCACCGAAGTCGTGGAAGTTGCCGAGCAGATGCAAGCCCCGCTGAAGACCGAGTCCACAGAAGTTTCTTCCACCATGGAGCAAAAACTGGTGAGCGATGTTCCTCTCCAGGTGGCGGGAATTGGTGGCGGAATGCGGAACGCCTTCAGTCTGATGATTATGCTGCCCCAGGTCCGTACGGGGGACGGTCAAAGTTCCTGGGACGACTTCAACGTCGGCGGCGGCCAGCAGCACGCTTGGAACGTCAGTGTGGACGGTCTTTCGGTGGAAATGGGCTGGCGCAACCACGTCGGCTACATGAACCGGCTGACTCCGCCGGTAGATGCCATCGAAGAGTTTCATATCGAAACAGCAGCTTTCAAAGCGGAAGACAGCCGCGCCAGCGGCGGGAACATTTCCATGGTCACCAAGTCCGGCACCAATGAGTTTCACGGGTCGGCCTTTGACTATTACCAGAGCCAGCGTCTGGACGCCAACACCTGGCGGAATAATCTGTTTGGCAGCCCGAAGTCCATTTATCACCGCAACGATTTCGGCGTGAACGCGGGCGGCCCTGTTTTCATTCCGAAGGTCTACAACGGGCAGAACAAGACCTATTTCTATGTCGCTTATGAGGGCTATCGCTTCCCGCAGACATCCGGCGTCGGCCTGACAACCATTCCCACGCAGGACATGATCAACGGGGATTTCTCCGGCTGGAAGCCGAACGGAACTCTGGCGCCGATCTACGACCCGTCGACCACGCAGAGCGACGGCAAAGGCGGCTACACGCGCCAGGTATTTCCGGGCAACATCATCCCGCAAAGCCGGATCAGCCAGTTTTCGCGGAATATTGCGCAGTACTACCCGGCTCCGAACCAGCCGGGCATCGTCAATAACTATGCAGAGACCGGGAGCGGCGCCAAAACGCTGATCAACAATGCCATTCTGCTGAAGTTTGATCAGAATTTCGGCACCAAGAACCGGCTCTCTTTCACCTGGACCAAGAGCACCTCGTATTACAACAACGCTTACGATTCCGACCCGACCAATCCTGATAACTGGGGCGGCTCGCTGCCGTACCCGCTGGCCGGCCGCCAGTACTATCAGGGCGATCAATATTACGGCAATGTCTGGCGGCTAAATGACACCCACGTGATCTCGCCTTCGCTGGTCAACACTCTCACTCTGGGAGCCCACCGCCTGACCCACCCCGAGCATGATGTTACCCAAGTCCCCTTCGGCCAGAACTGGGGCACGAAGCTGGGGGCTCCGAGCAACAATCCCTGGGCCAACAATGGTTTTCCGTCGGTGTGGTTCGACACGGACAACTATTACCAGTGGGACAGCTCCAAACTCTGGGACGAATACCACACGGAGTATGGGTTGGATGAAAGCCTGAGCTGGACCAAGCACAACCACAGCTTCAAGTTCGGATACAGTGTCTCGGTCCTGCGTCTGGACGTGAACAGCCGCAACAATGCGGCCGGGTCGTACTACTTTAACCGGCTCGAAACGGCTGCTCCGCTCGACAGTAGCGGCGCTAGCGGCAATTCCTTCGCCAGTTTCCTGCTCGGTCAGGTAGATCATGGCAGTTTCAGCGTTCCGAGCGCGCAGGAACTTCAGTTTCCGTCGCACGCGTTCTTTGTGCAGGATGACTGGAAGATCACTCCCAAACTGACCGCTAACCTGGGGGTTCGCTACGAACTCAACATGGGTGTTACCGAGCGGTTCGATCGCCTCTCCATCTTCAACCCCACGCTGGCGAATCCGGCCTGCGGCGGATGCCCCGGAGCCATGACGTTTCTCGGCAGCGGCAGCGGACGGACCGGAAGCCGCGGCTTGTGGCCGCACTCCGACGCCTGGGGCCCGCGCGTCGGCTTGGCCTATCAAGCTTTTAAGGATACGGTCATCCGTGCCGGCTTCGGCATCTTTTACGCTCCGGAGAAATCCCCTGGCTTGGGCGGCGCCAACGATGGTTTCACCAATAATCCCAATTTTGTCTCGCCGAACACCGGCGTCTCACCGGCCTTTCAATGGGATCAGGGGTGGCCTGCCTGGCAGTTGCCGCCGTTCATCAATCCCGCGTTCGGTACGCCGAGCGGCGTGACCTTCTGGCAGCCTGCGGAACTCCAGAAGGTTCCCAGCACGATGAGCTGGAACTTCGCAATCTCCCGCGCTCTACCCGGCAACTTTGTGCTGGACCTGACCTACACCGGAAGCAAAGGCACCTACCTGCCGTCGAATCGGGCCAGCGATCAGCAGGTCAATCCGCAATATGCCTATTTGGGCAGCCTGCTGACCCAACCGCTGAATTCTCCGGCAGTCCAGGCCCTGGGCTTTACTGCGCCGTTTGCGAATTTTACGGAGTTGCTGGGCGCCAACGCCACTCTCGGTCAGGCTTTGCGCCGTTGGCCGCAGTACATCAACTTCGGCCAGCCGGGCATGAGCATGCACAACGGCAATTCCACCTACAATGCCCTCATCGTGAAGTTGACGAAGCGCTTCTCGAGCGGTCTCAGCCTGCTGTCCGATTTCACCTGGTCCAAGCTGCTGACCGATGCCGATTCCTCCGAACCGTGGATCGCCGGAGTAGTGGGCGCCGGACTCGGCGGTGACGCGGCGCAGAACACCTACAATCGTGCCGTGGAGAAGTCCTATAGCGTGCTGGATATTCCCGTGGTTTTGAAGGTCACCGCCTCCTATGATCTTCCGTTCGGGCCGAGCCGCAAATTCCTCCAACGCGGCGTCATGAGCCACATCATCGGCAACTGGACCATGGCAACCTACACGTTCTACCAGAGCGGATACCCGCTGGGCGTAAAGGACACGTCCTATCAGAACTACCTCTTCGGCGGGCCCACCCGGCCAAACGTGTTGACGTCGGACTGGCGCGCGCCGGTCGCGGGCGATTCGTTCGACCCCAACCGGGACGCCTATCTGACCCGGTCCGCGTTCCAGACCATCACCAATCCGACCGTGACTCCGTTCGGAAATGCGCCGCGTTTGAATGGGGCGACGCGCTCTCCGTACACGGTTCGCACCAACATCACCATTAACCGCGCCTTCCCGATCAAAGAACGGCTCAAGATGAATTTCCGCTGGGAGATTTATGATCTGTTCAACGCGAAGACGTGGGCCAATCCGCAGAGTCTGGATCTGGCCAATACCACCGTGTTCGGCATCATCAACAATGCCAACGGCAACCGCAGCATGCAGGCTTCTTTGAAGCTTGTGTTCTAAGGCTGCGGCCGCGTGCGTCGGTTCGTCCGCCTGCTGACGCGCGCGGTTCCGTTCCGCCACTGAACCGCGACCGGAAGGGAGCGGACTTCACGGTCAAAATCCGCTCTCTGACGGTCGCGCTCCGCCAACGAAGCCGCGACCGTCCGGGAGCGCGACGGAGCGGGTGTTCACCCGCGTATCTACCCCGCAGCTTCAGACCCAGAGGTATGGAACGTGTTCTACCGAACACAGAGATCTTTCCGATTATCCGGCTCCGTCCTGATTCTCCTTTCAGGCGCCGGTCTTTGGGCGCAGCGCGCCAAAGAGCCAGTGGATGAGGTGAACCCCAACATCGGCGGCATTGGACACCTGCTTCAACCGACGTCGCCTCTGGTGCAGCTTCCACACGGCATGGCCCGCCTCGCGCCGGTGACCACGCCCGGAGTAACCGATCGTTACCTGGCGGATAAGATTTACGGCTTCCCGGCCGGAGGAGCGGCCGGCGGAGTGGTGGTGATGCCCACCTCGGGCGCCCTGGAAACCGAGCCGGCGCGCTACGCCTCGGAATACGACCACGACCTGGAGACGGCGACACCCTATTACGGCGCGCAGCTTCTCGAGAACTACGACATCCGCGCGGAGTATACCGCCGCCCGCCGGGCCGCGTATTATCGCTTCACCTATCCGTCGACAGCACCGGCGCGGATCCTGTTCGATTCCGGCAGAAGCGGAGAAGTTGCCGCGCAGGGATCGAGCGCGGTAGCGGGCTCCGCGGAGACAGGCCGTGCTCGCAGCTACTTCTACGCCCAGCTCTCGCAGCCTTTCTCCCCCCAGGAATTCACCACGGCGGAAGGATCGCGCGGGCTGGCCGTGGAGTTCGCCCAGGCGCCCTCCGGACCGGTCGAGGTACGCATCGGAATTTCTTATATCAGCGTGGAGCAGGCGCGTCGCAATCTCGCCGCCGATCTGCCCGCATGGCAATTCGAGAAAGTCCGGCTGGCGGCCCGGGCGGCCTGGAACCACGCCCTGGGCCGGATTGCGGTGCGCGGCGGCACCGTGGAGCAGCGGACGATCTTCTATACCGGACTGTGTCGCGCGCTCAACCGCATGACCGATATCACCGAGGCGGGCGACGTGTACTGGGGCTTCGACGGCAAACAGCACGACGCCGAGGGGCATGCGTTTTATACCGACGACGGGCTTTGGGACACCTATCGCTCGGCGCATCCCTTGCAGTTGCTGATCGAGCCTGAGCGCCAGGTGGACATGATCCGCTCCTACCTGCGCATGTACGACCAGACCGGCTGGCTGCCCTCTTTTCCCGGCATTGGCTCCGAGCGCGCCGTGATGATCGGGCACCACGCGACCCCGTTCATCGTGGATACCTATTTCAAGGGGTATCGCGACTTCGATGTGGAGAAGGCCTACGCGGCCATGCGCAAGAATGCGCTCGAGGCGACTGTGCTGCCCTGGCGGCGCGGGCCATTGACCTCACTCGACCACGTTTACCAGGAGAAGGGATTTTTCCCCGCGCTGGGCAAGGGTGAAACGGAAACCGTGGCCGAGGTGCATCCCTTCGAGCGGCGCCAGGCCGTGGCCGTTACCCTGGAGAATGCCTACGACGATTGGGCCCTGGCCGAGATGGCCAAGGCGCTCAATAAGCACGACGACTACAACCTGCTCGCGCGGAGGGCGCTGAACTACCGCAACGTATTTGACGCGCGTATCCGCTTCATGGCGCCCAAGACGGCCGACGGCAACTGGGTGGAAGACTTCGATCCGAAATTGGGTGGCGGCCAGGGCGGCCGGGCGTATTTCGCGGAGTGCAACTCCTGGACCTATACCTTCCACGTGCAACACGATGTTGCCGGCCTGATAGCGCTGTTCGGCGGACGCGAGCCTTTCCTGGAACGCCTGGACCGCCTCTTCGTCGAGCAATACGGCACCAGCAAGTACGATTTTCTCAAGCAGTTCCCGGACTCCACGGGCCTGATCGGCCAATACGCGCAGGGCGACGAGCCCAGCTTCCATATCCCGTACCTTTACAACTACGCCGGCCAGCCCTGGAAGGCCCAACGGCACCTGCGCCAGATCATGAATATCTGGTATAGCGCGACGCCGCTGGGCATCTGCGGAGATGAAGACGGCGGCGCCCTCTCGTCCTGGTATGTGTTCAGCGCGATGGGGTTCTATCCGGTATCGCCCGGACGCCCGGTCTACGACATCGGCAGCCCGCTGTTTGACGAAGTCCGCATTACGCTTCCGAACGGCAAAGCCTTCACCATCACGGCCCGCAACAACTCGCAGCAGAACAAGTACATTCAGTCGGCAACGCTGAACGGGAAGCCGCTCGACCGGCCCTGGTTCCGTCACGCGGATCTCGCCGATGGGGGCAACCTGATTCTCCAGATGGGCTCGCGGCCCAACAAGACGTGGGGCAGTTCGCCGGAAGCGGCTCCCCCTTCGTTTTCGCATTAACAAAGAAAGCGGCTTCCGCCATTCTCCCGCCGGCGGCCGCTCTACCGGCGATCGGGCGGGAGAAAAGCGATACGCTCATGAAACCGCGAATTCTCCTGTATTCGTCATTGGTTTTCCTCATGCTCTGTACCACCGGCCGCGCCGCGGATCAGGTGGACGCCTCCACACTGACTGGAAAAGTGCTATTTGGGTATCAGGGATGGTTCGATTGCCAGAAGGACGGCGAGGCGGACCATAACTGGCGAACGTGGGCGCGCGGCGTGCCGGCCCCCGGCACGTTGACCGTGGACATGTACCCGGATCTGAGTGAATTCGATCGCGACGAGTTGTGCGCCATACCGGGCATGACGATCGGCAGCAAGCCGGCTTACCTGTACTCGGCTCGCAATCCCAAAACTGTGCTCCGGCATTTCCGCTGGATGAAGGAGTACGGCCTGGACGGCGTGCTGGTGCAGCGCTTTGTTGGTGACATCGCGCGGCGGCGGGCCGGCGGCGACGAGGTCCTGAAGAACATCATGGCGGCCGCGCGGCAGACCGGCCGCACCTTCGCGATCGAGTACGACATCAGCGGCGGCAAAGAGGACACCTTTTTCCAGATCCTGCGCGACGACTGGATCTACCTGGTGGACACACTCCAGGTGACCCGGCATCCCGGCTATCTGCATCACAACGGCAAGCCGGTGGTTTCGGTGTGGGGCATGGGGCTGGACGAGCCGGGCCACCCGCCCAAAGATCCGGAGTTGGCCAGGCAGGTGATCCGCTGGTTCCAGGCCGGACCGGTCGCGCGCTACCGGACCACGTATATGGGCGGGACGCCGGCGCGATGGCGCAGCCTGACCGTGGATTCCTGGAAAGACCCGCGCTGGTGCGAAGTCTACGGAATGATGGATGTGGTTCAGCCTTGGACCGTGGGCCGCTATTCCGATACCAAAACGGCCGATGAATGGAAGCAGAACGAACTGGCTCCGGACCTGAGCCGGCTGAAGCAGCACGGGCAAATCTACATGCCGGTGATCTTCCCTGGTTTCTCCTGGGCCAACCTCATGCGGGAGAAGCCGGAGCGGCATAGCCGGCCGAATCGTATCCCGCGCAACCGGGGTGAGTTCCTCTGGCGGCAGGCTTACAACGCCCGAACGGCGGGGGCCACGGTGCTCAAAATCGCCATGTTTGATGAGGTAAATGAAAGCACGGCTATGTTCAAGATTGTGTCGCATCGGAAAGACGCGCCCGATCAGGGCTATTGGCTGACCCTGGATGCGGATGGCTACGACCTGCCAAGCGACTGGTATCTACGCCTGGCCGGCGAGATCACCCGTATCTTCCACGGCGAGATTCCCGCGACCCCCGAGCTGCCGAAGAATCCGGGGCCGCCCAAAGGATCCTCCAAAGGAAAGGCAAAATGAACCCGCGACTGGCGTCCATCGCTTTGGCCGTCCTGCTCTTGGTAAGCCCACTCCTGGTAAGCCCGATGGCCGCCAGTACCGGCGCGCTGCTTCTGGAAGGTGACGGCCCCTGGCGCAACAGCCGCTGGCAGCTCGGAGTGAGCGAGTTTCGCAGCCTCCTGGAGGAGGCCGGCTACCAGGTCCGCATCATTTCTCCAGCGGATTTGGCGAAGCAGGTGAGCGGAACTGCCGGCCGCGTGGCAATCGCCGTGCCTTCGCTGGAACGGCTGCCGATCAGCGCCTTTCGCGCCATTGCCGGCCGGATCCAGCGAGGCGACATTCTGCTTGCGAGCGGCGGCGAGGCCTTCCGGGAGCCGCTCTATCGTGCTCCCGGCGGCAAGTGGGTTGCGCTGGAGGAATTGTTGTCGCAGGCTCCGCGCACGCCGCTGCTCGAACCGGGCCGCGCCCGTTTGCGCTCGCCCTCCAGGCCTCCGGAAGGTGTGGTCACGAGAAAGCGAATTCCCGGTCCCGACGGCAAGCTCGACAGCCTGGAACTGCGGATCAACCAGCCCGTGCGGCTGGCCCTGGAAGAGAGCGAGCCCTTCACTCAAAGCCCCTTCGCCACGGGGCAGAGCACCACGATCGTCACCGTAAAGGGGACCGCCGAAGAAATGCTTGCCGTTGAATGGCGCGAAGCCGACGGTACACGCTGGCGGGCGCGCGTCCCGCTGACTCCGGGGTGGCGCACCCATATTCTCCGGCCCTCCAATTTCGAGCTTCCGCCGAACGCCTCTCCAGGCGGCGACAAGAAGCGGTTCGATCCCAGCCGCGTGCGTGTATTCGCCTTCGGACCCGCCGGCGAGGTGAACACGCCGGCCAGCGGCTCGGTGGAATATGCCATCGGGCCGGTAAGCCTGGGAAGCAATCCGCAGGCCGAAGATTTCGAGATCCCTCACATCGAGACCATCTCGCCCTGGTACAAGCAATACGAGAGCGTGCGCGACGGCGAGCGTGTGCTGGTTCCCATTGCCCGCCCGCGAGGATTGACGGCGGCTCCGGAGCCGGACGGGCGGTATGAAGCCATCGGCAATCTGCTCGATCCTGCCGCGACGCGCTACCTGACCAGCACGGGCGCGGCCGTGTTCTGGCTGCCCTGGCCGCAGCTTTCCGGGAAGCATCGCGGCGAACTGGTCGAGTTGCTGCGCCGGACCTCGCATGGACTGGCGTTGCTCAACGGCGGCGCGGGTGTGTTCGCGGTGGATCCGGGCCGGCGCGTGGACCTGGGCGCGCGCGTATACAACGCATCGCCGCGCGCGGTAACGGCCAATCTCACCTGGGCGGTTCTCCGCGGCGATCAACAACTGCTGGCAAGGTCCGCAGCGGCGCGGATCCCCGCCGGCCAGATGCGGGATGTGAGCGTCGGCGGCGCAGCGGACCTTCCGCCGGGCGAATACCGCGTTGAGACCGTTGTTCGTGCCGGAAAGGCAGTCTGCGACCAGGGGAACGGCTACCTGCGCGTGACCGATCCGAGTGCCCGGACGGCGGGCGAACGGCTGCGCGTGCGGGACGGGCATTTCTTCGCAGGCGAGAAGCAGGTATTCCTCAATGGCGTGAACTATTGGCCGCGCAACGTCGCCGGACTGGAGCCGGCACGCTATTGGGACCACTGGCTGACGCCGCGCAACTACGATCCGGAGATTGTAGAGGCGGATCTCGCCGCGCTCGAAGCGTTGGGCATGAACTGGGTGAGCATCCAGTACAACCGGACCGAGCAAGGCCCGCCGCTGATGGATTTTCTGGAGCGCTGCCGCCGGCACGGCATCCGCGCCCACCTCTCGATCTCCTCGGCGGTCAATCTGCAACTGGATCCCGGGCGCGATCAGGCTCTGGTGGAAGCGGCGCATCTGGCCGGCAACAGCGCGGTCTTCGCCTACGAGATCGCCTGGGAGCCGCATTTCGGCCAGCACGAGGCGCGCACGTCCTTTGACGAAGCCTGGCGGAGCTGGGTGGCGGATCAGTACGGTTCTGTCACGGCTGCTGCGCGCGCCTGGGGCGTGGACGCTCCGCGCGACGAACAAGGACGGCTGACCAACCCGAGCGACCGGCAGATCACGACCGATGGATCGCACCGTGTCCTGGTGGCGGCTTACCGCCGTTTTCTGGATGACCTGGTGAGCCGCGCCTACGGGCGCGCAATTCGCCACCTGAAGTCGCTCGATCCCGGCGCCCTGTTCGCCGTAAGGACCGGCTGGGGCGGGACGGGGCAGCCCGGCAACAACCGCAGCATGGGCTATGATCTGCTGGCGGGAGCGGCGCACCTGGATGCGACATCCGCGGAAGGCTACGGGATGGCGGCCGACTTTCCGCAGGCCCGCAAGCTGGGCTTTATTACGGCCTACGGGCGCTACGCCGGGGGAGGGAAGCCGGTGTTGTGGCTCGAATTCGGCGCCAGCATCGGATCGCGCTACGGCACCAGGCGCATGCTCGCGAACCAGACCAGCCTGTGCGACACGATGATGCGCGTAGTCGCGGATTCGGGCGCCGATGGCACGGCCGTGTGGTGGTATCCGGGCGGGTGGAGGGTTAACGAGCAGAGTGACTTCGGCATCATGAACGTGGACGGTTCTCCACGCGAGAGCGCCCGCGTGCTGAGCGAGTGGGGCAAGAAACTGGCTAGTGCTCTGACCGTGAAGTCCGCTCCCTTACAGTCGTGGTTCAGTGGGGGAACGGAACCGCGCGCGTCAGCAAGCGGACAGCCGCTTACGCTGACCATCGATCGCGACGCCGATGCGCGAGGTCTGGCCGGGTTGTGGGAACGATTGGAAGCGAGCTACGTCAAGGCTCGCGAGGCCGGCCGCCCGGTGCGGCTGGTCTCGCCGGGCTCCGGAACCGATACAGGCAGCATGCCGATGGTGCAGGTGGGCAATGTGCCATATGCCGGAACCGGACCGCTGAAGTACGCCAATGCCGAGATCGCCGGAATCCGCGTGAAATGGCCCGGCGGAGAACTGGCGGTGGAGAATGGCGGAGAGTTGGAACTGCCTCGTGACACGGAACTCGAGATCCAGGTCTCGCTGGTCAATACCGGCGAGGCCGCCTGGATGCCAGCGGGCACACTCGGCTGGGTGGGCGGCTGTTCGCTCCGCAGCAGCGCGGGCGAGGCCAAGGTGCGCGACAGGGTGGAGCGCTACGGGCGCACCACAATGGAGTCGCTTTCCGTGATGCTGCGCCAGGAAGCGATCGAACTGACCGGCCGCCTGGAGGCGAAGGACCGCGGAGCTTTCGGCGAGACGCTGCGGCTGCGTCTGCGCCCGGGAAAATCTCCTCAGGGAAACAAGAGGCCCATATGACGAGAAGAACGTATTTCGGCTTGCTGGCGAGCGGCGCTGCGCCGCTGGCGCTGGCGGCCGCCCCAGCTCATGGGGGGGTCAGCGTGTCTTGACTGGGTGCCAAGGGCGATGGCAAGACCCACGAAAAGGCAGCCAACCAGCGCGCGATGGATAAGGCCGC
>CAZMRK010000395.1:0-4860 GCA_964568355.1 uncultured Solibacteraceae bacterium | reverse complement strand
AATAGTTGTAAACCTCCGTGAAGCCCAGCGCCGTAAACAGCTCGCGTACTCCGTGATGAAACGCCCGTTCCTGGTTCGCCGGCGGCACGGTAGAGAGGATCGCGGGCGGCCTCGGCTCGATCGAATCGTATCCGATCATCCGTCCCACCTCTTCCACCAGATCGTCTTTCACGGCGATATCCTTGGTCGCCCGCCACGAGGGAACCGTAACGGAAAATACGCCCGGCGCAGCTTCGCTCACTCCGAACGCCAATCGTTCCAGGATCTGGCGTACCTCGGCCGCGCCGATCTCCCTCCCCAGCTTGCGGATCAGCCAGTCCATCGGCAGCCGGATCGGCTCCCGAGCCTTGGACATCCGGTGCGCGTCGGCCAGCCCGCCCACCAGGCGCGCCCCCGGAGAAAGCTCCTGCATCAGTTCCACCGCCCGCGCCAGCGCCCGCACCGTGTTCGCCGGGTCCTGCGATTTCTCGAACCGCATCGAGGCGTCGGTGCGCAGCTTCATCGCCGCCGAGGTCTTGCGCACGCTTGACGCCAGAAATGTCGCGCTCTCCAGCACGATGCGCGTCGTCTCCTCGGAAATCGAGCTGCGTTTCCCGCCGATCACGCCGGCCAGCGCCACCGCGCCGCCCGCATCGCCAATCACCAGGTTGGCCGGCGTCAGCGTATAGGCTTCGTCGTTTAGCCCCGTAAATGCTTCGCCCTCCGCCGCCGGCCTCACGAAAATCGTGTCGCCCTGCAGAATTTCCCGATCGAAGGCGTGCATGGGCTGCGCCAGCTCCGCCATGAGATAGTTCGTCATATCGACGATGTTGTTGATCGGGTTCAGGCCGATGGCCGTCAGCCGGTATTGCAGCCACAGCGGCGAAGGCCGCACCGTGACATTCTCGAACACCAGCGCGCTGTATCGCGGGCAGAGGTCCGCGTCCGCGACTTCCACCCGGATCGCCGGCGCGCCGTTCGGAATCAGCCCTTCCTTCACCGGGTCCTGCAGCCGCTTGCCCAGGATCGCCGCCACCTCTCGCGCCATGCCGAAATGGCCCCACAGGTCCGGCCGGTGCGTGATCGACTTGTTGTCGATCTCGATCACATAGTCCGGAACCGTCCCGGCCACCGGCGCGCCCACCTGGCTCTCCAGCTCCAGAATCCCGCCGCCGTCCTTATTGATTCCCAGCTCCGCTCCGCTGGCCAGCATTCCGTCGCTTTCCACGCCATGGATGCTGCGGATCCCCAGCGGCACGTAGACCGTCACCAGCGCCTCGCGGCAGTTGGGCGCTCCGCATACCACCGTCCTGCGCCCGTAGCGGCCGGTGTCGACCACCGCCTTCACCAGGTGCGTGCCCTCGATCGGCTCCACCGTCTCCACGCGCGCAGCGCAGGCCTTCTCCAGCAGTTCGCCGGTGGCCTCGATGCCCTCGCACTCGGCGGTCTTCATCGTAATCAGCCGCTCCAGCTCCCGCGCGGGCGTGCTCAGATCTTCAACGTATTCACGAATCCAGTTATATGAGAATTTCATGCGCGTTCCATCCGCGGCTAGAACTGCTGGAGGAACCGCAGGTCGCCGCTCTGCAGCAGGCGGATGTCGTCGATGCCGTAGCGCATCATCACCAGCCGCGTCAGCCCCAGGCCGAAGGCAAACCCGTTCCATTCCTCCGGATCGATGCCGCTCGTGCGCAGCACGTTCGGGTTCACCAGCCCGCAAGGCAGCAACTCGACCCAGCCGCTCTGCTTGCACACCGGGCATCCCGCGCCGCCGCAGATCAGGCAGCGGATGTCCAGTTCGAACCCCGGCTCGACGAACGGAAAGTATCCCGGCCGCAGCCGCACCGTCACTTCCTTCCGGAAAATCGCGGTGAGCAGCGTTTTCATGAAGTAAATCAGGTGCGCCACCGAGACTTCGCGATCGATCATCATGCCTTCCAGTTGATAGAAGGTGTGCTCGTGCGAAGCATCCACGCTCTCGTTGCGAAACGCCCGCCCCGGAGCGATCATGCGCAGCGGCGGCCCCAGCGTCTCCATCCCCCGTACCTGCACCGGAGAGGTGTGCGTGCGCAGCAGGTTGCCGTCGGTCAGCCAGAAGGTATCCTGCATGTCCCGCGCCGGATGGTCGGCAGGAATGTTCAGAGCGTCGAAATTGTGATATTCGGTCTCCACTTCCGGCCCATCCAGGACGGTGAAGCCGAGCGAGACAAAAAGGTCTTCAATCTCTCTCTGGATTTGGGTGATGGGGTGAAGGTGGCCTCGCGCCGGGCCGGGAGCCGGCAGCGTCAGATCCAGCCACTCGGAATCCAGGCGGGCTCGCAGCGCCGCCTCTTCAAACTGTTTCTGCTTGGCCTCGATGGCCGCTTCCAGTACCTGCTTGGTGGCGTTGAGCAGTTTGCCGGCCGTTGCGCGCTCTTCCGGCGGCACCTGGCCCATCTCTTTGCTGAGTTGCGCCAGTGCGCCTTTTTTCCGCCCCAGCACTTCGATACGGATCGGCTCCAGCGCTTCCGGCGAACCGGCAGCCGCGATCCTGGCCAGCACGCCGGCTTCCAGCCCCGCGAGTTTTTGTTGCAGCATGGGTGAATCACCCATTCTAGCAACTTGACTCGAATCTTAGCCTTGCGCCGAGAGCAGCCATTGGCGCTTGGCCGCTCGCCGCGCCTTCAGCCTCTCATTGGCCTTCTTCTGCTTCTCGGTGGCTACCAGGGCCTGACACACGTCGCACCGCTTCCGGGTGCGCGACTTCGTGGTGAACACCGCCCCGCAGCGCCGGCACTGCCGGCTCAGCGTTTCGTCTAGAGGCAGAATCCCCGGCTTATGCGGGAGCAGATGAGAATAATGAAAATCGCACTGGCTCATAAGCGACCTGGCGCTACCTTACTTAGGAATTGGGTGAGAATTGCGGAATGGGTGTTTTCACCCACAACGCCGCCCTCCAGCCGGACGGGACTCCAGGGTCCCCGATCCGCCGGATCTTGCTCGAATCCGTTGGGTTTCCGCTTTTCAGATCTGGCTGGCTGATTCTGTCGCCAGTCCCGTATTCGCATGTCCCAACCGGAGGCCGTCATCTTCACCGATTCTACAGCACGCTGGGGTCCGAAATTCACCCCGCCGCTTATCGGGTCAGTGCCGCCGGCGTGAACGGTTCCGTCCGGTCCGTCAATTCCCAGGCCAAGTGGTTGATATAAAACAGGAGAAGCGGCTCCGGATAGACGCTACGAAAATGTTCCCATGTCCGCTCGGCCCAATCTCCAGCGAGATAAGGCTTCACATCCGTCTCCTTGCCAAAAAACCCACCCTCGTGCGGAATGCCCAGGAAGTCCAGAACCGCGATGATCATATCCAGGTGCGAAACCAGCACCGCCTGCGCCAGGTCCTTGGCGAAGTCCTCGTCCTGCCCCGCCAGCCGGGTCCGGAACTTCGGCCCCGCCTTGCGCAGCGTCTCGGTATTCAGCTTGACTACATGGGCCCGCGTCTTGAAGCCGTCATATATCTGATAAGTCTTGAGTTTGCCGATCGAGATCGTCCGGATCAACTGCCCGAATTCGTCCTCCCCCAGCTTCAGGAACACGTCTACAAGCTGCATAAAGGGCCAGATTATCATAGTGCGGTAAAATGAATGGGTTTGACTCCATGCACAACGTAATCATCCTGGGCGCCCAATGGGGAGACGAGGGCAAAGGCAAACTTGTGGACCTCCTCTCCGAGCGCTTCGATATCGTCGCCCGCTATCAGGGCGGCCACAACGCCGGCCATACGGTGAAGATCGGCGATCGGAAATTTGTATTGAAATTGATCCCCAGCGGCATCCTGCGCCCGGGGAAGCTCGCGGTCATTGGCAATGGGTTGGTCGTGGATCCCGCTGCCCTGCTCTCTGAGATCGAGACGCTCGAAGCCGCCGGCATCGATGTCTCCGCGCAGCTCTCTATCAGCAATCGCGCCCAGATCCTGTTTCCCTGGCACCGCATGATGGAGAAAATGTCCGAGGATCGTCCCGGCAGCATCTCGATCGGCACCACCTCCCGCGGCATCGGCCCCTGCTACGAGGACAAAATCGGCCGCCGCGGCATCCGCGTCGCCGAGTTGCTCGATCGCGAAGTCTTCGAAGCCCGCTTCCAGTCCTTGCTGGAGGAAAAAGAGATCATCGCCCGCGCCATGGGAGTCTTCGAGGAGCAGAATGCCCAGGCCATCCGCGAGCAGTACGAAACGCTCGCCGATCGCATCCGGCCCATGGTCTGCGACACCGCCGAGTTGCTCAACCGCGCCATCCATGACGGCCGTTCCGTCATGTTCGAAGGCGCGCAGGGCACCATGCTCGATATCGATCACGGCACCTATCCCTTCGTCACCTCTTCGAGTGCCAGCGCCGGCGGCGCCTGCACCGGAACCGGTGTGCCGCCCACGCGCATCCAGAGCATCATCGGCGTTTCCAAGGCCTACATCACCCGTGTCGGCGGCGGGCCCTTTCCCACCGAAGCTCTCGATGAGACCGGCGACCAGATCCGCAATCGCGGCAGCGAATTCGGCTCCGTCACCGGCCGCCCCCGCCGCTGCGGCTGGTTCGATGTGCCGCTGCTGCGCTATACCGCCATGGTCAACGGCTTCGATAGCCTCGTGGTAACCAAGCTCGACGTGCTCGATGAACTGGACCGTGTTCCCGTCTGCGTAGGCTACCGCTCCGGCGGCCGCGAGATCAGCGAGATGCCCGCCACTACGCGCGAGATGGAAACGATCCAACCGGTCTACGAGTGCCTGCCCGGTTGGAAATCGCCCACTTTCGGCCTGCAGCGCTTCGAGGATCTGCCGGCCGGCGCCAAAGCGTACATCGATTTTCTGGAACAGCATACCGGCGTGGAGGTGGGCTGCATCTCCACCGGTCCG
>CAZMRK010000394.1:0-4916 GCA_964568355.1 uncultured Solibacteraceae bacterium | reverse complement strand
GAAAGACGGCCTCATGACCAAGGACACCTACGGCGACTGGTGCGTGCCGCCGGAATCGCCGCAGCTCATTCACTCGCAGGATCCGGCGCGCAAGACCAACGGCGTGCTGCTGGCCACCGCTTACTACTACCGCATGTTGCGTCTGATGAGCCATTACGCAACACTGCTCGGTAAGACCAGCGATGCCGGCTCCTATGACCGGCTGGCGGACACGCTGCGCAGTGCGTTCCTGCGGCGCTTCTTCCAGGCGTCGATTCACCAGTTCGACAACGGTACGCAGACCTCGGCCATCCTGCCGCTGGCCTTCGGCCTGGAGCCGGAGGGCACGCGGCAAGCGGTCTTCGATCACCTGGTCGGCAAAATTCACAACGAGAGCAAGGACCACGTGGGCGTAGGGCTGATCGGCGCGCAATGGCTGATGCGCACGCTATCCGACAACGGCCGGGCGGACCTGGCCTACAGGATCGCTACGCAAACCAGCTATCCGGGCTGGGGCTACATGATCGAGAAGGGAGCCACGACCATCTGGGAGCTATGGAACGGCGACACGGCAGACCCGGCCATGAATTCCGGCAATCACGTGATGCAGATCGGGGACCTGGGCGTCTGGCTCTACGAGTATCTCGCCGGGATCCGGGCCGACCCGCAACACCCCGGCTTCCGCCACGCCATCGTGCGACCCTACCCGGTCGAGGGCCTCACCTTTGTCAAGGCATCGCACAAGTCGCTTTACGGGACGCTGCGCAGTAGCTGGCGGCGGGAAAGCGGCCGATTCCTGCTGGAGGTAACGGTCCCGGCGAATACGACGGCCACCGTCTACCTGCCCGCCAAAGCGGCTGCGGGAATTACCGAATCCGGACAAGCCGCGGATCATGCCCGCGGAGTGAAATTCGTCCGCTTCGAAAACAGCGCCGCGATCTACGAAGTCGAATCCGGGCGCTATTCGTTCGCCGCACCGCTCTGACAGACTGCTGCGCGGCTCGGAAATAGCCTTGCGTGTTTGCAGGCACTTACCGAGCCGCGACCGTGAGGGAGCGGTTGCGAAATGCGCTTTTCAGCATCCTGCTAAGCTCTGCTATCTTCGAGAAAAGGTAAAATCCGATTCTCAGAGGGAAGCGAGACGATCATGCAACAGAAGCAACCGAGGAAGTCGCGCCGTCAGATGTGGCAGGCGGCAGGCGCCGCGCTGCTGGGCGCGGGCGCGCTGCAAGCGCAGAGCAAAGACGAGTGGAGCCCGAAAAAGCAGTCGGCCGGAGGACCCATCCGCTCCGGCCATCTGCTGTTTCTCAGCGGCATCGGCGGGTGGTACCCCAATAGGCGGCCCAAGCCCGGCGATGTCAAACAGCAGACGGCCGACGCTCTGGAGATCATGAAAGCTTCGCTCGAAAAAGCCGGCTCTTCCCTCCAGAATGTCTTGAAGGTGCAGGTGGCGCTGGTGGATCCGGAGAAAAACTGGGAAGGAATGAACGAGGTTTACGACACGTTCTTCACCACCACTCCCAAACCCGCTCGATCCTATTTCGGCGCGGCCGGATTCCGCCGGCCGGGCCAGTTATTGCAGATCGACTGCATCGCTTACGTCGATTGACGCAGCAGGCGCGGGCGCCGCGGCAGATGGTCGCGGCGCCCGGCGCAGACTACCATTCCAGGTGGGCGTCTACCTGCAAGGTGCGGCCATTGCCGCCCTGAAGCACCTGGCCGAAGCTCGAATCTCCGACGGTGGTGTCCACGATATAGGGGTACTTGCGTTTGAACGGATTGGACCAGGTACCCCCAATCTTAAACCGGATGCGTTCGGCATAGATCGGGAATTCTTTCGAGATGCGCATGGTTTCGTTCATGCTGCGCGGTCCGGTCAGGTAGTCCATGTACCTGGGCGCCGTGCCGACCCGCAGCGGCACTCCATTCTCGCTGGTTGGTACTGGCGCAAAAGCAGCCGGATTGATCCACTGAGCCGGTTCCTGATAGTCCACATTCTGAGGGACACCTCCATTGGCCAGAGGCACACCGCTGAGCACGTCAGGCCGGATGGTCCCGAATCCCGTGGGCGTATTGAGGCCGGAAGAGGACACCTGAATCGGGCCGCCGGAGCGATATTGGTGAATCCCCGACAACTGCCATCCCCCGATCGCGTAGTTGGCCCACTTGAGGTCGAGCCGCTTTCCCTTCCCGATAGGCAGCTCATAGCTCCAGGTGATTTTCAAAACATGCGGGTAGTTGAACTGGGATACGGTTCGCTCCAGCCCGCGATTGTAGTAATCCTGCGGCGTGTTGTATCCCATGGGCCCATTGCTGTCCTGGTAGCCTATGGTCTTTGACCAGGTGTACGCCGCCAGGAAGCCCAGCCCTTTGGTCAGATGCTTGGTGACGGTCACCTGGAGCGCGTTGTAATTCGAGTTCACGTTGTAGGGGTAGAACTCGCTAACCGAATAGAACATGGGATACGGCAGCAATGCCTGGGCCACCACCTGGTTGGTCGGGAAGCCCGCATAGGGGCTCAGCGACGGATGGGCCGAGACTGGATCGCGCAGCAGATCGCCCTGGCTCAATTGAGAGGCCGGCAGCACGTTCAAGGAGTTAAAGCCCCACACGCGCGTACCCTTGTTTCCCACATAGGCCACCTCCAGCACGGTCTCTTTGGGCAGCAGATACTGCATAGTGAAATTCCAGTTCTGCACGTAGCCGGGCCGGTTCGCATCGGGAGCCGTGGTCTGCGTGGCGTTGAAGTTGGCGTTGGCCGGGTTCGTGTCCGGGAGCGTATAGCCAAGGCTGGGGTATGGCTGGCTGAGGTACATCGCCGGATCATCCACAAACCCCGTGGAACTGGTGCCCGCGGCCACCTTGATCGTCGCGTTGTATCCGGTGGTGAACCCGCCATAACCCCAGTTATTGGTGGTGGGCGGCGTGTTCATGATCGAATATCCGGCGCGGACGACCATCCGGCTGGAAGCCTGGTAGGCGATCCCAAACCGCGGACCAAACAATTTCCAGTATGTGGAGCTCGGCCGATTTTTGAAAACCAGCACACCATCCAGATTTCCGGCGGCCGGATTGGGCGCGGAGAGGTCGATGTACGACATCCGTCCGGTGCGTTCATAGAACGGCGGGATCACGCCCCAGCGCAGGCCCACATTCAGGGTCAGGCGCGGGGTGAGCTTGATGTCGTCGTTCGCGTAGAACTCGTGGTACGGCTGGCGGAACCCGTCACTCAAAGCGGAGATGCCATTGGTAGCGTCGTTCACCGCCCCCAGCATGAAGCTTGCAAACGCATTTCCGGTCTGCGTAGCGTATCCCGGCAGGTCGGTCTGAACCGGCGTGAAATTGAAAGTTCCCGACCCGGAGAGGTTGCGCTCGTTGTAATAGTACCGCGTGTACTGATAGCCGAAGTGGAACGTATGCCTGCCGTGGATCTTGGTCAGGTCGTCATTGATGACATAGCTGCCGTTCGCGCCCGAACCGAAGCTGCCGACGCCGATCTTGCCGATCGTGCCGCCCTGGTAATCCAGTCCCGAAAAGTTGAAGTTCGGAAAGACGTTCGGGGAGGTATTCTGAATTCCGATCTGGCTGGCCCAGTCCTTGCCGATGGTGGCCAGCGGAGCGCCATTCTGATTCAGGAAGCGGTTGAAGCCCGCGGCCAGGCGGTTAATCAACGTAGGCGTCAGCGTCGAGTTGAGCGACAGCCGCACCATGTAGCTCGGCGTAAGTTGATCCTGCCAGCCGGTGGTCGGCGGACCAGGCACGGGAAGGTATCGCGCGCCGCCGATGTTGTTCCGTTGGCGATAGCCGTAATTGAAGTAGCCCGAGAGACGGTGATTGTCGGTGACGTTGTGATCGGCTTTCACGCCGATGATGTGCTCGTTGAAGAACGGCTGCCCGGTGGCAAGCTGCGGCGTGTTGCGCACCATGGAATCGAAGGTAGGCGAAACCAGTCCGACCTTGTTGATGATGTTATTGGCTACGGGATCGATCCGCGATTGCGGAATGATGTTGCCTGGGAAGATGTCGCGGACCGCTGTTCCGTTCGGCCCCATGCGGGTGCTCTTGGGATCGTAGATCGCGCCGAAAATGACCGGCCGCCCCATGGCGTCCGTGCCAATCTGCGTGCCCGACAACGCATTGCCGGTCCAGGACGGATCCAGCATCCTCGAAAAGTCGCCCTTGGTATAGGCTACCGGCGCCAGCGTGGTAAATCCGCTGAATCCCATTTGGTTGCGGTAGTCCTTCTCGTAATCCACAAAGAAGAACGTTTTGTTTTTCCCGTTATACAGTTTGGGGATAATGACCGGGCCGCCCACAAAGAATCCGCGGTTGTCGTCACGGTAGCGGGCTTTCTTGTTGCCCAGCGTGGTGTCGTCCAGAGAGGCGGCGTTCAGCCCCTCGTTTTGCAGATAATAGAAGAGGCCCCCATGGAAATCGTTGGTGCCGGACTTGATGCTGTAGTTGGCCACCGCCGTCTGGCCGCCGTTATATTGCGCGCCCACCGCTCCCGTCTGTAACTTGAAATCGCCGATCGCATCGATGGACGGGCTCATCTCGTTGTTATTGCCGCCGGATAGGTCCGCGCGGCCCAACGGGATGCCCTCGATCAGGATTTCGTGGGAGTACTGCTGCCCGCCATTGATGGAGCCCTGGAAGGTATCGCCCGTGGTCCCAGGCAGGCTGTCGAAGATGAACTGCTGAATCTGGCGTTGGCCGTCGCCCACCAGGATCGGCCAGGACTTGTACTCCTGCTGGTTGATGTACTGGCCCATCTCAGCAGTTCCCGATTCGAGTACCGGAGGCGTATCACTTACCGTGATCTGTTCGTTGACCTGCCCAACCTCCAGCTTGATGTTGACCGTCAGAGTCTGCGCCGCGCGCAAGGTTACATTTTCTGCCGTCGACCTGCGAAAGCCGGCCGCTGTCACCCGCAGCGT
>CAZMRK010000393.1:0-11546 GCA_964568355.1 uncultured Solibacteraceae bacterium | reverse complement strand
CACACCAATCGCCAGGTTCCGCGCCTGGTGGACTGTCTGCCCAACGGGCCTAAAGGCCATCCCACCGTGCAGGTCTTCCTGGCCGGCGGTGTGCCCGAGGTGATGCTGCACCTGCGCCGCGCCGGATTGCTGGATACTTCGGTGCTCACCGCCTCCGGCCAGCCTCTCGCCCAGGTTCTCGATTGGTGGGAACAGTCCGAGCGGCGCGCTGCCTTGCGCCGCATTCTCCGAGAGCGCGACGGCATCGATCCCGAGGACGTCATCATGAACCCGGAGGGAGCCCGCCGCCGCGGCCTGACTTCCACGGTTACCTTTCCGCACGGCAACCTCGCGCCCGGAGGCTCGGTCATCAAAAGCACGGCCATCGATCCCAGCGTCGTCGATGCCGACGGTGTTTATCGCAAGACCGGCCCTGCCCGCGTCTTCCGCACGGAAACGGCGGCCATTGCCGCCATCAAGGGCCATGGTCCCGATGCCTTGAAGCCGGGCGACATCCTGGTGCTGATCTGCCGGGGCCCAATGGGATCGGGCATGGAAGAGATCTACCAGATCACCTCCGCGCTCAAACATCTGACCTTCGGCAAGCACATCGCCGTAGTGACCGATGCGCGCTTCAGCGGCGTTTCCACCGGCGCCTGCATCGGCCACGTAACCCCGGAAGCACTGGCCGGCGGCCCCCTCGGCAAACTGCGCGATGGCGACCTGATCGAAATCGTCATCGATCGCGTCAACCTGGAAGGCTCGGTGAACCTCGTGGGCACCGACGGCCGCCGGTTCGGCTCCGAAGAGGGCACCCGCGTGCTCGCCTCCCGGCCTCTCCGCGAAGACCTCGCCCCCGATCCCGACCTGCCCGCCGACAGCCGCCTGTGGGCTGCGCTGCAAAACGTCAGCGGCGGTACCTGGGGCGGCTGCGTCTTCGATACCGAACAGATTCTGAAGGTTTTAGATGCCGGCCAAAAGGCCCTGGAGGCGGCGCCTGTTGAATCTCCCGTTGTACGATAGAGTTATACCCGCAAAATGGACCTGAACAAAGTAGATTTGAAGCAGACCATCAATCTGCCGCGCACTGATTTTTCGATGAAGGCCAACCTGCCCCAGGTCGAGCCGAAGATGCTCGAGCGTTGGGAGGAAGAGGACCTCTACGGGAAAATCCGCCAAGTGCGCGCCGGTCGCCCCACTTACCTGCTGCATGACGGCCCGCCTTATGCCAACGGCCGCATTCACCTGGGCACCGCGTTCAATAAGATTCTCAAGGATTTCATCGTCAAATCCAAGAACATGGCGGGCTACGACGCCCCTTACGTGCCCGGTTGGGACTGCCACGGTCTGCCCATCGAAATCAAGGTGGATAGCGAGCTCGGCTCGCGCAAAGCCCACATGACCGCCGGCCAGATCCGCGCCGAATGCCGCAAGTACGCCGAGAAGTTCGTCGATCTGCAGCGTAAGGATTTCAAGCGCCTGGGTATCCTGGGCCGCTGGTCGGATCCCTATCTGACCATGAGCGCCGGCTACCAGTCCGTCATCGCCGGAGCCTTCGTCGACTTCCTGGATAAGGGCTATGTCTACAAGGGTCTCAAGCCCGTGCACTGGTGTATGCGCGACCGCACCGCGCTCGCCGAAGCGGAAGTGGAGTACAAGGACCACAGCAGCCCGTCGATCTGGGTGCGCTTTGCTCTGACCTCCGATCCCGCCAAAATCGCTCCGGAGCTAGCCGGCCGCAAGGTCTTGGGCCTCATCTGGACCACCACTCCGTGGACCATCCCGGCCAACATGGCCATCGCGTTTCATCCCAAGTTTGAGTACTCGGCCGTCGCTGTGGGCGAGGATGTCTATCTGGTGGCTTCCGATCTGCTCGCCGTCACGGCGGGTAAGTGCGGCTGGAGCGCGTTCGAGGTTCTGGCGCGCTTTCCCGGTTCGGTCCTCGAAAGAACCGTCTTCCGGCATCCCTTCCTGGAGCGCGATTCGCTCGGCATCCTGGCCGACCATGTGACGCTGGAGCAGGGCACCGGTGCGGTCCACACCGCCCCTGGCCACGGCCACGAGGATTATGTGGTCGCCCAGCAGTACGGCATCGCCACCTATTGCCCGGTCGATGCTTCCGGCCGTCTCTACCACGCCGAAGGCGCTCCCGGCCGTCTGCCCGAAGAGTTGATCGGGAAAACCGTCTGGCAGGCTAACCCGATCGTGACCGGCATCCTGGAGGCTCACCACGCGCTGCTGGCCCAGGAGAAAGTGGAGCACAGTTATCCGCACTGCTGGCGCTGCCACCATCCCACCATCTTTCGCGCTACCGAGCAGTGGTTCATCGGCATGGAACGGAACAATTTCCGCCAGGACGCGCTCGATGCCATCCACAAAGTGAAGTGGATGCCCTCCTGGGGCGAAGAGCGTATCTCCAACATGGTCGCCACGCGGCCCGATTGGTGCATCTCGCGCCAGCGCGTCTGGGGCGTCCCCATCATCGTCTTTTATTGTGAGGGCTGCCGGGAGCCGCTCACCGACCGCAAGATCCTCGACTCCATCGTCAAGCTGTTTGCCGAGCATACCGCCGACGTCTGGTACGACCGCACCGCTGCGGAGTTATTGCCCGCCGGGACCGTCTGCGCCAAATGCGGCAGCGCCGAGTTCAGCAAAGAGACCGACATTCTGGACGTCTGGTTCGATTCCGGTTCCAGCCACCTCGCCGTGCTCAAACCGGAAAACGGCCTCTCCTGGCCGGCCGACCTGTACCTGGAGGGCGGCGACCAGTATCGCGGCTGGTTCCATAGCTCGCTGCTCGTCGGCGTGGGGCTGAAAGGCGGTTCGCCTTATCGCGGCTGCGCCCTGAACGGCTGGGTGCTCGATGGCGAAGGCCGCGCCATGCACAAATCGCTCGGCAACAGCATTGAACCCGAGGAGATCATCAAGCACCACGGCGCTGAACTGCTGCGCCTGTGGACCGCTTCGGTTGAGTTCAACGAAGATGTCCGCATCTCGGAAACCATCATCACCCGGCTCACCGACGCTTACCGCAAACTGCGCAACACCTTTCGTTATATCCTGGGCAACCTGGCCGGCTTCGATCCCAAGACCGATGCTGTTCCCGCCTCCGAGTTGCCTGAACTGGATCAATGGATCCTGCTGCGCGCCGAGGACCTGATCGCCCGCTGTTGCACCTGGTACGAGGAGTTCGCTTTCCACAAGATCTACCGGGCGGTCTACGACTTCGCGACCATCGACCTCAGCTCCATCTACTTCGATGTCCTCAAAGACCGGCTCTATACCACCGCCACCAGGTCCAAGGCCCGGCGCAGCGCCCAGACCACGCTCCACCGCCTGGCCCATACCCTGGTCCGCCTGCTGGCCCCGATCCTGACGTTTACCTCCGAAGAGGTATGGCGGCATCTGGGCCATACCGAGAGCGTCCACCTGGAACTGTTCCCCGAGCCCTCCGAGTGCAGCTTCGGCCTGACCGGAGAGCAGCGGAGACGGCTCGCCAACTGGGACCGTCTCATGGCGGTGAGGGATAGCGTCCTGAAGAGCCTGGAAGTCGCACGCAAAGATAAGTTCATCGGTGCTCCTCTGGAAGCCCGGGTGCACCTCTCCGCCAACGGCAGCCTTTACCCCTTACTCGAGGAGTATGCTCGGGAATTGCCGGCCCTGTTTATCGTCTCCGAAGTCCGCCTTGATCGCGGGACCGGCGAAGACGTGGCGGTGCAGGTGGAGCGCGCTTCCGGCACCAAGTGCGAACGCTGCTGGAAGTATACGACCGACGTAGGCTCGGACCCCCGGCTCCCGACCGTCTGCGCGGCCTGCGCGGCAGCGGTAGAAGAGATGCTCCATGCCTGAGAGGCGCCTGCTCCCCTACGGGCTCGCAGCGGCCGTTTTTGTGATCGATCGCATCACAAAATCGATCATCGAACATCATGTCTCGTTTTCCGACACCTTCACCGTCATCCCCGGCTTCTTCGATATCGTCCACTCGCAGAACCGGGGTGTCGCCTTCGGGCTGTTCCACGATTCCACCTCACCCTGGCATTCCCTCCTGCTGGTGGGGTTTTCGCTGGTCGCCCTGGGGGTAATCGGCGGGATGCTGTGGAGACCATCCAAATTGGACCGGTCCACTCGGATTGGCCTGGCTCTGATTCTGGGCGGTGCTGCCGGCAACGTCTTTGACCGCGTGGTGGCGGGCAAAGTGACGGATTTTCTGGAGCTCTACCTCGGCGATTTCCACTGGCCGACCTTCAATCTCGCCGATACAGCCATCGTAATCGGCAGCGGACTGCTGCTGATCGACCTCCTGCGTCCTAAGCGCCAGCCGGCGCGAACCTGATGCTACCCGAACTTTTCCACATCGGCTCTTTCTTTCTGCCCACTTACGGTGTCCTGGTCGCGCTGGCCTTCCTGACGGCGCTGTTTCTGGTCGGGCGGCTCGCCCGCCGGGAGGGACTGAACCACGAAGCGGTCATGAACCTGGGGATCTATTGCGCTCTGGCGGCGATCGCCGGTGCCAAGCTCATGATGTTCCTGGTGGATATCCCCTACTACACCGAGCACCCCGGCGAGATCCTCTCGCTGGCCAGCCTTCAGGCCGGTGGGGTTTTTTACGGCGGTTTGATCGCAGCCCTGGTGACTGCGATCGTTTATATGCGAAAGACCAAGCTGCCGCCGCTGCGGACGGCGGACCTCTTCGCTCCGGGGATCGCTCTGGGCCACGCTATCGGCCGGCTGGGGTGTTTCTCGGCAGGCTGCTGCTGGGGTGTTGAAACGCATCTACCCTGGGCCGTGCGGTTCACCAACCCGGAGGCCAACCGCCTCGTCGGTGTCCCTCTGGGAGTGTGGCTGCATCCTACGCAGCTTTACGAATCGCTGGCAGAGGCACTGATTTTTGTGGTGCTTTACCGCAAAGTCCGCCAGCCTCACGCGGATGGGGCAATTATTAGCCTTTATCTGATGCTTTATTCAACGGCACGGTTCCTGGTGGAGTTCGTTCGCTATCACGAGCAGCCGAATCCGTTCGGTGGTCCCCTCAACACATCGCAGTGGATTTCTCTGGCATTGCTGGCGCTGGGCGCCGCCTATTGGTTCCGAAATCGTAGTGTTTCACAACATGCCCGTTGAGTTTTTCAACGGTCGCTAACGCGTTGGATCCGGAAGAGATCGCCGGATTTTCCAACTCGGTGCGTCGGATTCTCCTACATCGCCTCAGTGTGGAGTTTTGCATCGGTCTGTATCTCGCTGTCGAAAAAGAAGATAAAAGGGTGTTAAAATAGCCATCAATGGCTGTCGACGTGCCCTTATCCAGAGTGAGTCGAAGGAGGCACGACAATGACAGTCATTCTGGTATTAGCAACCTTTGCGATCTTCATCCTGCTGGATTATGTGTTGAACCGCAAAAAGGCTGCCCATCTCGCCGTTGCCGAAGTGCAGCACACGATACCCCCGGCGCTCGAGCCGGCCTATGTCGAAGGATTTCTGGTTCCAGAGCAGTTGAACTATCATCCCGGTCACGGATGGGCGTTCCGTGAGCGCCGCAACCTGGTCCGGGTCGGTGTAGACGAATTCGCCGCCGCCCTGGTAGGGCATGTGGACAAAATCGAAGCTCCTAAACCAGGCCAATGGGTCCGCCAGGGACAGAAAATCTGGACCTTTTATCGCGATGGCGAGGCCGCTGAAATGGTGTCGCCCACCGAGGGAGAAATCGTGGAAGTGAATCAGGAGGTCTTATGTAACCCGGCGCTGCTGCGCGAAGATCCTTACGGGCGCGGTTGGCTGGCGGTGGTCCATGTGCCTGACGAAGAAAGCACTTCGCGCAACCTGGTACCCTCCGGGCTGGTACGGTCCTGGATGCGGGAAGCGGTCAGCCGCCTTTATGCGTTACAGCCGCAACTGGCGGGCGGCGCTGCCGCCGATGGCGGAGCCCCGGCTGCCGATCTGCTGGCGGATCTTCCCAACGCAAACTGGCGGGAGGTGGCTAATAAATTCTTCCTCACAGTGTGATGCAGAATTTTACCACTTCAGGTATGAAATACTGCTATAAAACAGATAGAAGGGTCTGATATGCCGAAAGGGATCCTTTACGATAGCACTTTGTGCGTCGGCTGCAAGCAATGCGAAGGCGCCTGCGCCGAACGGTGGCACTTGCCGTATGACGACCGGGTAGCCGCCGAGGAACGGCTCTCGGCGCATAAGCTGACCACCATCGAGACGCATGGAGAGCGCTACAGCCGCCGCCTGTGCATGCATTGCGCCGAACCGGCCTGCGCGTCGGTCTGCCCGGTGGGTGCTTTGCACAAGACCGCCCTGGGTCCGGTGGTCTACGACGCATCCAAGTGCATGGGCTGCCGTTACTGTATGTTGGCGTGCCCCTTCCAGGTGCCTACCTATGAGTGGAACGCGCGGCTGCCTAAGGTGCGCAAATGCGACCTGTGCATCGACCGCCAACGGGCCGGCAAGCCCACCGCCTGCGCGGAGGCCTGCCCGACCGGCGCGACCATCTGCGGGGATCGCGACACCCTGGTGGCGGAAGCGCGGCGTCGCATTGCCGAGAAACCCGACCAGTATTACCAGAAGATCTATGGACTAAAGGAGGTAGGCGGGACCTCCGTGCTGTATTTGTCAGCAGTTCCTTTCGAGCAGATCGGCTTGCGGACGCACGTTCCGCAGAAAGCCCTTCCGGCGTTGACCTGGCAGGTGCTGCACCTGGTTCCGGACATCGTCTCGGTGGGAACCATTCTACTGGGTGGGGTCTGGTGGATCACCAACCGGCGCGACGAAGTAGCCCGGGACGAAATGGCACGGAAGGGGAGAAAGGCATGAACCGCCTCCTGGCTCGGCTGACTGTCTGGCGCGGCATCTTTGCGGTTCTGATGCTGGCCGGCCTCTATTCCACGTATCTGCGGGTGCGCTACGGCCTGGGTGGTTCCACCAACCTGAGCGACCAGTTCCCCTGGGGCCTGTGGATCGGTTTCGACATTCTTTGTGGTGTAGGACTCGCTGCCGGAGGCTTCACCCTGGTAGCGGTGGTCCACATCTTTAATGTGGAACGCTACCGGCCGATTCTGCGCCCGGCGATTCTGACGGCGTTTCTGGGCTATGTGCTGGTAGTCCTGGCGCTGCTATTCGACCTCGGCCGCCCGGACCGGCTGTGGCATCCGCTGGTGATGTGGAATCCTCACTCGGTGATGTTTGAGGTGGCCTGGTGCGTGACGCTCTACACTACGGTGCTGTTTCTGGAGTTTCTCCCCATGGTGCTGGAGAGGTTCGGGCTGCACCGGCCGCTGGGCTGGCTGAAATCGATCTCGGTGCCGCTGATGATCGCGGGTGTGATCCTCTCGACTCTGCACCAGTCCTCGCTGGGCACGGTGTACCTGATCGTGCCGGAGAAACTCTACGGACTGTGGTACACGCCGCTGCTGCCTCTCTTCTTTTATCTCTCAGCGATTTCGGTGGGCCTGGCTATGACGATTTTCGAATCGTGGCACAGCAGCCGGGCATTCGGACGGCAACTGGAGCTGCCGCTGCTGGCCGGGATGGCGCGTGTGCTGGCGGTGCTGCTGATGGTTTCCCTGTTCGTACGGTTTCTGGACCTGCTGCACCGGGGAGCGCTGCCGCTGCTGCTGCGGAACCGCACCGAGACCTGGCTCTATGCGCTCGAGATCCTGCTGGCGGTGGTGCCGATGTTGTTGCTGTTTCAGGCGCGAATACGCCGCAATGCCGGGGCGCTTTACGGCTGCGCGGTGCTGGTGGTCTTCAGCTTCATCGCCAACCGCCTGAACGTGAGCATTACCGGAATGGAAGCCGGCTCGGGCACGCATTACCTCCCCAAGTGGACCGAGGTCGCGATCACGCTCTCGATCATCGCCGCCGGATTTGCGACTTTCCGGGTGATTGCCCAGTACTTCCCGGTCTTTGAAGCCGGCGAACAGACGGCCGAAGCGGTGGAGACCGAAGCCACCGCCGGCGTCCGGACGGGGGTGGGCTAGCGCAGGAACGTGATGGCAAACGGGACGCGAATTCGCTTCGGGTTGGCCGCCAAGCTCGCGGTGTGTCTGGTCGCGAGCACGGCGGCCTTCTTTGCTTTGTTCGGCTATGTCATGCTGCGCGAGCAGCAGCGTTACTCCGAAGCGTTGATGCTACAGGCGGCCGATCGGGTGAGCGACGTGATCCGCAGCAGCACGCGGTACCAGATGCTGCATAACGACCGCGAAGCGCTGTATCACGCCATTCAGGAGATCGGACGGGAGCCGGGCATCCGCCGCATCCGCATTTTCAACAAAGATGGCCGCATCAGCTTTTCGACCGATCCGGCGGAAGTGAACACCGCGGTCGATAAGAATGCCGAGCAGTGCTATGCCTGCCACGCGCAGCAGCAGCCGCTCACGAAGCTGGACCGGCCCGACCGCGCGCGGATCTTCCGCGAGGCGCAGGGCGGGCAGCGGGTGCTGGGAGTGATCCGGCCGGTGGAAAATGCGCCGGAGTGCTCCAATGCCGCCTGCCACAGCCATCCCGCCTCCCAGCGGGTGTTGGGGGTGATCGACGCCCACGTCTGGCTGGGCAGCGTGGATTCCCAGACGCGGCAATACCAGTTCCACCTGGCGGGTTTCATGGGGATGGCCCTGCTGCTGGTCTCGCTGCTGAGCGTGGTGTTCATCTGGGTGGTGGTATACCGCCCGGTGAAAAACCTGATCGACGGCACGCGCCGGGTGGCTGGAGGGGACCTCAGCTATCGGCTGCCGGTAGGCTCCGACGATGAACTGGGCGACCTGGCGTCTTCCTTCAACCACATGACGCAGGAAGTTTCGAACGTACAGGCGGAGATCGAAGAGCGGGTGCGGCGCAAGGCGGAGGAACTGAGCCGGGTGCACAAATCGCTGCTGGCCAATGAAAAGCTGGCCTCCATCGGAAAACTGGCGGCGACGGTGGCGCACGAGGTGAACAATCCGCTGTTCGGCATTCTGACCTACGCGCGTCTCACCTTGAAGGAACTGGATAAAGGAGACCACGGCAACCGCGAGGAGATGAAGGAGCAGTTGCAGGTGATCGAGCGTGAAAGCAAGCGCTGCGGGGACATCATGCGCAACCTGCTGTCCTTCTCGCGGCAGGCGCCCAGCCATCCGGATTTTCAGGATATCGGCGCCCTGATCGAACGCGCGGTGGTGCTGGTGCGCCACAAGGCGGAGTTGCAGCAGATCGAGTTGCAAATCCGGGTGGCGGCGGATCTGCCCCAGGTTTACTGTGATGCCGGGCAGGTGCAGCAGGTGATCCTGGTGCTGCTGGTGAACGCAACCGAGGCGATGGCCAAGGGAGGTCTGCTGGAAGTGAGCGCCGATCTGGCGCAGGACGGCGAAGCGGTGTGCATCCGGGTGAAGGACAACGGTCCGGGCATTGCGCCCGATGTTTTGTCGAAGATTTTCGAGCCTTTCTTTACCACCAAAGAGGAGCAGCAACGTACGGGGTTGGGACTGGCGGTTGCGCGCGGCATTGTGGAGCAGCACGGAGGGGAGATCACGGTGCGATCCACGCTGGGAGAAGGAACCGAATTCAGCGTCACGTTGCCGGTGGCCACGCCTGTGGCCGCGGCAGCGAGTGGAACAGGACAAGCGGAAGGAACAGAGCCTGTTGCACGGAAGTAGGAGATACGAGGTGAGTACAACCGTGGAAGCCCAGACAGCTATCAGAAGCAAAGGCAAGATCCTGATCGTGGACGATGAGCTGGTGGTGCGAGACTCGCTCGGCAAATGGTTCGCCAGTGAGGGCTATCAGGCTAAGCCCGTGGCCAGCGGCCGCGACGCGCTGACGGCGATTCAGGAAGCGGAATACGACATTGCGCTGATCGATATCAAGATGCCGGGCATGGACGGAATCGAGCTGCAGAGCCGGCTGCGGGAGGCCGATCCGGATCTGACAGTGGTGATCATGACCGGGTATGCGTCGGTGGAGACAGCGGTGCAGGCGCTCAAGCATGGAGCGTACGACTACATCACCAAGCCGGTGGACCCCGATGAACTGTCGCACCTGGTCTCCAATGCCCTGGAACACCGGCGCGCGAAGCGCGAAGTGGTCCGGCTCCGCGAGAACCTACAGGAAGTCTTCCCGAGCAATGAATTGATCGGCAAGAGCCCGGCCATGAAGAAGGTCTTCGAGCTGATCGAAATGGTGGCTCCGACCGATGCCACGGTGTTGATCACCGGGGAGAGCGGCACCGGTAAGGAGGTGGTCGCGCGGGCCATCCACGCCGCCAGCCCGCGACGCTACATGCCGATGGTGACCATCCACTGCGGAGCGCTGACGGAGACGCTGCTCGAAAGTGAGCTGTTCGGCCACGAGCGCGGCGCCTTCACCGGAGCGCAATATCGCAAGAAGGGCAAGTTTGAAGTGGGCGACGGAGGCACGGTCTTCCTGGATGAGATCAGCGACATCAGCTTGAAGACCCAGACCGATCTGCTGCGGGTGTTGCAGGAGAAAGAGATCGTGCGGGTGGGCGGAAATCAGCCGATCAAGGTGGATTTCCGCTGCGTGGCCGCGACCAACAAGAACCTGGAAGCGCTGGTGAAGGCGGGCACGTTCCGCCCGGACCTCTTCTACCGGCTGCACGTATTCTGTATCGATCTTCCGCCGCTGCGCGACCGGCGTGAGGACATTCCGCTGCTGGTATCGCATTTCTTGAATAAGTTCTGCATGGTGACCAGCCGGCCTGTGCCGAGCGTGAGCCAGGAGGCCATGAATATGCTCATGAGCCACGACTGGCCGGGCAATGTCCGCGAACTGGAGAACGCGGTGGAGCGGGCGTTAGTCGTGGGGCGCGGCTCGGAGATCCGGCCCGCGGATTTTTCCTTCCAGTTTCAGGCAGGCGGCCCTCCGGCGGGGCGGACGCTCGAAGACGTGGAGCGGGCGCATATCGAGCGGATCCTGCGGGAGACCGACCATAATCTCTCCCGCTCGGCGCGCATTCTGGATATCGACCGCACCACGCTGTATAACAAGCTGCGGCGCTACGGCCTGAAGTGAAGCCGATCCAGGTCATAGGAGTCCAGGCCGCCCTGCCGTTGCTCGACGGCCTGGCCTGCGAACTGGCGCGGATTTTTGGCGTCACCTGCCATGTCCGGCCGGATTCGCTCGACGCAGAGTTCGCCTATGACCGGAGGCGCGGACAATACCATTCGACCGCAATTCTGCAGCGCATGCAGCGCCTGGCCGCGCCCGGCACTCGGCTGCTGGCCGTGACCTCGCTGGATCTCTACGTGCCCGTGCTGACCTTCGTATTCGGAGAGGCGCAACTGGAGGGCAACTGCGCCCTGGTTTCCGTACACCGGCTGGAGGAGGAGTTCTACGGCCTTCCTCCCCGGCAGGACCTGCTGCGCGAGCGCCTGGTCAAAGAGGCGGTACACGAACTGGGCCACACCTTCGGTCTGATGCACTGTGAAGACTGGAACTGCGTGATGACCTCCAGCCACAGCGTGGAGCGGGTGGATGTAAAAAGCGCCGAGTTCTGCCGGAGCTGCCTGGCTGTGGTGAAAGGCGACGGCCGCGTCCGCTCTGTGTGAAGATGAGATTTCATGGGGAAA
>CAZMRK010000392.1:0-3811 GCA_964568355.1 uncultured Solibacteraceae bacterium | reverse complement strand
TGCCGCGCCACCATCGGCACCGCCAGTTCCGTCCGCACCGCATCCACGGCGTTCAGATAGCGCGGGTCGCTGCGCACATCGGCTACCAGGATCGGCTCCCGCTTTTGCGCCGCCGCTCCGGTAATCCCCTCGCCCAGCTTGATCGCCAGGTTCCGCACCACCTCCTCGCGATGCCCCACCGCGTAGCGAATCCGCAACTCCTGCCGCCGCTCGTTGTAGAGCAGAATCGCGAAAAGCTCGTAATGCAGAACCTTCCGGATAATCTCGGAGACATTTGTCAGCAGGCGGTCCAGGTCGAGCGTTTCCGTAGTTACGTTGGACACTTCCAGCAGGAAGTCGAGCAGTTCAGAGCGCTCTCGAAACTGGAACAAACTCTTGGCAGTGGATGGCATGGCAAACCGGGCGGCCCGGAAACGTTTCAGGCGGCCGTCGCCTCAACGATCTTTACACTGGCGCTGGCGCCGATGCGGGTTGCGCCCGCCGAAGTCATCGTCTTCAGATCTTCCAAAGTGCGGATGCCGCCCGAAGCCTTGATGCCCATCTCCGGTCCGACCACCCGCCGCATGAGCGCAACATCGTGCGCGGTGGCGCCGCCCGGCCCAAAGCCGGTAGAGGTCTTGACGAAATCGGCTCCCGCGAGTTTGGCCAGCGTGCAGGCAACCGCCTTCTGGTTATCGTCCAGCAGGGCCGTCTCGAGAATCACCTTCACGATCGCATCCGCCTCGTGGCTCACCTTCACCACGCCTTGCATATCCAGCTTGACGCTTTCGTGATCGCCCGAGCGCAGCGCGCCTATGTTGAGCACCATATCGATCTCGCGCGCCCCCGCCCGCAGCGCTGCCATGGTCTCGGCCACCTTTGCCTCCGTGCTGGTAGCGCCCAGCGGAAATCCCACCACCGTGCACACCTTCACCGGGCTTCCGCTCAGCTCACCCACCACCAGCGGAACCCAGTAGGGATTCACGCAGACACTCGCAAAGCCGTAATGCCGGGCCTCCCGGCACAGTTTGACAATATCCGGCCGCGTCGCTTCCGGTTTCAGCAGCGTGTGGTCGATCACGGCCGCAATGGCCGGATCGATGCGCGTCAGCTTGTCGCTGGCCGAGATCCGGTCCGCGCCCGCCGCCAGAATCTCGCGCGTATTGCGGGCGCAGGTCTGTGCGCAGCGCTGCTGGCATCCCGGACACACCTGGTCCTTCAGGTTGAGACCTTCTCTCTTGACCGGGACAGGCCGATCGATCCGCGAGAGAATCTCTTCTCCGATCTGTGCGACGAGTTGGTCCAGCTCGGCCTGAGTCACGACGATTTCAGGTGCTTCCGCTCGATCCCGCCGATCTTCTGCACCCGCGCGAGGTGCCGGCCTCCGGCGAAGGGCGTCTCGATCCAGGTACGCACCACTTCTTCGGCCTGAGTTCCGGTCAGCAGCCTTCCACCAAGCGTAAGCACATTAGAATCATTGTGTTCGCGGCTGTTTCGGGCGGAAGCTTTATCATAGCATAGGGCCGCCCGGATGCCCGGAACCTTGTTGGCCGCCATGCAGGAACCGATCCCCGCACCGTCGATTACGATGCCTCGCCATGCCTTTCCGGCGGCCACCAGATCGGCTACGCTCTCCGCAATATCGGGATAATCGGCCGGCTTCTCTTCGAAGATGCCCAGGTCGCGAGGTTCAAACCCCAGATCCACCAGCAGCGGCTTCAATTGTTCTTTCAGCCGGAATCCGCCGTGATCGGCGCCGATGGCGATGGTCTTCTCCGGAGGAGCCAGCGAAGCAAGCTGGTCTTCCGGCAGTTCCTCAAAGCGCACGCCGCGCTCCCTCGCCAGATCCCGCGCCGAGGGGGTGATCACCGTCCCGATCGGCACTTTCAGCGTGCCCGACTCCGGAACGTCTTGTGTAGTAACGACCCGCCGCATACATCCAAACCCGTCGTACAATTCGTAAAGACCATTGTAATGAAAGCGCACCTCTTACCGGTCTGGATTCTCTCCACTGCCTCTCTCTGGGCCCATCCCATGGGCAATTTCAGCGTGAATCACTACGCCCGCATTGAACTGGGAGCCAGCGGAGCGCAGGTCCGCTATGTCCTGGACCTCGCGGAAATTCCCAGTTTTGAACTGTTGCAACAATGGGGCGTGGACGGCGCAAGCCCCCGGGCGCAACTGGAGCAGAAAGCCCGCGCTCAGGCACGGGAGTGGATCCGGCATCTGACGTTCCGGAACAACGGAGAAGTGGTGCCCGCGCGTCTCGAACAAGCCGACCTCGCCGCCGAAAAGGGCGCGGGCGGCATGACGGTCCTGCGCATCGGAGCCGGGCTGCGTTTGTCCGTGGTCCCGGACAGGCTGGAATACGCGGACGGCAACTATATCGGGCGGGCCGGCTGGAAGGAAATCGTCGTGGCACCCGCCGGTGGCGCGAGGATTGGACGGAGCACCGCCGGCGGACGCGACCGCAGCCGCGCGCTCACGGCATATCCGCAGGATCCTGCGGAAGCGCCGCCGCAGGAGGTGGAGGCTTCCGTGGAATGGACCGTGGATCCTCCCCTGATCTCCGAGCGGCGCCCGGTGCGCATTCTGCCCGTACAGGAGACCGTTCCTCCGGCCGCGGTGCCGCCCCAGCCGTCCGCTCCGGGTACCGTCGTCCGCGGAGATTTCCTCTCCCGGCTGCTGCATCAGGGCGAAATCGGGTGGGGTCTGATGCTGGCCGGCGTTGCGGTCGCCTTCGGCCTGGGAGCGATGCACGCGCTTTCTCCGGGTCATGGCAAGACCATCGTGGCAGCGTATCTCGTGGGCACACGCGGCACCTTTCAACACGCCATCTTCCTGGGCGGCATGGTCACCTTTACCCACACCATCAGCGTCTTCGCTCTGGGACTGACCACGCTGTTTCTGTCGCAATACGTGCTGCCGGAAAAGATCTTTCCCATTCTGGGCGCGATCTCCGGTCTTTCGATCGTGTGGATCGGCCTGATGTTGTTCGTCCAGCGGGCCCGCAAACTAAGGGCCTGGAGTCACGCCCACGACCACCATCACGATCACGACCACCACCATGACCATGATCACGACCATCACCACGGGCCAGGAGGTCACAGCCACATTCCGGAAGGCGAAGTCACCATGGGAAGTCTGATCGCGCTTGGCGCAAGCGGCGGCCTGGTTCCCTGCCCCTCGGCGCTGGTCCTGCTTCTGAGTTCGATTGCCCTGGGACGGGTCGGACTCGGCCTGATCCTCCTGGTCGGCTTCAGCGCCGGCCTGGCCGTCGTCCTGATGGCCATCGGAATGGCCGTGCTCTACGCGAAAAACCTGCTGCCCGATAGCCGCAAAACCGCCGCCAATCCGGCCTTCCGCATCATCCCCGTCCTCTCCGCCGCCGTCATCGTCTGCCTGGGCCTCCTCATGACCGGGGTCTCCCTGGGAATCATCCAGCCCAGCCGCTTCATCGGCTAGCGCTATTGTGGCCCGCTTCAGCGGGCAGCAGCGACACTCGTGTCGCTGTCAAACCAGCTCGAACTTATCTCCCCGCCGCGCCACCCGGGAAAACGCCCGCACCGGATCATGCGAAAAGCCGCAGACCCATCCACCATCCGCCGCGGCTCCCAGCCATTTATATTTGTTGGCAATCGTATTCAGCGGATACAGATCGAACGCCGTTACCCAGGTCGGCGGCAGGTGTGCGCCGGTCGGGACCAGGTCGCTGAAAAAGCAGAAGGTCTGGCCTTGCGAAGTCGCCGTCGTCACCATCATGTCGCGGTTGTGGCCATCGGCCAGGCATAGCCGGATCCCCGGTGCGACCTCCAGATCCTCGTCGATCAGG
>CAZMRK010000391.1:0-4147 GCA_964568355.1 uncultured Solibacteraceae bacterium | reverse complement strand
GTACTCCGGGATGCAGCAGCGAATGGAGGTGACATAGGCGGTATACAGAGCGGTATAGCCCGCATCCCGGCCAAACACACGAAATATGCCGATGCGCTCGTGGGAGCCGACCGTGGTGCGCTGCCGGTCGATGGACTCGGTCGCCCGCGTGATGGCCGTGGAAAAACCGATGCAATACTCCGTGTTGCGCACGTCATTGTCCATCGTCTTGGGGATGGCAATCACCTTCACGCCCTCTTTGTCCAGACGGGCCGCGTAGCTCAGCGTGTCGTCACCGCCGATGGCCACCAGATAATCCAGGCCGAGAGTTTCGACATTCTTCAAGACCTGCGAGGTCACGTCGAACACAGTCGAGGTCACGCCTTTCTTGGTGCTCTCAGCGGTAGGAAAGCTGATATTTTCGAGCCCCGGAGGCAGCTTTTTCATCTTGGCGGGGTTGGTTCGGGAACTGTGAAGGTAGGTACCGCCCGTGCGGTCGATGGTGCGCGTATTCTCCCGATTCAGGGGCAGAATATAACGTGCGCGGCTGGCCGGATCTTCCAGGTTTACGTGCGTCAGGCCCTCCCACCCGCGGCGGATCCCGATGACTTCACAATCAATCTCGCTTCCGCGATAGACCACAGTTTTGATGACGGAATTCAATCCGGGAACATCCCCACCACCCGTGAGAATGCCGATACGCTTAGCAGCCATGAATGCTCCTTTATATGAGGGTGTTTTAATACCTCAGTATAGCCCAATGCCCCAAAGCCGTTGTTCCCTGCCCTTGGGCACTGGTTCGGGTGGCGAGATCAACAATGGCGGACCGGTGTCCGCTTGCTGTGCGCGCGGTTCCGTTCCTCCACGGAACCGCGACCGTAAGGGATCGGACTTCGCGGTCAGCGCCTTAGTAAGACATAGTAAGTCGCTGAAAAAGCTATTTATATAAAATATGGACGGATAGATGGAGAACTTATTGAATTAGGGCGTCCTAATGCCTCTTGAAAACCTTCCGGCGGATATCCGGCCAGAACTCACGAAAGACATTCGATGCCGTGCTATAGCCAAGCCCGATCATGCCACGCTCCAGGCCATCGCCCCAACGATTGTTGCCGTCCGGGTTCCAGGTGTTGGCGAGGAGGCCCGCCCCCATATGGCTGCCGACTTGCCAATAGTTGAAAACGGACCTGCCTGAATCCGTGCGCGCGATCAAGGTTTGCAAAGCAGCACTTTTTACGCGCGGCCAGAATCCCCTGCGAGTGGAGGGACGGAAGCGCGGATCCATGCGCAAAGTAGAATCCAACGTGAAGGCAAACACATTCTGAGCGGCCATGTAGCCCTGAATTCCGCCCACGCGCCGCGCGTATCCTTCCATCCCTTGCGGCCACCCCTGAGGCGTGTCCCGAGCCTGTGAAATGCCGGCACCGGCGAATGCCGCAGCCCAATTGGTCGGACGAGCCATCGCGCGCAGATGATAGCCCAGCTTCTCCCGAGCAGTTAGGTCTTCGGAAACCTGAGCGGCGAGGAGGAGGGGAAACCCGGCAAGAAACAACAGAAGAGCCAAATTTTATTGTGGCATCGGATTACAACCGGCCACAAGCTGGCCCGTACGAATCCACCCGCTTTTGACGGCAGGCGCGGTGCTCCAACGAACATCGGCGCGAAACCCGCCGGTACGGCGAGCTCCGCGCCAGGGCAACGAGATCAGACCCACCAGGCAGCGGCGGGTTTTTCCCGGATCACCAGGTTGTTCAGGAAATCCGCAGCTTTGCTCAGCCCTTCATTGGGCGAAAGAATGCTGTCCTCATGCTCGATCGAAAGGACATAGTCATAGCCGTACATGCGCAGCGTGGAGACGAACTCTTTCCACCAGCCCGCATCATGACCGTATCCACAGGTGCGGAAAATCCAGGCGCGGTTCGGCTCGTCGGTATAGAGTTTGGTGTCGAGCACACCGGTCTTGGGCAGATTGTAGTCGTAAATCTGCGTGTCTTTGGCATGCACGTGGAAAATGGAATCACCCAGAACGCGGATGGCTTTAATCGGGTCGATGCCTTGCCAGAACATGTGGCTGGGGTCGTAATTGCAGCCGACGGAAGGGCCGGCGATCTGGCGCAACTTCAACATCGTCTCCGGGCTATAGACCACAAAGCCCGGGTGCATTTCGATCGCCACCTTCACGCCATGATCGGCCGCGAATTTCGCATGCTCGATCCAGTACGGGATGACCTTTTCCTCCCACTGCCACTTGAGGATCTCGAGATAGTCGGGCGGCCAGGGACAGGTCACCCAATTCGGCTGCCGGGATCCGTCCGAGTCACCCGGGCAGCCGGAGAAGTCGATGACCACCGGAACCCCCAGCTTTTCTGCCAGCAAAATGGTCTTCCGGCTGATCTCCTGATCGTGCTTGGCGCGCGCTGTGTTGGGATGCAGCGGATTGCCATGGCTGCTGAGAGCACTGATGGAGAATCCGTTGTCCGCCAGTTTCTTCTTAAAGGTATCCAGCTCGGAACTGTTTTCGAGCATGGAGAGCTTGCAGTGGGGATCGCCGGGATAGTTGCCGGTTCCCAGTTCCACGGTATCGATGTGGATGCTCTTCAGTTTTTTGAGGACGTCGTCCAGGGAAAGCTGTGCCAACAGGGCTGTAAATACGCCGACTCTCACGTGCTGTCTCCTTTTTTAACAGGTCCGGCAGCGTAGCCGGACCCGCGGGTCCTAATAGGCCACCGATCAGAATATCACGCGGTCCCTGCTCCGGTGCCGGATTGGTTGTTCGGTACGGGATGCACCGGATGACATGGGGATAGAGCGCGCGCCGGCGGGACGGTTCCGAAGCTGCCGATATTTGCAATTTGTTTGCAAATATAAGACAAGTTGTGGCGAGTTTTCCTGGTATCAATTGTGCCTGCTCATTCAATTGTTGCAACTCGTTTGCTATAACTATTTGACATCGCCCGCCAGATCCCTTACTATTGCGCTAGCGGCCGTTGGCCCGAAGGAACGCGCGCGTACCGGAGCGGGCTGTGCCCAACACCGAGGAAGCATGAGTTCACGGAATGTTTTGCCGCAGAACGTCCTCAAGTCGGTGCTGGAGCTACATCTCGCCTGTGTGCCCGCGGACCCTCATTTGGACAGGTGGATATCGGAGCTTCTGCAGCACGCCGCGCAGCCGAGGCGGCTTCGCATGCGAGATGCGGCAACTTCGGATCGGGTGTCTGCCTGGCAAGGAAAGGATCATCATGAGCAGCACGGTTGAATGGCAAACCTGGCGTTCGCCGGACGTCATCCTTGATTGGAGGCAGCCGCGCTCAGAGAAAATTGCGCTGTACGCGGCAAAGTCCCTGATTCGGGCCGGCATTATGCTCGATCTGCTTCGCCTCGACGCGGCAGGTTCCGTGCCGCCTCTGGCCGCGCGGCGTCTGCTCGGAGCTGTTGGAATGCGGCTCGTCTGGCTATGCGCCAATTTATTGGGCATGTGCATCCGTGTACGGTACCGGCTGTCGTCCGCCGGCCTCCGCGCCCGTGAGGCGAAGTCACCCGGTTGAAGAGAAGCGAAAGCTGTTCAAGAATAGCCAGAGATGAAAATTTCCGAGCCGGGCCGCCTGCTCCTGCGCCGCATTTGGGTGGCGTGGCTGTTCTGTGTGATCGCGGGCTCGCTCCTGCCCGGTTCCTCCGCTCCGATCCGGGAGTTGAGCCTGCTGCCCATCAGCGACAAAGTGATGCATTTTTCCGCATATTTACTCTTGGCCCTGCTGCCCTTGGTCAGCTTTGAGAGCCGCCGGCGGGCGCTCTTCGGTGCTCTGCTGATGATCGTGATGGGAGTCGCGCTGGAGGGTGGGCAATGGTTTGCCCCGGGACGCAGCGTCGAACTGGGCGATGCCCTGGCCAATACGCTGGGCGTGTTAACGGGCACTCTGGCCGGCTCGCTGCTGCGCTGAATCCCCAATCCGGGGGAAGTTGCGATAGAGTGGAACCGTTTTGGCCATGAATACCCCCAGCCGTGTTCTCCTCGCAGCCTTCGGCGCACTCGCCCTGGGCTTTGCCCAGTCCCCTCACAACCTGACGAAGGCAGATATCGATCGCCTCATGAAAGAGCTCTCCAACTGGGGACGCTGGGGCAAGAATGATCAGATGGGCGCGATCCACCTGATCACAGCCGCCAAGCGTA
>CAZMRK010000390.1:0-9534 GCA_964568355.1 uncultured Solibacteraceae bacterium | reverse complement strand
ATGCAGCCAGTCCAGGTACCAGGGGGCGTACCAATTGGTGCTTCCGTTGACTGCGATGTGCGGATCGAGTGCTACGGTGGCCTGATACTCCGGCGCAAACGCCGCTACATAGACCGCTGCCTTGGCTCCGAGTGAAAAGCCGATAAAGCCCAGCCTCTTGGGATCCACTTCCCGCCGGGACCGGAGATACTCGGCCTCCCGGCGGGCATCGTGCACCATCTTGCCCATGGGCAGCCAGTGACCGAAGCGTTCGTAGAGCTTCTCCTGCGCGCCGTTCTGATACGTGGTGCCGTCGCGATAGTTGCGGATGAAGGACCAACTGGTGAGCACTACGTATCCGTGCTCCGCCAGCCACGCGCCCCACCATCGTTCGGGTTCTGTGAAATCCGGCGTAGTGGAAGACCAGCAGACCACCGCCGGAAATGGGCCCGTCCCCTGTCCTTTAGGAAGCAGCAGCAAGTGGTGCTGGTAGAAATCCTTCTCCATCGGGAGATCCAGCCGCACGCGGGTATAGCGCTCCAGTTCCCGGGTCTCCAGGATCCTGGCCTGGCGGATATCGCCAAACCAGCGACGATCGTGCTGATTGGGCTCCAGCTTGCCCAAAATCTGCTTCCAACGCGTCAGCAACTCCGGCCGGCGCTTCTCGTACCAGTCCGCCGGGGTTTTCAGCCCTTCCACCAACGAAGGAATCCGCTCGCTTTCGGCTCCCGGTTCGGGCGCCGGACTGCGCGAGGAAACAACCTTGTGCTGGTGCAACCGGGTGGCGGGATCGCTTGCGGCCAAAAGCAAGGCACAGGTCAGAACGGCGCCGCACGCAGGCAGTTTAGGCAAGGCCCGACTCCCGCAGGAATTTCGCGGACTCCTCCGGAGGCGTCGGGTTGATGTAAAAACCGGTGCCCCATTCGAATCCGGCTACCTTGGTCAGTTTGGGGATAATTTCGACATGCCAGTGATAGTGGGCCAGCGGCGATTCCTGGACCGGAGCGCTGTGAATGATGAAATTGTAAGCTGGCCGCTCCAGGACCTTGTCAATCTTTCGCAGCGTATTGCGTAGCACCCAGGCGAGATTCTGCAAGGTACCCGCATCGGACTCCTCGAAATGAGAATCGTGGCGCTTGGGGAGGATCCAGGTCTCGAACGGAAAACGGGGCGCGAAGGGCTCGATCACCAGGAAACGGTCGGTCTCCGAGACCAGGCGCTCGCCGGAAAGACTCTCCTGCCGGATAATATCGCAGTAGATGCACCTCTCCCGAAAGTCGAAGTACATCTTGGATCCATCGACTTCCTCCTTGACGCGCTTGGGCACCACCGGCAGCGCGATCAGTTGGGAATGGCTGTGCTCGAGCGAGGCTCCGGCGGCCTCGCCGTGGTTCTTGAACAGGATGATGTAGCGGAAGCGGCGGTCGCGCTTGAGATCATTGATGCGGTCGCGAAAGGCCCAGAGCACTTCTTCCACCTGCTTGTCGGTGACGTCGGCCAGAGTACGTTGATGGTCCGGAGTCTCGATGATGACTTCGTGCGCCCCGATGCCGTTCATCTTGTCGTAAATTCCTTCTCCCTGGCGATTTAGTTCTCCTTCGATACCAAGGACCGGAAACTTGTTGGGGACCACACGAACACTCCAACCAGGCTGGTTTGGCCCTCCGTTGGACCGGAAAGCCAGCACTTCCGGCGGGGTCTTCTGCTCGCTGCCATAGCAGAAGGGGCAAAATCGGGCTGAAGGAGGAGGAACCGGCTGGCGGGAAAAATCAGAAGGGCGTCTGGCACGGTCGGTAGCGATAATGACCCAACGACCCGTGATCGGGTCTTTGCGAAGTTCTGGCAAATTGTATCCCTTTTCGTTTTCGGCGTGGTTCTGTATTATAGCGTCTGGCTCGCGGGGAAGGCATCCTGAATCCATTCCACCAGCGGTGGAGTGCTCAGCACGATGCCTACCACGTCAAAGCGCACCTGAAGCCATTCCACACCTGCGCGCCGTGCATATTCTCCAGCGGCGCGGCGAAGACGCCGCTGCTTTTCCCGATCGACGGCCCGCTCCGGCGCGCCGAACTCGTCAGTAACGCGGGTCTTCACCTCTACGAATACCAGCTTATCTCCGTGCCATGCTACCAGGTCGAGTTCACCCGGGCCGGCCTGCGAGCGCCAATTGCGGGCTACGATCGTAAGACCGCGCTTCTGCAAATAGCGTTGGGCCAGGTCTTCCCCGTGTTTTCCGTTCGCAGCTTCCGGAGAGTCCGTCCGGGCCCGCCGGCGGTTGCGCAGCCAGTCGGCCAGGCGAAAGATCGGCTGGATCACTTGAGAACTTCGAACTCGAACTCCATCACCTTGCCGCGAACCACGAAGCACAGGTAGTGCTCCCAAAAACGCCGGTACCGTGGAAAGCGGTTGACCAGGAACTCAAACCCGAGCCACCTCCACAGAGCGAGTAGTTTGACGCGCAAAGAAATCTCCCGGAATTTTGCGTGGGAGTAGTACCCGAAGCCGGCGTGATTCTCACCAAAATATCGAAAAGAAAAGCTGTTCAGGTGGCTGCGGTGAGTGGGATCGCAAAACGAGCTGAAATCGGTGTAGTGCGGCGTCTCGATGCGTACCGTGCCGTGCGGACGCACCAGCCGGTGAAACTCCTCCATGGTGCGAATGACGTCCTCAACATGTTCGATCACGTGGATCGCCAGGAGCCGGTCAAAAGAACTGTCGGCGAACGGATAGGGGAAATGATCCAGGTCGCAGAGTACGTCCGCCCTGGTGGCGGCGTTGCGGTCGACGCCGATCGCGCCGGGAAATTTGTTGATCCCGCAGCCGACGTCGAGAATTCTCAATTTTTTTCGATCGCGAGGTTCAGGCACTCTTCCAGGACGTCCAGGGCGAAAACGCATTGATCGCGTGTGATGACGAGCGGCGGGCTCAGCCGGATGGAATTTTCGCCGGCCCCCAGCACCAGCAGGCCGCGTTCGAAGGCCAGATGCAGTACTCGGTCCCGCAGTTCAGGGGCTTTCTCCCGGGTGGCGGGATCGCGGACCATCTCGATACCCAGCATCAGGCCCAGACCGCGTACTTCGCCGACCTGTGGAAATCGCTGCGGCCATTGCCGCATCCGGTCCATCAGGAACTCCCCCATGCGTGCGGCATTTTCCACCAGTTCCTGCTCCAGTAACTCCAGCGTAACGAGGGCGGCGGCGCATGCGACCGGGTTGCCTCCAAACGTAGAGGCATGCGCGCCCGGCGGCCATTGCATGATCTCGGCTCGGGCCACCGTGGCACCCAGCGGCAGGCCGCTGGCGATCCCCTTGGCCACCGCGAAGATATCCGGGACGGCATCGAAATGTTCGGCTGCCCAGAACTTGCCGGTGCGGCCCATGCCCGACTGTACCTCGTCAAAAATCAGCAGGATACCAGATTGGCTCGCGATCCGCTGCAGTTCATCGAAGAACTTCCGGGGTGGAACGATATATCCGCCCTCGCCTTGCACAGGCTCGACCACCACGGCTGCCACCTCCTCGGCGGGAGCGATGGTCTTGAAGAGTTGCTCGATGTGCCGCGCGCACTCGACGGCGCAGGTCTCCGGCTGCCGGCCAAAGGGGCAGCGATAGCAGTAAGGATAAGGCGCATGCACCACGCCGGGAACCAGCGGCCCGAAGCCGCGGCGTTGGACGGCTTTGCTGGCCGTGAGCGAGAGGGCGCCCATCGTCCGTCCGTGGAAGCCACCTAAGAAAGCAAGGAACTTATCGCGTCCGGTATGATAGCGAGCCAGCTTCAGGGCCCCTTCGATTGCCTCCGCTCCGGAGTTGCCGAAAGAGACGCGCCGGGGCACGCCGCCAGGGGAAACGGCCGCGAGCTTTTCAGCCAGAAGTACCAGTTCTTCGTAATAGAAAGCGGTGCCCGACATGTGGATCAGGCGCGTGGCCTGATCCTGTATGGCCTGTACCACCTTGGGGTGGCAGTGGCCGGTCGCTACCACGGCGATGCCGGCATTGAAGTCCAGGAAACGGTTGCCGTCGACATCTTCGACCATGGCTCCCTGGCCGCGGCTGGCGACGAGCGGATAGCTGCGCGTGTAGGAGGGCGAAATAATGCGGTGGTCGCGGGCGATAATCTCCCGCGCACGAGGCCCCGGTAGTTTTCCGTTCACGATACGCAATCCTCTTTGATTCTAGGGCCGTGTGGAAAAAAACGGTAGCCGTGTAAAGGTCTCTATCCTCACGAGCGAGGCCGCACTGAAAACACGAGGCTTATTTTTGGAGTCCCAATTGCTCCAAAACTACTCTATCCGTGTATACGAGTTTCTGGGAGGCTGGCGCCTCCCAGGCAAGTTCGGTAGGGCACGTCTCCTGGCTTCCGCCGCTACTTCGCCCGGTGTGAGAAGCATCCCAGGCGTACCCTACCGAAGTTCCGCTCAGAGAACCGGTGGGACGCTGACCAGGTCGGTCCGGGCGCGGCCGTTTTCGGTGACTCGGGAAAGGAAGTAGGCAGTGCCATCCTTGCCCACCGCCAGCGAATTGACGTAGGCGGGACGGTCGCCGTTGGGGAAGAAGATGGCTCCGTGGTCGCGGTAGGTGCCGGTGGGGATGTCCCAAGTCACCAGGTGGAGGTCTTCGAGCCCCTTGGCTTCGCCCTTGGCGGTGGCACTCTTGCCGGCGACTCTTTTGCCGTTCTCATAGATGGGGCCGCCGGTGAGGTAGTAGATCGTCCGTCCATCCGGTCCCAGGCTGAAGCCCAGATATCCGTAACTGAACTGGTCGAACATGCCGCTACGCTGGGAAGGCTCGGAGGTGATGCGGTCGAGGACCTCGACTCGCGGAACCGCCGGATCGAAGCGGAAAAGATAGCCGGAATTCCCGTGGACGGCGTAGATTTTGCTTTCGGGCGCATACCAGAAAGCCTGGCGCCAGTTATACCCCATGTGCCCGGGGGAAGTGGGGTCATAGAGACCGAAGTAGTCTTTGCGGAGATCTTCGCCCTGGACGGTCTCAATGGCATCGCGATCGTGGCGGTAGCGGAGAATATCCCCATCTCCATTGCTGAAGTAGACTGAGCCGTCAGCAGGATGGACCACCATCGACCGGCAAAGGGTGCGGTAGGTTGGACCCTTCCCGTCTTCGCCCTTTTGAGAGATCAACCCGAGATTCCTTAGCTCCTTGGTTGCCAGATCGTAGCGGAGGAAGTATCCGGTGGGCCAGGAGATGCCGTAGAGGCGCCCGCGCTGCGGGTCCATGGTCATCGTGATGATGCCCTGGTGAAAAGGCGCGATGGCCAGGTTTTCGAACTGGCCGCTGCGCATGTCGTAGGAGAGGAAATGGCCGCCGGGGTACGGCTGGAAGCCGGCCGGCGGAATGCCCGGCTTCTCCATGCCGTCGATGATGCTGTAGTAACCGATGTGGGTGGCGAAATAGAGCTTTCCGTTATGTTCCACGAAGTTGACGTGGGACTTACCCTGAGAAACGGCCTTGGCGTTCTTTTCCCCCGACGCCTCGGTCAGGTCGCCGAGGTGGGTGATCTTCTGCGTGGGAGGCTCGAACACGTACATTTGCGCGGCGACATCGTGCTTCTCGGAGGAGAGCACATAATAGATCCGTCCGTCGCTGGCGGTCGAGATCGCGTTATAAGTATCGTGCGCATCGGCAAAGCCGGAGTTCCAGATGTGGCCCACCAAGCGGCCAGCCGTCTTCCCGGCCGGCGCCGACGGCCGCTCTGCGGGCTGCCGCGCCGGGTTGCAGGCGGGCAAAGACAACAGGAAGACACTCCACAACCATAGAGAGAACTTGCGCATATTCGCCTCGTGGGTCCGAATCTATTTTATGGTAGTGCGCAGCCGGTCGCATTGCTATCCTGAGGAATGATGGCAGGATCCGATATCCAGACAGCGGGACGCTATACGCACGCCGAAATCCGGCAACAGCCCGAGACATGGCCGGATACCGTGCGGCGGGTGCTGGAACATGGGCCGGTTGCTACAAGAGGGCCGGTGATACTGACCGGCGCCGGTACCTCGGCGTACGCCGCGCAAGCCGTGGAAGCGGCATGGCCGGGTTCGCGTGCGGTGGCCTCCACGGAACTGTTTCTCGACTTTCGACAGTATCTGGAGGACGAAGGGCTGGTCGTTTCCTTCGCTCGCTCGGGCGATAGCCCGGAGAGCATGGCGGTGGTCGAGAAGATCCGGCGCGGGCTGCCGGGCGTGCGGCACCTGGCGGTGACCTGCAACGGCCAGGGCAAGCTGGCCCTGGCGGAAGGCGTGGAGGCGATTGTGCTCGATCCGCGGACGAACGATCGCAGCCTGGCCATGACCAGTTCCTTTTCGAACCTGGTTCTGGCCGGCCTGACGCTGGCGAAACCTCGCGAGGTGGCAGGCGCCGTTTCGGGAATGAGCCGGGCGGTGCGCGAGTCTCTCGCCGATATCGAGGAGAGGGCGCAGGCGCTGGCGGACCAGCCGCCCAAGCGAGCGGTGGTACTGGCATCGGGCGTCCTGTTCGGAGCGGCGCGAGAGGGGCGGCTCAAGATTCTGGAGATGACGGCGGGCCGCGTGGCGCCGATGGCGGAGACATTCCTGGGCTTGCGGCACGGCCCGATGAGTTTTCTCGAGGCTGATAGCCTGGTGCTCTGCCTGCTTTCGTCGGATGCAGGAAGACGCCGGTACGAATTGGACCTGGTAAGGGAATTGAAATCCAAAGGCCTGGGCCGCCTGGTGGCGCTCGGCGACGCGGGCGAAGATAGCGGCTTGTTTGACGAAGTGATTTCGACCGAGGCATCCGCGCTTGCGGACGAGCTACGGACACCGACCGAGATCGTATTCGCCCAGTTGCTGGCATATCATCTCAGCCTGCGGCTGGGGCTCGATCCGGACAATCCCAGTCCGGCCGGGGTCATCAACCGGGTGGTAGCGGGTGTGCACGTTTACGAGGATTGAACGCAGATGAGCGGATCTCTCTCAGGAGCGGCCGTGGTGGCGCACGGCGGCGGGCCTACGCAGGTGATCAACGCCAGCCTGGCCGGAGTTATGGAAGAACGCCGGCGTCACACGGAGATCACGGCCCTATACGGCGCCCGGCACGGCATCCTGGGCGTACTGAATGAAGATCTGCTGGACCTGGACCAGCAGGACGCAGAACTGGTGCGGCGCATCGGCCGCACACCGGGTTCGGCACTGGGATCGTGCCGGCGAAAGGTCTCGACTGCCGATTTCGAGCGCATCCTGGCGGTGTTCCGCGCACACAACGTGCGCTATTTTTTCTATAACGGCGGCAACGATTCGATGGACACGGCCAGCCGCGTGGCGCGCCTGGCTGCGGAGACGGGCTATGACCTGCGGGTCATCGGGATTCCCAAGACCATCGACAATGACCTCGCGGAGACCGACCACTGTCCAGGGTACGGTTCGGCGGCGCGCTTCATTGCCTGCGCCGCGCGAGACATTGGCGCGGATATCCGCGAGTTGCCGGCGCGGGTGACGGTGCTGGAGGTGATGGGACGCAATGCCGGGTGGCTGGTAGCGGCCTCGGCACTGGCTCGTAAGGAGCCCGATGATCCTCCCCACCTGATCTATTTCCCGGAGCATCCGATCAGCGCCGAACAGTTCCTGGCGAATGTGGAAGGCGTATACCGCAGGCTGGGACAGGCGGTAATCGCGGTGTGCGAAGGCCAGACCGACGATAAGGGCGAGCCTTTCGGCGCCGACCTGGTGGCCGCGGACGGCTTCCAGCACCGCCTGACCGGGAATCTGGCGCACGTGCTGGCACAGCTCATCACCTCGCGCCTCAAACTGCGGGCGCGGAGCGAAAAGCCGGGACTGCTGGGGCGATCCAGTATGGCGTTTCTTTCCGAGACGGACTATCAGGAAGCCTATCTTTGCGGCCAGCAGGCGGTGTGCGCGGCGATCGGCGGAGCGAACGACGTGATGGTGACCCTGGTGCGAGAGCCGGGTACGGTTTACCGGGTGACGACGGGGCTGGCGCCGCTTGCGAAGGTAGCCAACGCGGAAAGGCTGCTGCCGGGGGCCTGGATCCACCCAAAAGGCAACGATGTCCTGCCGCCGTTTCTGGACTATGTAGCCCCGCTGGCGGGCGAGATCGAAGCACGGCCTCGCTTGCGGGAGGTTTCGGTGCCTGCGAGCGTGTAGCCGGGCAGCCGCGACAAGATCCGCTTGCTTACGCGCGGTTCGGTGGAGTCAGCAGCAGCTTTGCCACCGGCTGCTAAACTTTCAAGTTCAACAGGCGGGCGGCGTTGCCGTTGTAGACCTTTTTCAGGATCCCTTCCGGAAGACTCAGCCCGTAGATTCTCCATCGTCCCTGGGGCGGAATGCGTGCGGGTGCGTAATCAAAATATTCGTCTTCGGTCTCCAGGAAGCGGTAGTAGATCTCATAGAGGAGATCGCCGTAGACTTGCTGCGGGTATTCGTCGCCGTGGGGCACGGCGTCGGTACCAAACAGGATACGGTCCTGGTATTTCTCGAAAAATTTGCGCGAAGCGCGCGGCTGGCGGCCCAGTTCGCCGATGCGGGCGGCGATCTCCACGCTCATGTTGGGATATTTATCAAGCAGGCTGGATGTATAGGCCAGGTCTTCCGAATCGGCGACATGCAGGGCGATGAACTGAGTCTTGGGATGGCGCGCGATCACTCGGGCGCGGGCCTCCTGCAGGTCGCGGTTGCTGGGGAAGTCTCGGCCGTAAAAGGACCAGTCCGGGTGGGCGTTCAGCTCTTCATAACGCTCATTGAAGCGGTCGATGGGCAGGAAGAACGCTTCGGGATCCGAGGTGTGGATCGTTACCGGCATTTTGAGTGCTCCGGCGGCTTCCCACATGGGGTCGAAGCGAGGGTCGTCGACCTTCACCAGCTTGCCGTCAGGGCCACCGTCCCGCAGAAAGAGGCCGAGGGTCTTCAGAACCTTGAGCCCCCTGGCGCCAGCCTGGTGAGCCTTTTCGATCTGATCACCCTGGAACTTGGGATAGTCGGGCTCCGAAGCCCGGCTCCAGGAAGGCTCCGTGAAGACGATGAATCGGTCAGGATGCGGTGTCTGCCAATGGCTGATGACTTCGGTAAGGGCCTCGCCGGAGCCGCCGGTGACATTGACCAGGGTTCGGATATTCTTGCGGTCCATGGTGGCCAGCGTCTCTTCCACCGTCCCGTTGTGGGTCACTTTGAGATCGCGGGGATTGACCCAGGTTAAGTGCGTGTGGATATCGATCACCGGAAAGCGGGCGCGCGGCACCTTGGTTTCGGCAGCGTGCAACATGCTTTTGGGCTCGTACTGCTCGATCGGCAGGACGGCCTTGGCGCCAGGAGCCTTGGTCTCCGCTTCTTTCTGGCCCGGGCGGGAACAGCCGGACCCCAGAACTGTAGCGGCTGCGCCGGCGAGACCGGCAAACCAATGTCTACGCTTCCACTGCATGGTGCTACCTCCGTGGCATGATTGCGAATTCAAGATCAGATTATCACGAGGCGGCGAGGCGGGACTCTACGAGCGCAACCGTCTGGGTGGGGCTGGGAATGCGGACGACCTCGAAGCCCGCGGCGAGCGCGCTGGCGATGCCGGCCTCGGAGTC
>CAZMRK010000389.1:0-2550 GCA_964568355.1 uncultured Solibacteraceae bacterium | reverse complement strand
CGGACTGGTGATCGGCGCCCTGGTGGCGGTAAACGCCGTCGGCGATGTGGTGGATCCGGAGACGGGAGTGCTGCTCGCCGGTCTGCGCACACCGGACGGAAAGTCTCTTGCCGGGACTATGACCGAGTTCCGCAAGGGCGCAGGTCTCGAAGATCCCAAGCCGGGGCAGGATACTACGATAGGCGTAGTAGCAGCCAACGTCGCCTGGTCCAAGGCCCAGGCCACCAAGGTAGCGCAGATGGCTCACGACGGTTTCGCCCGCGCGATCCGGCCAGGGCACCTGCCGTCCGATGGCGATACCATCTTTGCCCTTGGCACAGGTGGTATCCCCGTAACGGACCGGAAGCTCGGCCTGATCGGCGCGCTGACGGCCGATGTGATGGCTCAAGCGATCGTTTCAGCCGTCCTCCACGCCAAGGGTATTCCCGATTACCCGGCGGCGGTGGACTTGCAACCCCCACCCGCCGGTGCGCGTCCCACTAAATAGCAAGGTCCCTTTCTTCAGTTGGCTTCACAATCCTACTTTTTGTGGAGCCGGCCGGTGGGCGCGTTCCTCCGAGCGCCCCCGGCCTTTTTTAAATCCCCAAATTTCTATCGGAAATATAGAACATCGGGCCTTACCCGGCCACCGGCTTCGGCGCAAGGGCCACACTCCATCCGGTAGCCCGGCCAGGCGGCCAGGACCAATTCGGGGATCCGTACCGGGTCGGTAGGCAGATGGTAGGCGGCCAGGGAGAGCCGCGGATGATACTTCGCCAGGGTCTGGCGGCCACCTGCGAGCGCGTTCGTCTCGGCGCCTTCGATATCCATCTTGATGTAGTCCACGCGCTCCAACCGGAGATCCGCGACCAGTTCGTCGATGGGGACCAGCGGCACCTGGATGGTTTGGTTGGTGGCTTTCTGGTTGATGACGAAGCTATCGGCAGCAGTATTTTGCGGGTCGATGCTGAGATTGAGCACGTCCTTCTTATCCCAAACACCTTTGGGGACCAAAATCACCCGTCCAGAGGCGATCTCGGAAGGGAAATTGCGCCGGAGTGATTCGATATTGTCGGGCGCCGGCTCGATGGCCACCACGGTCTTTGCGCCGGCATCGAGAGCCAGGCGCGTATAGACGCCGACATTGGCTCCGCAATCGAGCACGATATCGCCCGCCTTGACGCTGCGCTCTCCGGTGCCATAGATGCGACGTTCCTGCTCGGCGAGATTGTAGGGCAGCACCCAATCGTCGCCTTCGGGAATCCACCAGCGTCCCCGCGGCGTATCCCAGAGATGGAAACCGGGATCCTTCCGAATAAGCCGGCTGGCGCTCAGGATCTGGTCTTTGTAACGGATTTGCAGGCGGAGATTTTCATCTGCCTTGAGGGCATTCTCCAGGGGGCAGACCGGACTGCGTCCGGCGGCAGCCAGCGCAAACAGCCTGGCAGGGGCGTAGAAATAACCGACGGCCGCGGCCGCTACGGTTGCTCCTCCCAGCGCCAGCAGAATCCTGTTCTTTTTGGACATATGTGTTTATACGCGGCGCAGCAGCAGCGCCGAGTTTTTACTGCCGAAAGCGATGCAATTCGCAACAGCATGCTCGATCTCCAGGCGGCGGCCGACCTCCGGGATGTAGTCGAGGTCGCATTCCGGATCGGGATCCTCCACATTGATGGTGGGAGGCACCACGCCATCGCGCATCGCCAGGAGTGTGCAAGCCACGCCGGCGGCTCCACAGGCACCCTGAGGATGGCCGATCAGGCTTTTCAGCGAGGAGCCGGCGAGCCGGTAGGCATGGCCATTGAAAGCCAGTTTCACGGCGCGGGTCTCGATGCGGTCGTTCAACTCGGTACCGGTGCCGTGATAGTTGATGTATTGCACATCTTCCGGGGCGATACCGCCTTCTTCCACCGCCAGCAGCATGGTGCGCGCCGGCTCTTCCCCGCATTCTTCCAGGCGCACGCGATGGTAGGCCTCGCAGGTGGAGCCGTATCCGGCGACCTCTCCATAGATATGGGCGCCGCGGTCGAGGGCATGCTGCATTTCTTCCATGACAAAGAACCAGGCGCCTTCCGCAATCACAAAGCCGTCCCGATCGCGCGAAAAGGGGCGGGAGGCGCGCTCCGGCTCCGCGTTCCAGGCGGTGCTCATGATGCGCATGACGATGAAACCGCGCATGATCAGCGGGGCAATGGGAGCATCCACGCCTCCGGCCACGATCATGTCGAGCACGCCCGCCTGGATGTTGCGAAGGGCATAGCCGATGGCATCGGTGGAAGAGGTGCAGCCGGTGGAGACAATGTGGCTCAGGCCTCGAAAGCCAAAGCGCATGGAGATCTCGCTGGCCAGCGTGCCGATGGTGGAGGTGGGAATGGTGTACACCGAGCACTGATTTTCCTTGCCCGTGTAGTACAGCCGGTATTGTTCTTCGGTGAACTCCTGGCTACCGCCGCCGGAGCCGACAATCACGCCGACTTGGCGCAACTGGTCCCGCGTCATGGCGCGATAGTCCACGGCGGCATCCGCCAGGGCCTCAGCGACGGCGCCCGCTCCGAGAGGCACGACGCGGGA
>CAZMRK010000388.1:0-39662 GCA_964568355.1 uncultured Solibacteraceae bacterium | reverse complement strand
GGCGTCGCGCGGGACAATACCAATTACGCCATCCAGGTACTGGATGCGAAAGGTAATCTCCACCTGCTCGCCAAGCGCGACCTGCGCGAAGTGATCTTTCGCAAGCGCTCTCTGATGCCGGGCGACTATCGCCAGCGGCTGTCGCCGGAGGAGACCCAGGACCTGCTGGCCTTCCTGGCGCGCCAATCCGTGCGGCAGGAAGTTCCGAACGATGTACCCGGACCGAAGGGGGACCACTGAGGTGAAACGGACCTGCACAGCCTGGATGTCGATCTTGCTGGCGCTGCCGCTGGCGGCGCAGGTGCGGGAGGAGATGATCCGCAAAGGGGCCGGCGAAAACTGGCTGACTTATGCCGGCGATTACGCCGCCCATCGCCATAGCCCCCTCACCCAGATTAACCGGACCAATGCAGCATCGCTGGTGCCCAAGTGGGTCTATCACGTGGAAGGCGCGCGGCGCCTGGAAGCCACGCCCCTGGTCTACGAAGGCATCATGTACGTGACCAACAGCAACGAGATCTACGCGCTCGACGCCCGCACCGGCCGCCCCATCTGGCATTACAAAGACGATCTGGCCAAACAGAGCGATGTCAACCGCGGGGCTGCCATTCTGGGGGATCGCGTCTTCTTTGTCACCAGTGACGGGCAACTGGTCGCGCTCCATCGCAAAACCGGCGGCGTGCTCTGGCAGAAGCTGTTCGTCGACCGCAAAAAGGGCCAGTTCGCCACGCTCGCGCCCCTGGCCGTGAAGGACCGCATCATCGTGGGGGTCTCCGGCGGCGATAGCGGGGTGCGCGGTTTCGTGGCCGCCTACTCCGCCGCCACCGGCGACGAGATCTGGCGCTTCTGGACCGTTCCGGCGAAAGGTGAGCCTGGCTCGGAGACCTGGGGGCCGCTCACTCTCGATTGGGGTGGGGCCGCCACCTGGCTCAGCGGCACCTATGACCCCGAGCTCAACCTGCTCTATTGGACCACCGGGAACCCCTGGCCGGATTTCTACGGTGGCGACCGCAAAGGCGACAATCTCTATTCGGATTCGCTGGTCGCGCTCGATGCCGATACCGGCAAGCTGAGGTGGTATTTCCAGTTCACCCCGCACGACACGCGCGATTGGGATGCTCAGGCATGGCCCGTGCTCCTGGATCTGCCCATTCAGGGAAAGCCGCGCAAAATCCTGCTGCACGCCAACCGCAACGGCTTTCTTTACATGCTGGATCGCACGGACGGCAAGTTCCTCAAGGCCGTGCAATACGTCGAGAAGATGAACTGGGCCAAAGGAATCGATCCCAACGGCCGGCCCATCGCGGTCCCCGAGATGGACCCCAGCGTCACCGGCGCCGGCCGCCGCATCTGCCCTTCGGTGCGCGGGGCCTCCAACTGGATGTCGCCCACCTATAGTCCCGAATCGGGCCTGTTCTATGTGCCCACGCTCGAGCAGTGCGACCTCTACACCGGATCGTCGAAGACTCCCGAGCCGATGAAGAATTTCGCCGGCACCGGCGCGGAATCGATTCCCGCCGAACCGGGCAAGTTCTATCTCCGCGCCTTTGATCCCCGGACCCTCGACAGGAAATGGGAGTATCCCATGACCGGACGCGGCGACATGTGGGCCGGCGCCGTCTCCACCGCCGGCGGCGTCGTGCTGTTCGGCGACGATGACGGGCAACTGGTGGCGCTCGACGCCAAAAGCGGCAAACACCTGTGGCACTTCTATATGGGCCAGTTGCTGATCGCTTCGCCCATCACCTATATGGTGGACGGGAAGCAGTACGTGACCATCGTCTCGGCTACCGACATCTTCACCTTCGGCCTCTTCGAACCCGCGCCCTCCGTCCCCCTGGTCCCCGAGCGCGAAGAGCCGTAAGGTCCGAGGCGGCCGCGCCACCGGGATGGTCAGTCGAAGCGCAAGGCCAGTCCCGGATCGAGCCTGGTTGCGCGCCAGGCCGGGATGCAACTGGCGAGCAGGGCCACCGCGGTCAGTAAAGCGGAGACGGCACCGAACGTCACCGGATCGGCAGGCCCGACGCCATAGAGCAAGCCTGAAAGCACGCATGTCAGCCACAGCGCACCCAGCGTGCCCAGGCCAAGCCCGGTGATAGCGAGCGCCAGGCCCTGGCCTGCGATCATGCGCAGCACGTTCGCCGGCTGCGCTCCAAGAGCCATGCGGATTCCGATCTCTTGGGCACGCTGCACCACGGAGTAGTGCACTACTCCATACAGACCAGCACTGGCCAGCACGAGTGCAATCGATGCAAACAGGCTTAGCAGCAGCATCTGAAAGCGGCGCGGCGCAAGCTGTTCCGAAAGTTCCTGTTCCATAGTCGCCACGCGCGAGAGAATCGCGGAATCATCCAGCTCGCGGACCACGTTGCGGAGAACCGGGGCAAGCGTTCCGGGATCATTGGCCGTTCTTACTACCAGGTCGCGTGTGGCGTTACCGGGAGCCTGCTTGTACCACTGATAAACATGCGCCGCGAGCCGCTTCTCCAACCCGTGGCGCCGCATGTCCTGCACCACTCCGATCACCGTAAGCCAGTCGTCATTGTGTCCGCGTGCATCGAAGCCCTTAAATCGCCGGCCGAGGGGGCTTTCGTGCGGCCAGTAGCGGCGTGCCATGGTTTCGTCGACAATCGCCGCCAGCGGCGAATGAAGGTCGTCGGCAGCGGAGAAAAAGCGCCCTTGTACGAGGCGCGCGCCCATCGCTTGAAAGTAATCTCCGCGAATCGTCGTCCAGGCTAGGGGATCCCATCGCGTCTGCGGCTCGGGCGGACGGCCCTCGACTGCGCGGAGTCCGAACTCCGCCGGTTGCGCATCAAAGAGAGTTTCAATGGCGCCCACCGCGCGCACGCCTGGAATCGATCGAATGCGTTCGAGCGTCAGTTCGTCCAGGGCCAATCGCCTTCCCGCGCTCGTGCCTGCCGGAAGGGTAACACGCATCGTCAGTACATGTTCGGCCTCAAAGCCAGGATCGACTGCTGCAAGGGTCAGGAAGCTACGGACCAGCAGTCCGGCGCCCGTCAGCAAAGTCACGGCCAAGGCAAACTCCAGTACCACCAAGATGCCACGTGTCCGAGCCAGGCTGGCCATCCAGGAAATGCCTCTGCCGCCGGACTTCAGCGATTCTTGCGGATCACAGCGCGAAATGCGGAGCGCCGGAGCCATCCCAAACAGGAGTGCCGCCAAAATCGAAACTGCCACCGCAAAGACCAAGACCTCTGGATTGAGCGTAGCCTCGCTCAGGCGCGGGATATCGGGCGGGGCTAATGCAATCAGAGCGAGAACGCCGAAGGCCGCCAGGACTGCGCCGATGCATCCCGATAGAAACGCCAGCAGCAAGCTTTCCGTCAGCATCTGCCGCACGAGCCGGGCCCGTCCCGCGCCCAGGGCGGTCCGCACGGCCATTTCACGGCCGCGTGCGGCGCCACGCGCCAGAACGAGGTTAGCCACGTTGCTACAGGCGATCAGCAGCAGAAAGGAAACTGCTCCGAACAGAACATAGAGAGTGAGCCGCGTCGTTCCACTCAGGTTCACTCGAAATGGAACCACCGTGATTCTGGAAGCCCGATTGCGGTCCGGCACTTCCTGCTCGAGGCGGCTCTGAATCGCATCCATCTCCGCCTGGGCGCTGGCAAACGTTTCTCCCGGCTTTAGCCGGCCAATGACGTCCCAGCGCGCATACGCGTATCGGCTGTAGTTTGGATCGAAACGGATGATCTCTCCCCAGTAGCGATTGCTGGTGATGGGGGCCCAGAGTTGGGCCTCCGGGAACTGAAACGACCGCGGCATGACACCCACCACCAGCCAGTCGACTCCGTCCAGGCGCAACACTTTCCCGAGGACGTCTGTGCGAGCCGCAAAACGGCGATTCCAGAGCGGGTACGATAGAACAATCACTCGTTCGTGCCGAGCTTCTTCGCCGGGCGTGAACCACCGGCCGATGAGCGGTGGTACCCCGAGCAGCGGCAAGAAGTTGGACGAAACAAAAGCACCCTGGACCGATTCGGGCTCGCCGTTTCCCGTCAGCGTTATCTGCGAGCGCCCGCCTAAACGGTAATACACAGCCATATCTGCGAAGGTTTGGCTCTGCGATTTCCAAGCCTGGAAATCGGTATACGTCGTCCCACCGGCGAGAAGAACGAGGCGCGCAGGCTCGTGGTAGGGAAGGGGACGTAGAATGACGGCTTCCATGACGCTGAAGATCGCAGTGTTCGCTCCGATTGCCAGCGCAAGAGTTCCAACTGCTACCAGCGTAAAGACCGGGTTTTTTCGCAATACACGCACGCCATAGCGGAGGTCCTCTCCCAGGCGTTCTACCCAAGCCCAGCCCCACGTCTCACGTATGTCTTCTTTCACTCGCAGCGTGTTGCCGAGGGCCCTCTTTGCCGCATGGCGGGCCTCCGCGGCCGTCACGCCTCGTTCCTGTTGTTCGGCAGCCTCCAGTTCCAGATCCAGACGCAGCTCGCGATCCAGTTCTTCCTCCCGGTTCTTGCGCCGCCAACGCATCTCAGTACCCCCCAGCAGACATTCTACCCGGAATCGTGCCTATTGGGTAGACATACTACCAAGCTACCGGGGCGGATGCCCATGGTAGTACCTTGTCTGGTGGGAGGCTCCTATGTACATCGCGCTGAACGGCACCCTGACCGGCGGCCGCGTCGCCTGGCCGGAGTTCGCCCGGCTGGCTTCGCGCCTGGGATACGGGGGCGTGGACGTCGATCTGGGCAAGGCCTTTGCCGAAGGGCCGGCCGCGACGCGCGCTCTGCTGGAACAATTGCATCTGCGGCCCGCCGTGCTGGGCCTTCCGGTCGAGTTTCGTAAGGACGATGCCGCCTTCGAGAAGGATCTGGCCAAACTGGCGCCGGCGGCCCAGTTCGCCGCGGCCATCGAATGCCCCCGCATGACCACCTGGATCATGCCCTCCAGCGAAACCCCCAAATCCGAGCTTCGCGCGACCTACCTGAAGCGCTTCCGCGCCTGCGCCGAGGTGCTGGCGAAGGCCCGCGTCCGCCTGGGTTTCGAGTTCATCAGCCCTCTGCATCTGCGCCAGATGTATCCGCACGAGTTCCTCTGGTCGATGCCGGATATGCTCGCCTTTGCCCGGGACTGCGGCCCGAACTGCGGCGTCCTGCTCGACTCCTGGCACTGGTACCACGCCGGGGGGACCACCGGCGACATCGTGAAAGCCGGCAAGGACCGCATCGTGCACGTGCAGGTGAACGATTCCGCTAAACTGCCGCCCGACCAGGTGCGCGACAATCAGCGTCTCCTGCCCGGCGAGGGTGTAATCGATCTGACCGGCTTCTTTCACGCCCTGCGCCAGATCGGCTACCAGGAAGGCGTCAGCGTGGAGGTCTTCGGGCGGGGGCTCAAGGAGATGCCGCCCGAGGAAGGAGCCCGGCTGGGCCTGGAAACCACTCGTAAGGTAATGCGGCAGGCCGGCGTCATCTGAAGCGGCGCCGGGCCCACTGTACACTGGAATTTGGACCGTTCCATGCTTGAATACCTGCTGACCGAACAATCGAATCCCGCCTCGGAGTCGATTGACACCCTGCCGACGGAGCAGGTCCTCCGCATCATCAACGAAGAAGACCGGAAAGTGGCCGATGCGGTCGCCAAAGAGATCCCGGCGATTGCCCGTGCGGTGGACGCGATCGTGTCAGCGATGCAACAGGGTGGCCGCCTTTTCTACATCGGCGCCGGGACCAGCGGGCGCCTGGGTGTGCTGGATGCGTCGGAATGCCCCCCGACCTTCAGCGTCGATCACAGCCGCGTGCAGGGGATCATGGCCGGCGGCGAGGCCGCCCTGGCGCATCCCACCGAGGCCAGTGAAGACGACCCGGAGATGGGCGTGCGCGATCTGCGGGAGCGCGGCTTCACCGGCAGCGATGTGCTTGCCGGCATTGCCGCCAGCGGCCGGACGCCCTATGTGCTGGGCGCCGTGGCCGAGGCGCGGCGGCTGGGTGCGGCCACCATCGGCATCAGTTGCACCCCCGGCTCGGAGCTTTCCCGGGCAGTCGATTTTCCCATCGCGCCCATCACCGGCCCGGAGGTGCTGGCGGGATCCACCCGCATGAAGGCCGGTACCGCTACAAAATTGGTATTGAACATGCTCACTACGGCTACGTTCATTCGTTTGGGCTATGTCTATGGCAACCTGATGGTGAATGTACAGCCGAAGAACAGCAAGCTGGTGGACCGCGCCTGCCGCATCATCGCCCAGGCGGCGGGCGTCAGCCTGGAACGTGCCGCCGAGTTGCTGGCGGCTTCGGGCCAGAGCGTGCGCACGGCCATCGTGATGGCCAGGACGGGACTCGGACGGGAAGCGGCGGAAAGGCGCCTGGCTGCGGCGAGCGGCCGGGTGTCCCAGGCAATTCATGGATAAATTCGTAATCAAGGGCGGCCCGGCCTTACAGGGCGAGATCCCCACCAGTGGATCGAAGAACGCCGCACTGCCGGCATTGGCGGCGGCTCTGCTCACCGACGAGCCGGTCACACTGCGGCGCGTTCCGCGCGTGCGGGATATCCGTACCATGCAGCGCCTGCTGGTGGATATCGGCTCCAAGGCGGAAGGCAAAGGCGAAACTCTCACGCTGCACACGCCGGTGATTGTCTCGCCGGAGGCGCCTTATGAGTTGGTGAAAACCATGCGGGCCTCGTCGCTGGTTTTGGGACCGCTGGTAGCGCGCTCGCACCGCGCGCGCGTCTCGCTGCCGGGCGGCTGCGCCATCGGCGCGCGACCCATCAATCTGCACCTGGCGGGCTTGGAACAGCTCGGCGCCACGATTCAGCAGGAGCACGGCTATGTGGAGGCGGTCGCCCCTGAGGGGCTATACGGAGCCACCGTGCATTTTGACCGCATCACCGTCACCGGCACCGAAGATCTGATGATGGCCGCCGTACTCGCTCGCGGCGAAACCGTGCTGCGCAACGCGGCGCGTGAGCCGGAGGTCGTGGACCTGGCGGAGCTGTTGAACAAGATGGGCGCGAAGGTCGAAGGCGCGGGCAGCTCTACCGTTCGCATTCAAGGCGTCGAGAAGCTGCATGGCGCCGAACACACCATCATTCCGGATCGTATCGAAGCGGGCACGTTCCTCGTAGCCGGAGCCATCACCCGCGGAGATCTCACCGTAACCGGCTGCAACCCGGAACACCTGGGAGCATTGATCGCCAAGCTGCTGCAAGCCGGAGCGGAGATTACGCAGGTGGACGCCACGGCATTGCGCGTGCGCGTGCCCAAATCCCTCAAATCGGTCGATGTGACCACCGAGGAGTACCCCGGCTTTGCCACTGACCTGCAGGCCCAGTACATGGCGCTGATGACTCAAGGCGAAGGCATCGCGATCATCGTGGAGACCATCTTCGAGAATCGCTTCATGCATGCCCAGGAGCTGGCGCGCATGGGCGCGAATATCCGGCTGGACGGGCGGCAGGCCATTGTGGCCGGTCCGCGTCCCCTGACCGGAGCCGGCGTGATCGCGTCCGATCTGCGGGCCAGCGCCTCGCTGGTGCTGGCGGGGCTGGTGGCCAAGGGCGAGACCGTGATCGATCGCGTGTATCACATCGATCGGGGCTATGAGAAAATCGAAGAAAAACTGGCGACCGTCGGAGCACGCATCCGGCGCGTCGAATAGGAGTTTGGAAACGGCATGGCGCACAATCCGGGCTTTCTGAAGCTGGTGAATGAGTCCAAGTCGCGTGTGAAGGAGATCGATGTCGCGGCCTATCGGAAGCTGCGCGAATCCGGCGAGCCGCACGTACTGGTGGACGTGCGGGAGGACAGCGAGTGGGCCGCCGGCCACGCTGCCGGCGCGGTGCACCTGGGCAAGGGTGTGATTGAGCGCGATATCGAAACCAAAATTCCGGATAAGGACGCGAAGCTGATTCTCTACTGCGGCGGCGGCTTCCGCTCCGCCCTGGCCGCCGATGCGGTGCAACAGATGGGCTACACCCAGGCGATCTCGCTCGATGGCGGCTGGCGCGCCTGGCAGCAGGCCGGACTCCCCATTGAAAAGTGAGCCGCAATCTCTCATGACACTTCTTACGAAACGGGGGCCGGCATTTTGTCCGATCGGCTGACCGGTTCTCCTCCCCTGATCGAGTTGAAAAACGTGACCCTGATGCGCGGCGACCGCATGGCGCTCGACGCGCTGAGCCTGTCCATCGGCGTCGGGGAACACGTGGCCATCATCGGTCCCAATGGCTCGGGCAAATCCTCCCTGATCAAGGCCATCACCCGCGAATGTTGGCCGCGCTATACTCCCGAAGGATCGCTGGTGCGGTTGCTTGGCCGCGACCGCTGGCATGTCTGGGAGCTGCGTACGCTGCTGGGCATCGTCACCAACGACCTGATGCAGACGTGTACGCGCGATGTTTCCGGCAGAGAGCTGATTCTCTCCGGGTTTTTCAGCAGCGTGGAGCTGTGCCCCTGGCACGAAGTCACGCCGGAGATGCGCCGGAAGACCGAAGAGGTGATGGAACTGCTCGAAGTGACCCACCTGGCGGATCGCATGCTGACCGAGCTATCTTCCGGCGAAGCGAGGCGCCTGCTCATCGCGCGTGCCCTGGTGCATGATCCGCAGGCGCTGATTCTCGACGAGCCGACCAACAGTCTGGATCTGCGAGCCCAAAGCGAGCTCCGCGCGATCTTCCGCAAGCTGGCGCAGAACGGAACCAGCATCATTCTGGTGACGCACTACCTCCCCGATATCATTCCGGAGATCTCGCGGGTCATTCTGATCAAGAACGGGCGCCTTTTCCGCGACGGATCGAAAGAAGACGTCCTGCGCTCCGACATCCTCTCCGAACTGTTCGGAGGGCCCGTGGAAGTGCTGCGTCGAAACGGCTACTACTACCTCTGGTAGCGCGCGATTCATGGGCCGCGCCGAAACTCGTGGCGACGTGCACGGAGCCGCGTGCTCTATCCCCGCCAGCGAGAGCGTTCGCTTCTGCTCGACAAAAATCTCCCGCGCCCTGGCGAGAAATTCCTCCGCTTCCCGGCAAAGCCCAAAACGCCGGTAAACGGCCCCCGCCGTCGAATAGGCGCGCGCCAGCTCATAGCGATCTTCCGGGCTTTCGGGCGCCGCGGCCACGAAGCCCTGCCGGGCCCGGATAGCCTGGTCCAGCGCGGCCAGGCTATCTTTACGCCGGCCCAGTGCGCCCAGGACCGAACCGAGCAACTCCTGGGTATCGGCCAGCGCCAGCAGCGTGCGCTGATCGTTGTGATCGGCCGCGGCCAGTTCGTCGCGCAGCTTTTCCGTCTTGCGGGCCATCTCCAGCGCCTCCGGCAGCCGGCCCAGCGCCTGGTAGGACTGCGCCATGCGCTCGTAGTCATAGCTCAGGTCCATGCGCGAGCGCGGGCTCGGTTCCTCCCGCACCCGAATCTCATCCAGATCCATGCCGCGGCGCGAATGTTCGAGCGCAGCCTCCGGATTGTGCAGCCAGAAATAGCACTGCGCGATATAGCGGTCGCAGACGCTCAGGTTATTCTTCGAGCGGTGAATCGCCTCGCCGATCTCGCGCGTGCGGCGAAAGCAGGCGATGGCCCGCTCCGCCTCCTCGCGGTTGTAATGCACGTAGCCCAGCCCGAAGTAGGCGTTGGCCAGCACCGTATCGTGCTGTCTGCCGGGAACCTCGCGCGCCAGCCGGCTGGCGGTTTCGACCGCCTGCGATGCCAGACGCAGCGAGTCGTCGGAATTGGGATACACCCGCGCGGCTTCCGCCTGGATCAGCACGATCCAGCGGCGGTTTGCCGGCGAAGAGGCCAGCCGCTCGATGCGCTCGCGGATCTGGAGCGCCTTACGAAAGCTGGCCAGGGCGCCGGCATAGTCGCCCAGGTTGGACTTGTTACGATTGCCCTGGATGTTGCCCACCTGTTCGTAGGCCTCGGCCAGTTCGGTCAGCAGGTCCACATTGCCCGTCGCGTTGCGCGAAAGCTGGTCCAGGTAGTCCAGGCTGCGCTGCACGATCAGGTGGCGCGCCTTGGTGGCTCCGGGCACGTCGGCGATGGCGGGATTGATCTCGGTGAGCAGCGATTTGGCCAGCGACCGCACCGAGCTGAAATGCTGATGGGCGATGCGCGCCTGCCAGGCGGCCGCGGCGATTCCCCCGGCCAGCGAGAGCACCACTACCGCCGCCGCGGCCACCCCCAGCTTGTTGCGGCGGATAAATTTGCCCGCCCGGTAGAAGAAAGAATCCGGCCGGGCGATCACCGGGCGCCCGCTGAGGTAGCGCTCGATGTCTTCGGCCAGTTGGTTGACCGTGGAATAGCGGCGCGCCGGCTCCTTCTGGATGGCCTTCAGGACGATGTTGTCCAGGTCGCCGCGCAATTTGCGGGAAGCGTGCGCCACGGCTTCGGGCGCTGCCGCTACTTCACTGGGTTTGCGCGGCTCGGTCTGGCAGACCACCCGCTCGATCTCGATCATGGAGGCGCTGGGCAGCCGCTGCGCTTTCTGGCCGGTCAGCAGCTCGTAAAGGATCAGGCCCAGCGCATAGACATCGGTCGCCGTCGTGACCGGCTCACTGCGCACCTGTTCCGGCGTGGCGTATTCCGGAGTAAGCAGCGGCTCTCCGGCGGCGCGTGTCTGCGCCGGATCCTGGAACTCCGGCTGCAAGATTTTGGCGATCCCGAAATCCAGCAGCTTGACCTCGCCGTCGGCGGTGACCATGATGTTGGCCGGCTTCAGATCGCGATGGATGATCAGGTTCTGGTGGGCGTGCGCCACGGCGGCGCAGACGCCCAGAAACAACTCCAGCCGCTGCGGCAGCGTGGCATGGCGCGCCGCGCAGTATTCCGTGATGCTCTGGCCCTCGACCAGCTCCATCACGAAGTACGGCTGGCCGTCGGTGGTGGAGCCTCCGTCGAGCAGGCGGGCGATGTGCGCATGGTTGACCATCGCCAGGATCTGGCGCTCGCGCCGGAACCGGTCCAGAAGCTCGGCGGTCCCCATGCCGCGCTTGACGATCTTCAGAGCCACGCGCTGGTCGAAAGTGCCGTCATCGCGGACCGCGAGGTAGACCGTGCCCATGCCGCCGCGGCCGATCTCCCGCTCGATGCGATAGCGCCCTACGCGCGTGCCGATCAGCGCATCGTGAGCCGTCTCTTCCCGAGGAACCGTGGAAAACGTCAGGAACGAGTCGGCTCCGGCGATCGCCGGAGCTTCCATGAAGGCTCCCGCTTCCTCCTCCTGGGCCAGCAGCGCTTCCACCTCTTCGCGCAGGGCGGTATCGCCCGCGCAGGCCGAATCCAGGAAGCCGCGCCGGTCCGCGGGCGCCAGGTCCATAGCCGTCTGGAAGATCTCTTCCAGGCGCTTCCAGCGCTCGGGGGTCATGGCGAGGTTCACGAAGAATTCCGGTTGAGCTGTCCGTAGAGCCAGGCTTTGGCCATGCGCCACTGCCGGTTCACCGTGGCTACGCTGGTCTCCATCACCGCCGCGGTCTCCTCGATGGAAAGACCGCCGAAATAGCGTAACTCGACCAGCCGGCTCATCGCCGGGTCGAGCTTGGCCAAAGCCTCCAGGGCTTCATCCACCGCGATCAGTTCCGCGCTGCGGCCCTCGATGGGGATGGACATATCGTCGAGCGAGATCTTGGCGTATTCGCCGCCCCGCTTTTCCGCCAGGTGGCTGCGCGCATGATCGATCAAAATGCGCCGCATCAGGTTGGCAGCCACCCCCATGAAGTGGGCGCGGTTACGCCACTCCACACGGGTCTGGTCCACCAGGCGCAGGTAGGCCTCATGCACCAGCGCGGTCGGCTGCAGCGTGTGACCCACGCGCTCGCGCCGGAGATAGGCTCCCGCCTGGCGGCGTAACTCCTGATAAATCAAGGGGAGAAGCTGATCCACCGCGGCTCGGTTCCCCTGGCTCACCTGGAGCAGCAGTTGGGTCACGTCTTCTTGTGCCGGTTCCGTCATCAAAAATCCAATTTTTCAATTTTGCCATAGGCCCCGCCGGCGCGCTGCCTCAAATGCGGCAGCGGTGGTACCGGGCTGGCTCATGTCAGGCACAAAACCAGGTCGCCCCGGCATTAGTACGGGCATTGCCGTTTGGCATCCGCCGTGCGGAAACGGTTACCGAGCCACGACCGTGAGGGAGTGGTCTTTACTTTGGATCCCAACGCATGATCACGCCCCTGATCGCAGCCGCGCTGGCTATCGCCGCGGCCTCTCCGACGCCCGGCCCACCGCTCGATCTGCGGGACCTGATCCGGGAGACGCTGCAGAACAACCCCGAAGTACTGGCTGCCCAGAAACGCTATGAGGCGGCGCGGCAGCGGCCCACGCAGGCCAGCAGCCTTCCCGACCCCATGGTCTCGCTGGGATACAACAGCGTAGGCAATCCCCTGCCGGGCGCCGGGCTGGGGCGCGAGGTCCTGGCCAACGTCGGGGTCATGGTCTCGCAGGAAGTTCCCTTCCCTGGAAAGCTCAAGCTCCAGGGCGAAATGGCGTCGAAAGAGGCTCAGGCGGAGTTCGAGCAGTATCAGGCCGTGCAACTGGCCGTCATCTCCCGCCTCAAGCAGGCTTACTACCGGCTGCAATACAGCTACACCGCTGCCGATATCCTGGCGCGCAACCGCGACCTGCTGGAACAGCTCTTGAAAGTGACCGAAGACCGTTACTCGGTCGGGAAGGCAGCTCAGCAGGACGTCTTCAAGGCCCAGACCCAGATCAGCATCCTGGAGACCCGCCTGGTCAAGCTGGAGCAGGAGCGCAAAAGCCGCGAGGCGGAGATCAACAGCATCCGCAACGCCGCGGCCGGTACGCCGCTTGGCCGGCCGGAAGAAAAACAGGTGAAACCGCTGGCCGCCTCGCTCGAAGATCTCTATGCGGCGGCGCGCCGCAATTCGCCGATGCTCGTCCGCGACCAGAAGATGATCGAGCGCTCGGAACTGGCGGTCAACCGGGCGCGCAAGGACTACTATCCCGACGTCACGCTCAACGCCGGCTACGCCAACATGGGCGGGATGCCGCCAATGTACGAATTCCGGGCGGATTTCAAAGTGCCGCTCTATTTCTGGCGCAAGCAGCGCGCCGGCGTCAACGAGCAGGTCAGCGGCCTCTCCCAGGCGCGCCGCGGCTATGAAGCCACCAGCCAGGCCCTCGGGTACCGCATCCAGGAGGACTACGCCATGGCCCAGGCCTCGGCCAAGCTCATGGGCCTGTACAAACAGACCGTGGTGCCGCAGGCCAACCTGGCGCTCGAAGCGTCGCTCGCGACCTATGAGACCGGCAGCGTGGATTTTCTCTCGGTGCTCTCCAACTTCACCATGGTGCTGGACTACGAAATGAACTACTACGACGAGGCGCTGAACTACGCGCTGGCCCTGAGCCGCCTGGAAGAGATGACCGGCCAGGCGCTGACGGATTGAGGCGATTGGCATGAAGGCTCTTCGAACCATCGGATTGCTCGCGGTGATTGGGGCTGCATTCGCCGGCGGGTATCTCTACAAAGCCGTGAAAGGCGGGCCGGCCGGAACGGCGGCGGAGAAGGGCGGGCGCAAGATTCTCTATTGGGTGGACCCCATGCACCCGGCCTACAAATCCGATAAACCGGGAATCGCGCCGGATTGCGGCATGAAGCTGGAGCCGGTCTATGCCGACGGCGGACCGGCCGGCGAGCCCGCTCCGGCCGAATCCGGGCGCCAGGTGCTCTATTACCGCGACCCCAAGGATCCGCATTATCAATCGCATCAGCCCGGGCTCAATCCGGAGACCGGCAACGAACTCGAACCGGTCTATGCCGGCGATGCTTCGAGTTTTCCGCCCGGCACCGTGCAGATCACTGCGGAGAAGCAGCAGCTCATCGGCGTGAAATACGGGCAGGCGGAGCGGAGCAGCGGCACGCGGACCATTCGCGCGGTGGGCAAAGTAGCCATCGACGAAACGCGTATCGAGCATATCCACACCAAAGTGGAGGGCTGGATCGACCAGGTCTTCGTCGATTTCACCGGCGCGCTGGTGAAAAAAGGCCAGCCCGTCCTGACGCTCTACAGTCCCGAGATGCTGGCCTCGCAGCGCGAACTGTTGCTGGCGGCCAAAGCGCGCAACGTGATGCGGGGCAGCACGCTGACTTCGGCCTTCGACCACACCGAGTCGCTGCTCCAGGCTGCCCGGCGGAGGCTGGAGCTGTGGGATCTCAACGAAGCGCAGATCAACCAGGTGCTCCAGACCGGGCAGCCCATCAAAAACATCACCGTTTATTCGCCCATCACCGGCTACGTCACCGAGCGCAAGGCCTTCCCGCAGCTCAAGGTCATGCCGGACACGGACCTCTATACCATCGTCGACCTGAGCCGTGTATGGATCATGGCGGATGTCTTCGAGTACGAGGCTGACAACATCCACATGGGCGAGACGGCTCGCGTCTCACTGGCCTCGCTTCCGGGCCGCAGCTTCTCCGCGCGGGTCAGCTATATCCAGCCGCAGGTGGATCCCATGACCCGTACGCTGAAGGTCCGCCTGGAGATGGGCAATCCCGGGCTGCTGCTCAAGCCGGAGATGTACGCTGATGTGGAGTTTCACGTGAGCTTGCCGGCCATGCTGACCGTGCCGGCCGAAGCCGTGCTCGACGCCGGAGAGCGCAAGACCGTGTTTCTCGACCGCGGCAACGGCTACCTGGAGCCACGGCGCGTGGAAGTGGGCGAACGGGTCGGCGACCGCGTGCAGATCCTCTCCGGACTTTCCGGCGGCGAGCGCGTGGTGACGTCCGGGAATTTTCTCATCGATTCCGAGAGCCAGTTGAAGGCCGCCGCGGAGGGAATGACCGGAGAGCATCACCATGATTAACGGCATCATCGAGTTCTCCGCGCGCAACAGGGTGATCGTCTTCATCCTGATCGGCGCGGCCGTGCTGGCAGGCCTGTGGTCCATGCGGACGGTACCGCTCGACGCGCTGCCGGACCTGAGCGATACCCAGGTGATCGTCTATTCGCGCTGGGACCGCAGCCCGGACATCATGGAGGACCAGGTCACCTACCCGATCGTGACGGCGATGCTGGGCGCTCCCCGGGTGAAAGACGTGCGCGGCTTTTCGGACTTCGGCTATTCCTACGTCTACATCATCTTCGACGAGGGCACGGATATTTACTGGGCGCGCTCGCGCACGCTCGAATATCTCTCCAACGTGCTGCCGCGGCTGCCGCAGGGCGTTAAGACCGAACTGGGGCCGGACGCCACGGGCATCGGCTGGGTCTATCAATATGCGTTGATCGACACCAGCGGGCGGCAGAACCTGGCCGACCTGCGCAGCTACCAGGACTGGTATCTCAACTACTACCTGAAATCGGTTCCGGGCGTGGCCGAGGTGGCGCCGCTGGGGGGCTTCGTGCGGCAGTACCAAGTCAACGTGGATCCGAACAAGCTCCAGACCTTCAACATCCCCATCAGCAAAGTGGTGGAGGCGGTGCGCAGCGGCAATAACGACGTCGGGGGCCGGCTGGTGGAGTTCAGCGGCACGGAGTATATGGTCCGCGGGCGCGGCTATGCGCGGTCCACGGCCGATATCGGCAAGATCGTGCTGGCCAGGAATCCCGGCGGAGTGCCCATCCGCGTCTCCGATGTGGGCGAGGTGACGCTCGGCCCCGATATCCGGCGCGGCGTCGCCGACTGGAACGGCACGGGCGATACGGTGGCGGGGATTGTGATCATGCGCCAAGGCGAAAACGCGCTGCAGGTGATCGAGCGGGTGAAACAAAAACTGCACGATATCGAGCCGGGGCTGCCGCCGGGCGTGAAGGTGGTGACCGCCTACGACCGCTCGGAGCTGATTCTGCGCTCCATCGAAAATCTGAAGCACACCCTGACCGAAGAGCTGATCATCGTGGCGATCGTGATCCTGATCTTCCTGTGGCACATCCCCAGCGCGATCATCCCCATCATCACCATTCCGGTGGCGGTCATTCTGTCGTTTATTCCGATGAAGATGATGGGGTTGACCTCCAACATCATGTCGCTGGGCGGGATCGCCATCGCCGTGGGCGCCATGGTGGACGCGGCCATCGTGGTGGTGGAGCAGACCCACAAGAAGCTGGAGGAATGGGAGCGCACCGGGCGCCAGAAGGATTACCACAGGGTGGTCGTAGACGCGGTGAAAGAGGTGGGCGGTCCGAGCTTTTTCGCGCTGCTGGTGATCGCGGTGGCATTTCTGCCGGTACTGACGCTCGAAGCCCAGGAAGGCCGGCTGTTCAAGCCGCTGGCCTACACGAAAAACTTCTCCATGATCATCGCGGCGTTGCTGGCGATCACGCTCGATCCGGCCATGCGGCTGCTGTTCACCCACATGCAGAATTTCGATTTCCGGCCTCGGTGGCTGGCGCGGGTGGTGAATGCGGTGCTGGTCGGCAAGATTCACTCCGAAGAGAATCATCCCATCAGCCGGATCCTGATCCGCCTCTACGAGCCGGTCTGCGCGGCTGCGCTGCGCTGGAAGTGGCTGGTGATCGCCGGCGCGGTGGGGCTGGTGGTGGTGACGGTGCCGGTCTTCGAACGGCTGGGCTCGGAGTTCATGCCGCCGCTCGACGAAGGCTCGCTGCTGTATATGCCTTCAACGCTGCCGGGCATCTCCGTGACGCAGGCCCAGCAGCTCATGCAGGTGCAGGATCGCGTCATCCGCGGGTTCCCGGAGGTCCAGAGCGTTCTGGGCAAGGCCGGCCGGGCGGAGACCTCGACCGACCCGGCGCCGTTCTCCATGATGGAGACGGTGATCGTGCTCAAGCCCGAGGATCAGTGGCGCAAGGTGGATACCTGGTATTCCTCGTGGGCGCCCGAATGGGCCAGGCGCATCTTCCGGCGCTTTACTCCCGAGCACATCTCCACCGATCAACTGGTGGAAGAGATGAACCAGGCGCTCAAGCTGCCCGGCACCTCCAACGCCTGGACCATGCCCATCAAGGGCCGCGTGGACATGCTGACCACCGGGGTCCGGACGCCGGTGGGCATCAAGATCTACGGCGCGGATATCCGGAAGATCGAAGCGCTGGGAACACAGATCGAGGCGCTGCTGCCCCGGGTGCAGGGGACCCGCAGCGTCTTCGCCGAGCGCACCAGCGGCGGCTATTTCCTGGACTTCGACTGGAACCGGGATGAGCTGGCGCGCTACGGCCTGAGTATCGACAACGCCCAGGACGTGGTGATGAACGCCATCGGCGGCGAAAACGTGACCACCACGATCGAGGGCCGCGAGCGGTATCCGGTGAATGTGCGCTACCTGCGGGACTATCGCAGCGATCCGGCGAAGCTGGGCCGGGTGCTGGTCCCCACGATGGATGGCCAGACCCAGGTGCCGCTGGCCCAGTTGGCCCAGATCCGCACGGTCAGCGGGCCGGGCATGCTGCGCGATGAAAACGGCATGCTCAATGGCTATGTCTACGTGGACGTGGCCGGGCGCGACGTGGGCAGCTATGTCGACGAGGCCAAGGAGACGATCCGCAAGAACGTGAAGCTGCCGCCCGGCTACACCCTGGCCTGGAGCGGCCAATATGAGGCCATGCAGAGGGTTCGCGAGCGCCTGACGATCGTGCTGCCGCTGACCCTGTTCCTGATCGTGATGCTGCTGTACGTTAATACCAAGTCCATGACCAAGACGCTGATCATCATCCTGGCGGTGCCGTTTTCCGCGGTAGGCGCCGTGTGGTTCCTGCATTTTCTGGGCTACAACATGAGCATCGGCGTGTGGGTGGGGCTGATCGCGCTGATGGGGGTGGACGCGGAGACGGGCGTCTTCATGATGCTCTACCTGGACCTGGCGCACGACCAGGCCAAGGCCGAGGGCCGTCTGCGCAGTCTGCGGGACCTGCAGGATGCGATCATGCACGGTGCGGTCAAGCGCATCCGCCCGAAGTTCATGACGGTGGCCACGATGTTCATGGGGCTGGTGCCGATCATGTGGTCGGCGGGCACGGGAGCGGACGTGATGAAGCGCATCGCCGCGCCCATGATCGGGGGAATTTTCACATCGTTTCTGTTGGAGCTGGTGGTGTATCCGGCGATCTACGAGGTTTGGAAATGGCATTTCGAATTGAAAAAAGAATTGGCGCGGGCTTAGCGGGCTGGCTGCTGTTGACGCCTGTGCTGGGCGCCCAGGAATTTCAGTATGAGGCGTGGCATGGCCATTCGCGCCCGCCGCATATCAAAAAAGCGGGCCGGATGGGCCGTCTCGAGATCACGGCGCGCGGCGTGTCGTTCGAAGAGACCTATCCGGAAGGGAAGCGGCCCAAGCACCCGCATGCCTGGCAGTGGGACTACCGCGATATCCAGCAGTTGAAGATCGAGGCGAAATCTCTCACGGTCCTGACCTATCGGGACAATAAGTGGAAGCTGGGCGCCGACCGCGAGTACCAGTTTGATCTGCGTTCGGACCAGACCTTCGAGCCGGCCTATCGCGCGCTCAAGGATCGCCTGGACCAGCGCTTCGTCGCGGCCATTCCGGACCAGCCCGCCGGGGCGCTGTGGGAGATTCCGGTCAAACACCTGCTGCGGTTCGGCGGCGATGAGGGCGTGCTCCAGGTGGGACCGGAGGCGATCGCGTATCGATCGCAGAAAAAAGACCAGTCGCGGACGTGGCGCTACCAGGACATCGAAAACATCAGCACGTCCGGGCCGTTCCAGTTGACCATCACCAGCTTTGAACGCGCCAAGACGCATTATGGCAATCTCAAGGGCTTTAACTTCGAGCTGAAAGAACGGCTGGAGGACGCTCGTTACAACGACCTCTGGCTGCGGCTGAACCAGGCCAAAGGGCTGCAGGTTCTCCGCGCCTACCGCGCGAACAGCGGTTTGGCACCAGCAGTGCAGTAAATTCATCGAAAGGAATCAAACTTTATGATCAAATTGGCATCTTTTCTCTTCGCGGGCTCGCTCGTGGCCGGTGCGGCCACGTTCACCGGAGTGGTGACCGACACCATGTGCGGCAAGGACCACGCCATGATGAAGATCACTCCAGACTCCAAGTGTGTGCTCGAGTGCACTAAGCACGACAAGAGCACGCGCTACGCGCTGTATGACGGGAAGAAGGTCTATGTGCTGAGCGATCAGAAGACGCCGGAGCAGTTTGCGGGGCAGAAAGTGAAGGTCACGGGGACGCTCTACGAGAAGACCGGCATTTTGAAGGTGGATTCGATCGCCGCCACCCGTTAACGGCCGGAAGCGTAGGATAGAGAGGGGAGGGGGCCTATGGAACGCCGTCAGTGGATCCTGGGCGCGGCCGTGCTCGCGGCGGCGCCGGCTCTGGGATATCTCACCTGGAGCGGGCTACACCCTCGCGAAGACGAGGAATGCTATGCCTGCCGGCGCCCCATCCACGCTCATTCGAAGACGATTGCAATCGCCCACGGGCGCAGCCGCGTTTTCTGCTGCCCGGCCTGCGCTTTTTCCGAACGGCAGCAGGAGGGCAAGCCGGTGCAGGTGACCTCGCTGACTTCGTTTCTGACGGGCGCGGCGATCGATCCGGCGAGCGCCTACGTGGTACGCGGCAGCGACCTGAACATGTGCACGCGGACGCAGGAGGTGGTGGATTCCGACAAACACCCCGCCGGATTGCACTACGACCGCTGCGCTCCCAGCCTGATCGCCTTCGCCCGGAGGGAGGAGGCCGCGCGCTTCGCTCGCGAGCATGGGGGCGAGGTGCTGCGGTTTCCGGATGCGGCTGCGGCGCTGGCGAAGTAGAGGGACCGCTCCCTCACGGTCGCGGCTCGGTAACGGGAGCAAGCGGAGTCATTCTTTGCGGAGGCCGAATTTTTCCATGCGGTAGATGAGCGTCTTGCGGCTGATATCCAGATACTGGGCGGCGTGGGTCTGGTTCCAGTCGAATTTCTGTAAGGCTCGCACGATCAGTTCCCGCTCGACTCCTTCCAGGCTGATGCCTTCGGGGGGAAGATCGAAGTGCAGTTCGTCGGCCGGCGGACGTTCGCGCCGCAGAAAATCGGGCAGGTCCGCCAGCGTGATTTCCTCGCCGCCGGCCAGCACCACCACGCGCTCCACCACGTTTTCCAGTTCGCGCACGTTGCCCGGCCAGCGATAGGTGGTGAAGTAGCGCAGCAGCGAAGGCGGCAGCACCAGGTTGGGCCGGCCCTGCTTTTCTTTGCTTTTGACGAAGAAGTGCTGCACCAGCTCGGGAATGTCGCTCGAACGCTCGCGCAGCGGCGGCAGGTCGAGCGGGATCACCGCCAGCCGGTAATACAGGTCCTCACGGAAGGTACCGTCTTCGACCATGGCCTGCAAATTCCGATGGGTGGCGGCGATGATGCGGACATCCACCTGAGTGAGGCCGGTTTCGCCCAGCTTTTCAATCTCGCCGTGCTGGATCAGGCGCAGCAGCTTGACCTGAAGCTCGAGCGGCAACTCGCCGATCTCGTCCAGAAAGAGCGTGCCGCCATCGGCCAGCTCGACCTTGCCTTTCTTGTTGGCAAAGGCTCCGGTGAACGAACCTTTCACGTAGCCGAAGAGCTCGGATTCCAGGAGATCCTTGGGAATCGCCCCACAGTTGATGGTGATGAAGGGCTGATCTTTGCGCGGGCTGTTGAAGTGGATGGCCTTGGCCACCAGTTCCTTGCCCGTGCCCGTTTCTCCGCGGATGAGGACCGTGGAGGTGGCGCGGGCCGCGCGCGACGCCATATCCAGCACGAAGAGCAGCAGCTTGGACTGGCCCAGGATATTTTCAAAGCCATACTTCTGGTCCAGGCTGCTGCGCAGGATGCGCACTTCTTCCTGAAGCTCCAGGTGCTCCAGGCCGCGCTTCAGGACCATGCGCAGCTCTTCCATGTTCACCGGCTTGGTGATGTAGTCATAGGCGCCGGCTTTCATGGCCTCCACGGCGTTTTCCACGGTTCCGAAGGCGGTGACGACGATGACGACGATTTCGGGATGGAGGGCGCGGATCTGCTTCAGCAGGTCGAGCCCGGACATGCCGGGCATTTTGAGATCGGTGATGACCAGGTCGGGCGGATCCTGACGGATCGCTTCAAGCGCCTGGCGGCCGTCGGCAGCGACGTTCACGTCATAGCCGCTCTGCCGAAGCTGGGCCTGGGTCACCCAGCGCAGGCTCTCATCATCGTCCACTACCAGGATGCGCTTCTTGCTCAATGGGCACTCCGCACGCGCAGGGGCAGCAGGAGGGAAAAGGTCATACCGCCTTCGGGATTTCGCTCCGTAGTGACGGCTCCGCCGTGCCGAGTGACGATCTGGTGCACGACCGAGAGGCCCAGGCCGGTGCCGGCCTCTTTGGTGGTGAAGAAGGGATCGAAGATGCGGTCCAGGTGCTCATCGGCCACGCCGATACCATGATCGCGCACGCTCACCATGACGGAATCGTCTTTCTGGCGGGCGGAGAAGATCACTTCGCCCGGCGCGTCCATGGCCTGGATGGCGTTGATGGCGAGATTCAGGATCACCTGCTTCATCTGCTCGGGATCGCCCTCAAACGCGGGCAGGGCGGGCGCGATCTGTTTTCGCAGCGAGATTTCTTTCTGCTTGGCCGAGTGTTCGAGCAGGCTCATGACGGCATCGATCAGGGGCCCGGCCTCGACGGCCTGAAACTGCGGCTTGCGCGGACGGGCGAAATCGAGCAGGTTGGTCAGCAGGCGATTGAGCCGCTGGGTCTCTTTGTGGATGACGGCGATCGACCCCGTCCGGACATCGTCGGGAGTCCGGGGCGATTCGATCAGGTTGGCGGCGCCATCGATGGAGGCCAGCGGATTGCGGATCTCGTGAGCCAGGCTGGCGGCAAGCTGGCCGATGGCGGAGAGACGGTCGGCGCGCCGGACCTGTTCAAAGCTGTCCTGCAGTTCGCGATTGACGCGGGCCAATTGCGCGGAGGCGGATTCCAGCGCGACGCGCTGCTTGCGGCCGCGATCGGCCAGTACGCCGGTGGTGGTGCCGACCAGGAAGAACACGATGATCTCGGCGTACTGGTTCACGGCGTAGTCCGGCATGTGATGCCAGGTCATCAGGATGTGAGGGATGTAGCAAAGCGCCGAGACGGTAGAGGCGGCCAGCCCGCCGCGCCAGCCGAAGTAGATGGCGGCATAGATGATGGGCAGGTAGTAGAGCCGCTGGAAAAGGTTGTGCCAGAGGATCAAGGAGGGCGAGGTGAGATAGTGCAGGGCGGTGGCTACGGCGATTCCCACCGCCACCACGGCGATGCGCGTAGCCGCCTGAGTATCTTTCGCTTGCCCGCTGTCCCTCGCTTGCCCGTCTTCGAGGCCCACTTTCGGATCTTAACGCAGTTGCCTGGAAGCATTGCGATTTGGGAGCGGGAGGTTGTGAAATAGAGGGGGAAATGAAAACTCCGCTGCGGGTCGCACCCGCCATTTTGATCTGCCTGCTGGCAGCCTGGACCAGCGGATGCCGGCGCGAAGCCGGAGGGCCGGTGCTTACCTATAAACTGACCGGCACAATTGTCAGCCTGGAACCAAAGAACCGGATTGCGGTGATCCAGCACGAGGACATTCTCGATTCGCAGGGGAAGGTCTGGATGCGCGCCATGACGATGGATTTTCCGGTGAAGAGCCCGGACGATTTCGCCAAGCTGAAGCCGGGATTGAAAATTCACGCGATGGTGTATCAGCGAACGTCGGACCTGGAATATTGGATCGGCGACGTGGAACCGGCGGGAGACAAATAGGGCGGGCGTACAGAGACACTACGGGTGTGAGCAACAAAGAGCGGGCCGGTGACTCAGGGAACCACCGGCCCGCGGAAGTCAGTGTGGAAGGAATTTTTCTATGTTGTTCGTGGGTTCGTCATTACTTCAAATTCTGCCGGCAGAAAAACACCTGAGACGAATTGCGGGCTGGCCAGCCGTTTGTGCTATCGCGGTTGCCCCGGTGAATGAGCAACTCTTTACCCGACTCCATGATAGACAGCGTGCTCTGCCGGCGGGGGAATAGCTGCCGGCAGAAAAGGACTGAACCATCTGAAAACACGGGTGTAAGAATTATCGGCAAATGATGTGAACGCGGCAAGGCCCCGGCGTTGACAGGAGTGTCGACGCCGCACGATGAATCGTGCGCTACAGGCGGATTATGGCGCCAGGGGATCGTCGGTGGATTCGGTTTCGATGGGAATGCCATCTTCGCCGCCGGCGCTCGGCTGGTCACGGCGGCTCAGCCACAGCTCAAAGTTGGCGGCACTGGTGTGGATCAGGGCAACCAGTTGCATGTAGGCATCGGGCGTAAGGGTGAGACTCACCGGTCCGATGGAAACGTGCACGTTGCCGCAGGCGCCGCAATCGTAGACGCTGCCGAAACCGCTCATTTCGGCCAGGGCGTGACCTCTGCGCGTCATCAGGAGCGCCTCCGGGTAGCATTCGATCGAGTTGTCATGTATCGTCTTCTCTCCAGCTTTCGGCACTGCCGGGCGTGTCGATGAAATGCAATTATCTTGCAGTTTCGCGGCGGCACACCCGCGGCGAGCGCCCGTAAACGGGCAACTCGCCGCAAGCCAGCATAGGAATACTGTGATCCACCGGGGAGGGTCTTGTCAAGCAAAAAATGCAAATCAGTTGCAAATGCTAGCGCGGCAGGACCCGGGTGGAGCAGCCGTAGACGGAAACCGTACGTCCGGCCACAGTCACCTGGCGGGGAGAGGAGATAAACGAGCTGACGATCAGGTAGCCGTCGACACGGGCGGCGAGCACGCCGGGGTCGCCGGTTTCGAGAGAGACGGGCGAGGCGGCGAATTGCTTTGTTTGGGCGGCGTCGGCGCCTGGCAGCGTCACCACAATGGTATCGCGGGGGGCAGGCGTGGCAGGCGCCAGCACCGCCAGCTTGCCTCGCAGCTCCGGCCGCACCTGGATGCCGCTGCCGCCGGAGACGACGTAGCCGAGGCGGCCATCGACGTTGAGCCAGGTACGCTCGTCGTGCTGGATGCGCCGTTCGCGCGAGCCGTAGACCCATTGGGGCTCTTCCAGCAGGAAGAGAACGCCGGACTGGCTCTTGCCGCGGCTGATAAAGACGGTCTTGCCGGAGGGCAGCGCGGTGAACGAGAAGGACTGGCGGTCGCGGCCGTGCTCGCCGGCGATGGTCACATGATAGGCGCCGGACTCCTCGCCCGAGATCACAGTCCGCGGAGTGAATGCATCGGCATCGAGCGCGGACTGGAGCGCTTTGCTGGCGATTCCCAGGCGGGAGGGACCGCCTCCGGCAGCCGGCAGATCCGCGGCGGCACCTACGTAGGATCGCAGGAGCGGCATGGTGACGGGGTCTTCGGAAAACGGCACGGTCTGGCCGAGCAGGCGGAGGCCCCAGGAGAAGGAGGCGACGCCCTGGGGCGTTCGGAGGATCAGCCACTTGGCGTCATCAAGGAGCATTCCGCCGGAGAGCGAGCGCCAAACCGATGCCAGGCTGTCCGATTTGGGCGGAGGCGGCCAGAGCAGCGCGGTGAGTTTGCCCGCGGCGTACATCCAGCCGGCCTGGCCTTCATGGGTGGGATAGGTCGGGAATTCTCCGGGGAGGAAGGTGCGGCCCTCGGCGGCACGGGCCTGCATCTTTTCGAGCGTGGCGAGTCCCAGTGAAGCCAGCGCTTCGCCCTGCGGATCGCCGGCGATGCGGGCCATCATCTCGTGCAGCGGGGCCCAGTTATCGATGCGGTGGAGGCACCAGTCGGTTCCACTGGGATAGAGGACGCCGCCATCGGGCAGGGTGAGCCGCTTCAGGATGTCATAGATGGGCGCGGCGTGATAGAGACAGGCCTGGGGCACCGGCTTGCCCACCAGGCGATAGACCACGGCGTTGCTCAGGTTGAGGAAGGGCACGGCGCTCATGTAATCGGGATGCACGAAGCCGTGATTTTCGAGGGTGAAATCCGAATGGACATTGGCGCCGCGCAGGCCCGATTTTCCGGCGCGGGCATCTTCGCGGGTGGCGGCGGCGGAGAGCATGTATTCGATTCCGCGCTGCTCCCAGCGGGCGGCATGGGGATGGTCCGGCATGGCGACGGCGGCCAGGACCAGCAGCAGCGAGTTCCAGGAGTTTTCCTCTCCCTTGGTATCGAAGAACTCGGCATAGGGAGCGGGCAGGTCGAGAAAGCGGTCGGCTTCGTCGGCGGTGACGGCGACGATTTGCGAGCGCACGTCGGGCGGCACGGAGTCCCACAAGAGCCAGGCTGCGAAGGCGCCCTGCCAGGCCCAGAGAGCGGACTGCCACTGATGGCCCCAGGCCTTTCCGTTGGCGGTGACGCCTCCGGAGGTCAGGTGCGTACTCGCCACGGTCCGCAGAAGACCGATGGCCTGATCCCGGGCCGCGGCGTCGCACAGGCCGGCGCGGACGCACACGGCGGCGCTCAGGGCGGTGGAGGTGACGGGACGGAGGGCATGCTCCTCTTCATACGGGAGGGGCTTGCCGGCGTATTGGCCGAGGAGGAAGCGGACCTGCCGGCGGAGCAGGCTATCCCAGCGGGAGGTCGCACCCGCGGGAAACCGGGGCGGGCGGAAGTCCACCGCCCATCCCGGAACCAGCGCCAGCAGAGCCAGCGCAAGGAGTGGTTTCATTGGCTAGAAAAGGACCTTGGCTCCAATCTGGAACTGGCGGGCCGAGCCGTTCTGGCTGGTGATGGAGCCGAAGGCCGGCGAATCCACGGACCGGTTGGGTGTGCCCAGGTTGGGGTTGTTGGTCAGGTTGAACGCCTCGCCGCGAATCTGCAGGTTGATGCGTTCGGTGATGCGGGTATTTTTCGTCAGCGACGTATCGAACGTAGCCAGACCGGGACCGGTCACGGTATTGCGCCCGGCATTGCCGTAGGTGAAGGCCGGAGGAGCGGTGAAGGCGGAAGTGTTGAACCAGCGTTTCGTGGTTCTCTGGTCGGAAGGCAGTTGGGCGTTTTGGCCGAGAACGGCGTTCCCGCGATTCACACTGCCGTTGGTGGAGCCGATATTGGCCGTATCGGTGGAGACGTTGATGGTGAAGGGCGTACCGGTCTGCAAGGTCCAGATGCCGTTGACCTGCCAGCCGCCGAGCACGCGCGATGCCCAATTGTTGGCAGTGAAGAAGCGCTTGCCGGGACCGAAGGGAAGCTCATAGACGAAACCGGCCACGCCGCGGTGCCGGATATCCCAACCCATGCGGCCCCACTCCAACCGGAGATTGCGCGGATCGAGCGTGGTATCGGGTTCGGCGTTGACGCTACGGAAGGACGGCGCGTCGGTGAGGGCCTTCGACCAGGTGTAGGTGCCGATCACGGTGAAGCCGTTGCGATAGGGCCGCTCCACGCGCAGTTGCAGGCCGTTGTAGTTCGAGGAAGCGGAGTTTTCGAGCATCTGGGCGGCGCCGATGGGAATCACCCGGCTCACTAACTCGAACTGATTGGCCAACTGAAGCCCATCGGCGAGATAGAACGCCTGGTAAGGACGGCGGGGTTGAATACTGCCCGGTCCCGGCAGTGCCGCGTTTAACTGGCGCGAGCGCTGTAGCTTTTTGCCGGTGTTGCCCGAATAGCCGATATCGACGATCCACTGCTTCACCTGGTGCTGGATGTTGAAGCTGTACTGCTGGATATAGCCGGTGCGCAGGTGCAGATCGATGGGGCCGTAGGTGCTGATCACATTGGGATCGCCCAGGCGGGCCGGGCTGGAGAAGCCGATCTCGTGGATCTCGGGGGTATAGTTATCGCTCTGGATGGTCTGCGGAATGATCGCCGGGATGGCACGCACGTTATTGAAGTAGGTGTTGCCGTCATCGACGCCATAGAAAACGCCATAGCCGGCGCGGATCACGGTGTTGTCGCTGTTGAACGGGCGGTAGGCGAGGCCCACGCGCGGCGCCCAGTTATTCTTGTCGGTATAGACCAGGCCTTTGGGATAGTCGAGCTGACCGCCGATATAGATGGTGGGCATGCCGTTGGTCAGCGTTCCGAGATCGGCGTTGGGCAGGCGGCCCTGGGTATCGGCGAGAGGCGTGGTCATCTCATAGCGTACGCCGAGGTTCAAGGTGAGGCGTGAAGACAGCTTGATATCGTCCTGGGCATAGCCGGCCAGCGAGGTGCTGCGGGGATCGATCAGAGTCTGCCCGACCTGGCGCTGGGAGAAGGTCGGCAGGCCTAACAGATAGCTGGCCATGGAGTGGCCGGTGCCGTCGGCGGTAGCGGTGCCGGTGGTGAAGCCGTTGGTGAACTGGAAGTAGCCGCGGCTTTGATACCAGGCCTGGAGATTGTAGCGGAAGCGCCGCGCCTCAAAGCCAAACTTGGCCGTATGGCGGCCTTTGATCCAGGTAAGGTTGTCGAGCCATTGGAAGGTGGTATTGCGCAGCAGGCGCGGCAGGGCGAAGGTGCCGTCGCCGAAGGCCGTGTAGTTCTGCACGGAGAATTGGGGCAGGCCGCGGGCGGCATCACCGCCGAAGCCCACGCCGGGGATTCCCAGTTGCCCGATCCAGTCCTTGCCGTAGGCGTTTTCCTGCAGGTCCGATTCATAGACGCGGGCCACGCCGAACTTGAACTCATTCAGCAGCGATGGGGTGAAGGTGTGCACATCGGAGATGGTGAGGTTCCAGGGATTGGCGATGTAATTGGTGCCGAAGCCCGGGAAGGAGCCCGGCGAATAGCTGCTGTTCCGGTTGGAACTGAAGCGGGCGAACATGTTGTTCTTACTGCTGAACTGGTGGTCGCCGCGGATGCTGTACTGGTTGTCGCTCTCGCGTGCGCCGCGGGTGTCGAGATAGTTGCTGACCTGGCCCGGCAGGTTGGGCGAGGGCACGGTGCTGAGGACCTGCGAGGTGATGCCATTGATCCGCGAGGACGGAATCATGTTGTTGGCGAACGGCTGCCGGATGACCTGCGAGTTGGTGCTCGAGATCGGCAGGGAGGGATTGAAGGCCGGATTCGGCTGAGAGGAATCAGGATCGTAGATAGGCGCCAGGCCGGAGAAGTCGCCGTTGCGGATGGCGTTGGTGGGGACCGAAGAGATGGCGGATTGGCCCTGCACGCGGCGCAGCCCTTCATAGTTGACGAAGAAGAAGGTGCGGTTGCGGATCACCGGGCCGCCGGCGGCGAAGCCGAACTGATGGCGGTTGAAGTAGGGCAGCCTGCTCGGGCTGGTGAACTGGCGGGCGTCCATGGCGCTGTTGCGGAAGAACTCGTAGACCGAGCCGTGGAAGTCATTGCCGCCACTCCTGGTAATCACGTTGATCTGGCCGGCTCCGGCGCGTCCGAACTCGGCGGAATAGCTGCTGGTCTGCACCTTGAACTCCTGGATGAGGTCGATCGAGGGGCTGACCACGGCCTTGTTGTAGTCGCCGTCGGTATTCTGGGTGCCATCGAGGAGGAAGTTATTGTTCTGCGGGCGGCCTCCGGCGATGGTTAAAGCCCAACTGCCCTGAGCGCCGCCGGCGCGCGCCACGCCTGGGGTGAGGAGAGCGAGATCCATGAAGCTGCGGCCGTTCAGAGGCAGTTCCACGATCTTCTTGGAATCGATGACCGCTCCGACCGAGACGTTTTCGGCATTGACCATAGGCGGCGGGGCTTCCACGGTGATGCCCTCGGCGGTTTGCCCGAGTTCGAGCTTCAGGTCGATGCGCGCGGACTGGTTGACACGGAGTACGAGGCCGGAGCGGGTCAGCGGGCGAAAGCCCTGGCTCTGCACGGTCAGCCGGTACTCACCCGGCTGGAGCAGCGGAAAGGAATAATAGCCGTCGCCATTCGATTTCGTTTCGAGGCGAATGCCGGTAGCTTCATTGGTGACGGTCACATCGGCGCCCACGATGACGGCGTCGGTGGGATCCAGGACTTGTCCTGTCAATTGCGCTACCGCTGACTGCGCCCGCAGCATGGCGGACGTGGCCAGCAACCCAACAATGCACAGCACGGTTTTGCGAATCATTGTGCAAGTCTCCCTATATTGGTCTTCAACAACGTGAAGAGCTCGTTTAAAGCGTCCGCATCGGCTTGCGCGGCTTTGTCGCCGGCAAAGAGGGCATGAACCACGCGGGTCAGCCTCTCGATGCGATGAAAGCGGTCCAGGTTCACATCCCCCGGACCGGTTTGTATTCCGAAGACACCGGATAGCCCCGCGGAGAGACGATCCAGGGAGGCGTTCAAGGCGTCTTCGTGATCCTTTTTCATGCGGTCCAGCAGCAGGCGGGCGCGCGGGCTCAACAGAGAGGCGCGGTTTTGAAAGCGCTCCTCCAGGCGGCGGATGGCCCAGGCCTCTTCGAGCGCCCGATCGGCGTCGGTGACCTGCGCGCGGCAGAATTCGGCGATGGCCGGCGCGGAGCCGAAGTGGGCGCGAAGCTGCTCTTCGACCGGGGACTCTCCGGCGGCGATCAACTCCGGCCGGGCGGGAGGATCGGAGTCCGGAAGGAGCACCGGCGCGGCAGGGGCGGAAGGCCGGGCGGCCACGGCGGCCTCCGCCAGCGAGCGGATCTCCACATGCAGGCCGCGGATGCTGGCCAGGGTGTCTTCGAGGGCGCGCTTGCGCTGGTCATCGCGAACGGTGCCGGAGACGCGCCAGCCGCCGCGATCCTCTTCGAGGAAGATGGGCTCGCCGAGGCAGGCGCCGTGCAGGTGCAAGGCGTAGAGGGCGTCGATCTCGGTATCTTCTTCCCAGGGCAGCGGCGCCAGCGCGGTGGCGCGCCGCGCGGGAGGCGTGGGACGGCTGGCCCGGAAGTGTACGGGCACGAAGACATCGGCGGGGATACGGTTGGGCGCGATGCGCTCTTCGGTGGCCATGTGCAGCACCATCTGCCAGGTAGCGGCGGGGGTCTCCCAGCGCAGACCCAGCAGGCGGGCGTGGCGGCCGCCCTGATCGAGTTCCAGCCATGCCTCCAGATGCCGGCCGGCGGAGAGCTTATCGGCTTTCAGAAGAACCATGGAGCCGTTAACGGCCCTGGCTCTCAGTCGAAAGCCGTCTTCGCGAAGCAGGCGCAGCCATTCGGCCAGCAGTTCCAGAGGTTCGCGGTCGCGATGGGCGAGCCAGGTGGTCCAGTGATGCTCTCCTTCGCGGAGGTCGGACCAGTGAGCGCAGAGTTCGCCCAGACGGTCGGCATGGTAGCGGGCGGGGCGAAGTTCGGGGACGGAATGCTGTTCGGCGCGGCGGGAATCGGTCTGCCAGAGGCCCCAGCGGGTTTTACCGCGCTGATCCTGCCAGCGGAAGGAGCGCCGCGGGTTGGCTCCGGCGGACCAGACATCGAGGGTGCCGCGCAGCGTTTCGCGTACCGGTCCGATTTTTTGTAGATCCACCACAACCCGCTGGTGCATGGGGGCCGAGGGCGCTGGGGAGGGATCGGTGGCGATGGTCCGATCCATGGGAGGCCTGGGCACAGGGTTTCCGGAATGATGCCGCGATCCGACGAAAGGAAGCAGCAGCAGGGCGGTGGCCCCGGCGGCCAGCAGGGAGAGACGGCGCCAGCGAAACGGCCTTGGCGGAGGAAGCTCGGCCGACATCCGGCTCCGTAGCCGCTTCCAGGCGGTGGAGAGCCGTTCCGAGGTCAGGAGGTGCTGGGTTTCGAAAGCTCGCGCCAGTTCCAGGATGGTGTTCTGGAGCTCGTTCTGGCGGGCGCGGCAAAGCCAGCAGGCCTCCAGATGGCGGCAGACGCGGCGCTTCTGGCGATCCGACAGTTCCCCGTCCAGCAGAGCGGCCAGGGACTCGTCACTGCAATGTTTGCCGAATCCGGGGAGCGTCATTTCGTCTCTGGGTTCGCGGGCCATTTCCGCGCTGTCCGGCCCATTTCTGAAGCTTTCGCAGGGCACGCGCGAGCAGGGTATTCACCGAGTTCACGCTGATGCCGAGCTGGGCGGCAATTTCCCGATACTTGAGGGCATCCAGCCGCAGGAGGATGACCTCCTCCTCGCGCGGGGTCAGCACGGAAAGCAGCTCGTGCAGATCGTCGCCGAGATCGAATCCTTCTGAAAACACGTGAGGATCCGGCAACTGCTCCAGCAGCTCCGAATTGGCCTCGGAGGCGGACCAGTTCCGTTTCTCCTTTAAATACCGGACTACGAGCCGGCGCATGACCGTCAAGGTCCAAGCCCGGGGATAGTCCACCTGCTGGCCGGCCTGCAAAGCCCGGTGCAGTTCCAGAAAGGCCTCCTGGGCCAGGTCTTCGGCCACTGCGAGATCGCCAAGCACACGACAGCCGTAGCGCACCAGCGGAGCGTACCAACTGGCAAAGAGACGCTCGATCGAAGCTAAGCTTCTCTGTTCCGGCACCAAAAGCGATATCCAACCACTAGAGTGGTATTTTGAAGCCATTTTAGCGACAGAACAGGGCGAGAATTTCGCCAAGCCCGGAACAAGTGCCGCATTCGTTCGTATAAGGATAAAGGAGGCGCCGATGAATTTGTCCGGAGACCTGAGCTATGCGGTACGCCAGTTCCGCCATTCCCCGGTATTTACGCTGACGGCCGTGCTGACGCTGGCCCTGGGGATTGGAGGGACCACCGCCATTTTCTCGCTGATGCACGACGTGATGCTGCGGTCGCTGCCGGTAGCCGATCCGGCCAGCCTTTACCGCATCGGTTCAGGCAATGATTGCTGCGTGGAAGGCGGTCCACAGGACAATTGGGGTCTGTTTTCCTATCCGTTGTTCGAGCGGCTGCGGGCGGCGGCGCCGGAGTTCGAGCAGGTGGCGGCCTTTCAGGCGGGTTCGGGGCGGTACAGCGTGCTGCGGGCGGGCATCGACCGGTCGGCCCGGTCCATGCGGAGTGAGTTCGTGACGGGCAACTACTTCTCGGTATTCGGGATCCGTCCGTTTGCGGGACGTTTCTTCACGGCCGAGGACGACCGGGCGGCGGCGGCACCGGCGGCGGTGCTCAGCTACCGGGGCTGGCAGATGGACTGGGGCGCCGATCCCTCGGCGATCGGCTCGGTGGCGGTGATCCAGGGACAGCCGTTCACGATTATCGGCGTAGCGCCTCCGGGGTTTTTCGGGGACACGCTGCGGAGCGATCCTCCCGATCTCTGGCTTCCGGTGCAGCATGAGCCGCTGGTCAACGGGCAGCAGGCGCTGCTGCGCCAATCGATTTCCGGATGGCTGCGGGCGATCGGCAGGCTGAAGCCGGGAGCCACGACGGACGGCATGCCGGCGCGGCTCACGGTTGTGCTGCGGCAATGGATGGAACACGAGAGCGGCTATCCGGCGGCGTGGATGGGCGAGATCCGGCGTATGCTGCCGAGGCAGCACCTGGAGGTGATCCCAGCCGGCAACGGCGTGGAGGAGATGCGCGAAGGCTACAGCCGCAGCCTGCAGATTCTGCTGGCGGTGTGCGGCCTGGTGCTGCTGATCGCCTGCGCCAACGTGGCCAACCTGCTGATCGCACGGGGTATGGCCAGGCGCACGCAAACGGCGATCCGCCTGGCGATCGGCGCGTCGCGAGGACGGCTCATCCGGCAATCGATGGTGGAAAACCTGCTGCTGGCGATTGCCGGCGGGGTGGCCGGACTGGGGGTGGCGTATGGCGCCGAACGCGTGATTGTGGCTCTGGCCTTCCACCAGGCCACCTACCTGCCGTTCCGCACGACGCCTTCGCTGCCGGTACTGGCCTTTGCGTTCGGACTGTCGCTTGCGACCGGTATTCTGTTCGGAGCGGGTCCGGCGTGGCTCGCTACGAGGCGCGATCCGGTGGAGGCGCTGCGGGGCGCCGGACGTGGAACGGGCGATCACGCCTCGCTGCCGCGGCGGGCGCTGCTGGTGGTGCAGGCAAGCCTGTCGGTGGTGCTGGTGGCCGGATCGGCGATGCTGGCCCGGAGCCTGGGCAACCTGGAGCACCAGGATTTCGGCTATCGCAGCGAGGGCCTGATCAACGTCAGCGTGAACCAGCTTCCCGCAACCTACACCGAGGAGCGGCTGGACGCGGTGTATCGCGAGGCGCGGGAGCGTTTACGGCGCCTGCCGGGCGTGGAAAACGCCAGCCTGGCGATGTACGCTCCGCTTACCGACAACTGGGGCGAGCTGATCTTTGTGGACGGGCACCCGCCACCGTCATTCAACAACAACGGCGGCGCTTCCTGGGATCGCGTAAGCGCGGGACACTTCGAGACCACCGGGCAGCCGGTGATCCGCGGGCGGGGAATCGCCGAGACCGATACGCGCCGTACCGAGAGGATAGCGGTGGTGAACGAGGCGTTCGTACGCCGCTTTTTCCCGAAGGAAGATCCGCTGGACCGGTACTTCGGTATCGATCTGCCCGCCTACGCACGTTCTTACCGCATCGTGGGGGTGGTGCGCGACGCCAAGTATACGGATCCCACGCGGCCGGCCCGTCCGATGTTCTTCCTGCCGCTGACGCAGGGCATGACGTTCCAGGAAGACATTCTCCGCATGGTGGAGTTTCGCTCGCACTTCATGGGCGCCATTCTGTTGCGCTCGCATCTGCCGACCGGGGACCTGGAGCCTCTGCTCCGCAGGACGCTGGCAGAGGTGGACCAGAACCTGACGGTGGTCAACGTGCGCACTATGAAGGAGCAGATCGCGCTGGTATTCGACCAGCAGCGCGCGGTGGCCAGCCTGGCGGGGATGTTCGGCGTGGTAGCGCTACTGCTCGCGGCGGTTGGCCTGTATGGCGTGACGGCCTATGCGGTGATCCAACGGACGGGCGAAATCGGCATCCGGATGGCGCTGGGCGCGGACTCGGGCCGGGTGCTGCGCCTGGTGCTGGGGAGCGCGTTTCGCATGGTCGGCATCGGGCTGGTGCTGGGGATTCCCCTGGCGGCGGGAGCGGGCCGGCTGCTCGCGGCGCAACTTTACGGCATCAACGGATCCGATCCGCTGGCGCTCACGGTAGCGGCCTGCGCCCTGGGTGTATGCGGCTTCGTGGCGTCGATTATTCCGGCGCTCAGGGCGTCGGCGATCGACCCGATGAGCGCGCTACGGACGGAGTGAGGCCGGCGGCCTGACGAAAAAAAATCCGGGGACACGGCTGTTGCGCCTGGCAGGGGAATGCGGTCGAAACGCGCGCCCGCAGTGTCCCCAGATTTTTTTCGCGCATGGCTCAATGGTGCGCGAACTTCTGGATCCAGGCGACGTAGCGGTCCATCCACCTTTGGAGGAAGGCTTTGGTGCGGGCGTTGGTGATTCCGCCGTCGGGGCCGAATAACTCGTCGCTCACGTGGAGAAATACTTCGGGCTGGCCCAGCGCAGGCATATCCAGGTAGGAAAGGATGTTGCGCAAATGCTGCTGCGCCATGGAGGTGCCGGTGGTGCCGATGGAGGCTCCCAGAATGCCGGCGGGCTTGCCGGCCCAGGCGCTTTGGCCATAGGGACGCGAGGCATGATCGATGGCGTTCTTGAGCACGCCGGGGACGGAGCGATTGTACTCGGGCGTGACAAACAGGATGCCGTGGCTGGCCGAGATCTCCCGCTTGAGCCGCTGAGCGGACTCGGCCGGAGAGGCATCGTCGTCCTGATTGTAGAGGGGCAGATCATCGATGCGCAGGTCCTGGAACGAGAATTCGGGCGGCGCCAGTTGGGTGACGGCATGAGCTAACTGGCGGTTGAAGGAACCGCGGCGAAGGCTGCCAATCACGACACCGATCTGGTATTGGCTCATCTGAAGTCCTTTCCACTTGTGTGTGTGTTTCGCGACGAATGATTCGGCGCGCGGAAGCTACAACGCCACAAGTGTACCGCAATGGCGCCGCCGGCTCGTTCTTACTTCTGCACAATGACAGTCTTGAGAGGCGCCAGCATGGCCAGCACTTCGTTCTTCTCTTTCGCGGGCACTTTCAGCCTGGCAAGCACGGCGACCAGATCGTCGACCACGGCATCGAAGGCCTGGCTGGTGACGTGGCGGCCGCGATGGGCGGTGGTCATATCGAGGCCGGTGTAGTGGCAGGGTCCTTGCGTGCTTTGGCACAGGAACTGGGCAAGCTTGGCCTTGTAGGCAGCAGTGTTTTCGGGGCTCGACGCGGCATGGGTAAACCACTTGTTCACGCGCGTATCGGCCAGAATCCGATCGACTAATTCGCTGGCCACCGCCTGAATGGCGGGCTGCCCGCCCAGGCGCTCATAGAGCGTCTTTTCCGTATTCGCCGCCTGGGCTCCCACCAACCAGATCAGCATGGCTACTGCAGACAAAGCTGTTGATCGAAATATTCGCATCTTTTTTGGATTTCTCCTCTGTGTGTTGACTGTGGCTAAAAGTGGTATCTGAAATACCTGTTATCCCATGGCGATGGTAAACTGTCAACTGGCGGGGGTGGCGAGGTTTGGTTTGTCCGCTTGCTTCCGCGCGCGGTTCAGTGGACCGCTCCCTCACGGTCGCGGCTCGGTAACTGTGGTGCGGCGCGGTCACGGAGTGGTTTTTGTAGCTTGTGATGTGTGAGCACCACCTGGCGAGCGCGGGCCGGTACCTGTGGTGCGGCACGGGTTTGGAAGTTGATATGCGATTGTCTCAACATTCCGACTATGCTTTTCGCATGTTGATTCATGCGGCGCTGCGGGCTCCGGAGCTGACCACGGCGGGCGAGGTGGCGAGCGATTTCGGTCTTTCGCTGGCGCATCTGCAAAAGGTGGCGCAGACTTTGGCGGCGCACGGGTATCTGCAGACGGTGCGGGGGCGTTCCGGGGGATTGCGGCTGGCGCAGGTGCCGGAACGGATCCGGCTGGGCCGGGTTGCGGCGGTTACGGAGCCGGATTTTCAGATTGCGCCGTGCATGTCCCCGAGCGAAGAGAATTGTCCGATCTATGAGCCCTGCGCTCTGCGTACCGCGCTCTCGCAGGCGGCAGAAGCTTTCCTTGCGGAGTTAGACAAGTGGACGCTGGCGGATCTGCTGAAGAAGCGCAAACCGCTGCTGCTGGCGATTGAAGGCCAGCCGGCCCGGCGTGTGGTATAAACGGGGACCATGCGGTCGATTATCCTGCTTTGGATTCTATGGCTCGCGCCCGGCGGCCTGGCCCAGCAGAAGGGGACGCCCTCGCTGTACGAGCGCGTGGGGCGCTATGACGGGATTGCGGCCATCGCCGATGCATATTTGAAGGGCATCCGGTCGGATCCTCAGTTCGCGCGCTTTTCCGGGCGCGGCGCCGATTCGCTCCAGCGGGCCCGCCAGTTGCTCAAGGACCAGCTATGCGCGCTTACCGGCGGTCCATGCGTTTATGTCGGGCGCGATATGAAAACCGCGCATGGAGGGCTGGGAATCACCGCGGCGGAATGGGCCGCCAACATGAAATACCTGGCCGCCGCGCTGGACCAGGTTCACATCCGGGGGAAGGAGAAGACGGAGTTTCTCGCCGTGGTGGAATCCCTGCGGCCCGCGATTGTGGAAAAGGACGCGGCTCCCCGCTAGATGCCGCCGCCGCCGTAGTAGTCGCTGGCGCCGGTGATCACGTTGCGCCGTTCAAGCATCCGGAGAATTTCTTCCGCCGCCTCTTCCTGGCCGGCGGGCAGACGGGCGGCATCCACTTCGAGAAAATGCTGCGCTCCGGCCAGGCGCAGCGCGCGATCCCGCTCGGCGGTATCGGCGGGCCGCACGACGCAGATGGTGATGAGGCCGGCGGCGTTGGAGATGGCCGCCAGGTCGCCGAGCAGGCTGGCGTCCTTCTCATCGGCCAGCACCTGCACGACACAGCCGCGATCGAAGAGCTTACGCTCGACGACATAGGCAAGCTCCTGGCTGCCAACCAGCCAGATGGTGGCCGGATGGTGTCCATAGCGCGAAAAACGCTCGGGAGGCGCCACGCGGCTGCTTTCGAACTTCAAGCCATCGAGCAGCGTGGTTTTGACCTGCGATTCACCGGGTTCGCGGCCGGTGATCATGCCCGCGGCCACAGTCTCGTTCGAGATGGCGTCGACCAGGATGAAACTGCCGGTGGCGCGGTTACGCTTGTAGGCGTCGAAGAAGATGGGACGGTGGGTCTCGATCACAACGGCGCCGATCTCGTTCAGTTCGAGTGCGGCGGCGGGCTCTTTTTCGAGCGTATTGACGTTGATCTTGTAGCGGATCATGCGCACGCCGGCCCGCACCATCTGGGTGGTGTGCTTCAGCAGGTAGGAGCGGTTCTGGTCGAGCGGAGTGTGGCTCATCCAGACCAGGCGCGCGTCGAACTGCTTGGACACGTGGGGCGCGTGGTCGGGAGGCACGAGCATATCCCCGCGGCTGATATCCAGTTCCTGTTCGAGGGTCACCGTGACCGACATGGGCGGAAAGGCCCGGGACAGGTTGCCATCGTAGGTGACGACGGATTTCACGCGCGTGGTGCGGCCGGAAGGGAGCACCATCACCGGATCGCCCGGCCGGATGATGCCGGATGCCACCTGGCCGGCATAACCGCGGAAGTCGAGATCCGGGCGGATGACGTATTGCACCGGAAAGCGCATCTCGGTGAGATTGCGGTCGCTGGCAATGTGCACGGTTTCGAGATAGTGCAGCAGGCTCTCCCCGGTGAACCAGGGCATGTTGGCGCTTTTCGAGACCACGTTGTCGCCCAGCAAGGCGCTGATGGGGATGAAGTGCAGGTCGGGAACCTGGAACTGGGCGGCAAATTCGCTGAACTCGCGCCGGATCTTTTCGAAGACCTCCTCGCTGAAGTCCACCAGGTCCATCTTGTTCACGGCGATGACGATGTGCTGAATGCCCAGCAGGGAAGCGATGTAGGCATGCCGGCGGGATTGCGGCAGCACTCCGTGGCGGGCGTCTACCAGCACGATGGCCAGGTTGGCGGTGGAGGCGCCGGTGGCCATGTTGCGCGTGTACTGTTCATGGCCGGGGGTATCGGCGATGATGAACTTGCGTTTGGGTGTGGAAAAGTAGCGATAGGCGACGTCGATGGTGATGCCCTGCTCGCGCTCGGCGCGCAAGCCGTCGGTGAGCAACGCGAAGTCCAGCGGTCCGGCGGTCTGATTGACGCTCACCTTTTGCACGGAGGCGAGTTGATCCTCGTAGACGCCCTTGGAGTCGTAGAGCAGGCGCCCGATCAGAGTGGATTTGCCATCGTCCACGCTGCCGGCGGTTGAAAATCGCAGAAGCTCCTTTTCCTCGTTCTGCCGCAGAAAGCTCTCGATGTCGGCGGCGCCGGCCGCGGCCGCGGTAGACGTCATCAAAAATATCCCTCGCGCTTCTTCAATTCCATGGAGCCTTCCTGATCGTGATCGATGACGCGATTCTCGCGCTCCGAGCGGCGGAACAACATCATTTCCTGAATGATCTTGGGCACCGTGTCGGCTTCCGAGCGGATGGCCCCGGTGCAGGGGCTGCAGCCGAGCGAGCGCATGCGGCACAGGATCCGCTGCGGTTTCTCGCCGGGCAACAGCGGGATATCCTGCTCCACCGGAATCAGCGTGCTGCCGCGGACCACCATCTCCCGCTCCTTGGCAAAGTATAGCGGAACGATGGGGATATTCTCTAAATGAATGTACTGCCAGACATCCAATTCGGTCCAATTGGAGAGCGGAAATACACGAATACTTTCGCCTTTGTCCACCCGGGCATTGAACAGATTCCACAATTCGGGCCGCTGGTTTTTGGGGTCCCACTGGCCGAAGGAATCGCGGAAGGAGTAGATGCGCTCCTTGGCTCGGGACTTTTCCTCATCCCGGCGGGCTCCGCCGAAGGCCGCATCGTAGCCGCCTTCGGCCAAGGCATCGAGCAGGGAGCGGGTTTTCAACAGGCCGCAGCACTTGGCCGTTCCCAGCCGGAACGGGTTGGCGCCTTCCTCGATGGCCTTCCAGTTGGTGTGGACGATCAATTTGGCCCCGATTTCGGCCGTGAACCGGTCCCGGAACTCGATCATTTCCCGGAACTTATAGGTCGTGTCGACGTGCAGCAGCGGGAACGGAATGCGGCCCGGATAGAAGGCCTTCTGGGCGAGCCGGACCATCACCGAGGAATCTTTGCCGATCGAGTAAAGCATGACAGGCCGCTGAAACTCGGCAACGACTTCGCGCAGGATGTGGATGCTCTCCGCTTCCAGCATCCGGAGATGTGTTAAGGTCAGCTTATCCACGTTGAACAATACCAGGATACCATGCCATGATCTATAACTCTATCTGGATTGGGGTGATCGTTTGGGCGACAGCCTTGCCAGCGCTTCCTCAATCGGATCAGATTGCCGGCAGCCGGATTCGGACGCACGTACGCTTTCTGGCAAGCGATTTGCTGGAGGGGCGCGGAGTAGGCGAGCGTGGCGGCCAGTTGGCGACCGAGTACATTGCGGCGCAGATGGCGCTGGCGGGGGCCCGGCCGGCGGGTGAGAACGGCACTTATTTTCAACGAGTTCCGCTGGTCGGCGTGACCACGGAAAAGGGCGCGGAGCTGAGCGCCTCCGGGCGGGGGAAGACGGAGCCGTTTCGCTGGCTGGAGGATTTTGTGGCCGGCAGCCAGCAGCAGAAGGTCGAAACACGCTTTGACGCAGAGGCGATTTTCGTGGGCCACGGGATCGTTGCTCCAGAATATCATTGGGACGATTTCAAGGGCGTGGATGTCAGGGGGAAGATCGTAGTGTTGTTCACCAACGAACCCGCCTCGAACGATCCCAAGTTTTTCGGGGGGCGTGCTCTGACCTATTATGGGCGCTGGACCTATAAGTTTGAGCAAGCGCTGCGGAAGGGGGCGCTGGGCTGCCTGATCATCCACACCACGCCCACCGCCGGCTATGGCTGGGAGGTGGTACGCAATTCCTGGGGCCGGGAGCAGCCGTTCGTGAAACTGGAGCCGGGGGAGAAAGCGCTGGCCGCGGCGGGATGGCTCTCGAAGAGCGCGGGAGAGGCGCTGCTGCAAATGTCGGGGCACAGCGTGGACGAGCTGTTGAGC
>CAZMRK010000387.1:0-6895 GCA_964568355.1 uncultured Solibacteraceae bacterium | reverse complement strand
GGCAAAGGCGCCGCAATGACTTTCTCCAACAGCGCCCCGACAAACTCCTCTTCGTTATAGAGCGGCACTAAAACGGATAGTTTCATAGTCTTCACTCGGTACGATGTATGTTCAGAACAAAGTTCCGGGGCTGCTCCCAGGGACTTTGCGCTACGGCATTGAGTTGAAGTAGGGGCTCATAGCGGGATATGCGCACAGTGTTTTCATCCACGTCGGCAATCCATAAGCGCCGATTCTTGTAGTATCGCATCACTTCCACGTCGTCCGCGGGGGTCATGGTCCGGCACCGGGGAGCAGTGCAGCGGGATATTTGTATGGTTTTTCGCAGAAAGGACCGATTGTTACAGCGCGGAGTACATCTCTTAAATTTCGTGAAATAGCTTACATATCTTGCCGGCGCTCTGACCGTGAACCGAATCACCCGGTCGTAGCACCAGCACGAAGGTCGAGCGCCAGAGATTGACGCAGGCGGAAGCGCTGGATATAATCCGCTCAACCGTGGCGAAAATGGACTTCCCGGTCTGGAATCGGAAGACCGCGGTTCGCCGTATTTGGACGGCCCATCGGCCAGTGTGGCTGCAAATTCGCGCTACGCTTTCCAACCGATTTCATCAGCCTTGGTTCCGTGCGAAGTCCGCTCCCTTACGGTCGCGGTTCAGTGGCGGCACGGAACCGCGCGCGCCAGCAAGCGGACGAACCGAATCACCCGGTCAGAATATTCGTCTCCAACCGTACAAGCCAACTGGTCACACCACCCTATCGCCAGATTAAGCGGAGGACAAAATGACGCGCAGTATGACAAGCGGTCTACGGACTGAGTCTTATTGCCTTCCTTACGGGAGGCCGCTTCGGCCAGGTATTGCGCAAAGTCTCGAATACCTGCCGTTTTTGCTGGCAGTCGTATTTTTCTGCCAGTACTTCGTTTCGCAGGCTTGGGCGCAGACCGAGCAGGCGGCCATTACCGGCACTGTGACGGATGCGACCGGCGCCGCCGTCCCCCAAGCCACCGTAACCGCCACCAACGTGAACACCCGCGTGTCGGCCGTCGCCGAAACAAATACATTGGGTTACTACAATATTCCGTATCTGCCCATCGGTCAGTATACGGTAAAGGTGGAAAAGGCAGGCTTCCAAGGCGCAACGGTTTCCGGCATTGCTCTCCGGATCAACCTGATCGCGACCATCAACGTTGAGCTTGCCGTCGGAGGGGTTCAGCAGGAAGTTACCGTCCGATCCACGTCTGTGCTGCTGGAGCAACAGCAGGCGGCTCTTGGACAAAACATCGAAACTACGGCAATCCTCCAGTTGCCCAACCTGGGTCTCAATCCTTACTCGCTGGTGAAACTGACGCCGGGCGTGCTGCCCAACACGGGAGTCCAGGGGATTGTTCAAGGCGGGAGGGCCGGTACAACCGAAGTGCTGCTCGACGGCGCCGATACACGCGCCTCGTGCTGCAGCAACCTGACCTATACCCCTCCGCTCGAAGCCGTCCAGGAGTTCAAGCTCGTAACGAGCAACTACTCGGCCGAGTACGGAAGGTCCGGCGGCGGTGCACTGATTGCGGTCGGAAAAATGGGCACCAACGAGATGCACGGCAGCCTGTACGAATTTCTCCGCAACGACAAGATCAACGCCAACGGGTGGACCAACAATTCGGTAGGGACATCCCGCACGGCGTTCCGCTACAACCAGTACGGAGGAACCGCCGGCGGCCCGGTCTTCATCCCCAAGGTATATAACGGCCGAAATCGGACGTTCTTCTACATCAACGTAGAGGCGACCCGGCAGCGCTCGCCGGACAATTTGCAGGCGACGATTCCGACGGCGCTGGAACGCGCGGGCGACTTTTCTCATACGACCACTTCGAATGGGACGCCGATCACCATCTACGATCCGGCCACCACGATGCCCAACCCTGCCAATCCCGGCGCGTATATCCGCCAGCCCTTTCCGGGCAATGTTATCCCGCAAGGACGTATCAGCCCCTTTGCAAACAAAATCCTCGATTATTTCCCGCTGCCCAACCGGAGCACGATCGTAAACAATTACGTGCAGGCGAACAACCGCAAGAGCGATGTGGCCAAGTGGTTCTACCGCATCGACCACAATATCGGCACCAAGAACCGCCTATACTTCCGGCACGGATTGCAGAACAACAACGCCGGCGACAGCCCCTGGCCGAATATCGCGTTCCCGGGAACGGGAATTAACGCACAGGGGGACTCCTCGCGGGCTCGCAACCAAAATGCTCTTCTGAGCGACACTGTGACGTTCCTGCCCACTCTGGTCGGCGAATTCAAGGGCAGTTTCAACCGGAGTCAGACGACCGCGATTCCGCGCAGTCAGGGATTTGATCCCACCACGTTGGGTTTGCCGGCAGTAGTTAATCAAACCCAAAATCCCAGCCGGTTCCCGGAGTTTGACATTACCGACGTCACCAATTCGCTTGGCGAGGGCCCTTCGCTTGGCCCGGCGAGGGCATCGTACCAGAACTACAACGACAATAACTTCCAGGGGCAGGCGGCGATTACCTGGATGAAGGGCGCGCATTCGTTGAAAGCGGGATTCGAAGCGCTATTCCTGCAGTTCAACGTGAACCGGCCGGACTGGCCGTCCGGTGATTTCCAGTTCAGCCGCGTCTACACGCAGGGGCCGGATCCGAACACGGCGAGCGCCACGAGCGGGTACGGTGTCGCGACGCTTCTCCTGGGCGTACCGACAGGTGCGACGGCGTCCGTCAACCGGGCTCCGGCCGCCAGCCAGCACGCGTGGGCCTGGTATGTGCAGGACGACTGGAAAGTCACCCGGAAACTTACCGTAAACCTCGGCTTGCGGTACGAATACCAGACGCCCTGGACCGAGCGGTACAACCAGCTTGGAATCTTCGACCCGAACGGCACGGATCCCCTCACCGGGCGTAAAGGCGTGCTGGCATTTGTGGGAACGCCCGGCGCGCCTGCGGGGCGCTATGACGCCAAGCCGAACAAATTGAACTTTGCGCCCCGCGTCGGCCTGGCGTACCAGTTCCTGAAAAACACAGTGGTCCGCGCCGGCTACGGCCTGTTTTTCTTCCCCGGCAGTGGAGGTATCGGGGCAGGACCCTCCGATCTGGGCAACGGCTTCCAGGTGAATACAAGCATGTACCTCGGTCCTCCCAACCCCGCACCGAATACGCCTCCGGCCGGCGCCACCATTGCGAACGTTTTCTCCACTGGCCTGCTTTACCCTCCATCAACAGGTGTGGGCGGTGGTATCGGCGCTCCTTTTCCGGAGTGGATTACCCCGATGACCCAGAACTGGAACTTGAGCATCCAGCACTCCTTCGGCGGGGACACGATGGTCGAGGCGGCTTATACCGGAAACCGGGGCGAGCACATCTGGTTCAACCTCGCCAGGGATGTGGCAGACCCGGCACAGTATCTGTCGATGGGGAATGCCCTCAACACTCTCGTGCCCAATCCGTTCTATGGCGTCATCACCACCGGCAGCCTGAGCGCTCCGACCGTGAGAGCGTCGCAACTCCTGCTGCCCTGGCCGCACTACACTTCCGTAGGTTCGACACGCGCTTCCAACGGAGATTCGTTCTATCACGCATTTGAGGCGCGCGTGGAACGCCGTATGGCGCACGGGTTGATGGTGCAGGCGGCTTACACCTTCAGCAAGCTGATCGACACCGTGCCGGAGCGATTCATCTGGCGCTCGACGAACATCGCCAACCCGCTCAACCTGAAGCAATCGCGCTCTCTCTCCGATAACGACCGGCCGCACGTGTTTACGATGGCGTTCATTTACGAGCTGCCCTTCGGACATGGGAAGCAGTGGTTGAAGAGCGGTGTGGGCAGCGCGATTCTGGGCAACTGGCAGATCAGCGGCATCCCGACCTTCAGCTCAGGCTGGCCCATTCAGATCACCTCTCCCTGTAATACGGGCTTGCCAGGCATCAGTTGCTACGCCATGCGCCTGAAGACGCCGGAGAAGATCACTCCAACACTAGCCAAGTGGTTCGACACCAGTGCGTTTGGCACTACCCCGGCCTTCTCCATGGGGAATGACTCGCGCACGGAGCCGAACCTGCGGACCGCGGGTCTGAACACTTGGGACATCGGCTTGAGCCGCACCCAGGTGATCAAGGAGCGCATGCAGTTGCAGTTTCGGGCAGAGTTCTTCAATGCGTTCAATACGCCTAATTTCGCGGCGCCGCAGAGTACCACTACCGCTACAAATTTCGGACAAGTCACCTCGGCGAGCAACGGCGGCCGCAATATCCAGTTCGGATTGCGCCTGTGGTTCTGAAAAGTAAGGGCGGCGGAGAAAATCCCGCCGCCTGAAATTGCAGAAGATGGTCAGCGAGCGAGTACTACTTTGTAACACAGTAGTACCAGTGGCGGAAACTATGAAAAACGCGTTGGTGGTTCTTCTGTTTTGTTGTGTAGCCAACGCCGCGCCGCGACGTTGGACGGCCCATGTGCCGCCGGATGCCGAAGGTCTTTCGGCGATTCGGGATACCGATGCGAGTTTTGAAATCAAAGTCATTGATCAACACGCTGTTGCCGCAGTAACCCCGGCAAGCAGCTATTATCGCCGGGCATCCTTTCTGCTCCACGTGTCCCAACCGATGACAGGGAGGGCCTGGCTCTCAGTGAAGTACCTGGACCGCGGATATGGACTGATATCCGTGAATGCCGGCGGGCGGCCGCAGTGGAGCCATGGCAGCGCGAGATTGAACACCGGCCGAATCCGCACCGCCGTATTTGCGGTGGAAAACCCGGGTGCAGAGGTCCGGATCCAGGGTGCCGAATACATCCGTTCGGTGGAACTGAGTGATACCGAGCCGCCGCTAGAAACAATACCCACAGTAGACCCTGCATTCCGCTTACAGAGGCCTCTGGATCTCGTCATCAGTGCGGGGGCCGATGCGAACATGCTGGATGGGCTTCCACAGACCCTCGCCAGGATGCGCGAGCAGTTGCCCCTGGTCCGGGCCCTGGGCTTCATCGGAGTGGAGAGCTATGTCAAATGGAACTTCGTGGAACGCTCTCCGGGGAATTTCGACTGGGGTTTCTACGACGCGGTGGTGAACGAACTGGAAAAGTACGATCTGCGATGGTTCCCTCTTCTGGTTGTCGGCTCTCCGTATGCGCTGCCGGAGTGGTTTCACGATTCGAACGATTTCTATCCCTATGAGTGCCTGGAGCACCATATCAAGATCGATATCCCCACGATCTTCAACGAGGGACAAGTGAAGTATGTGCGCCGGTTCCTGTCGGAGTTCGGCAAACACTACGGATCCCGGCGGGTCCTGTTGGGAGTGAGGCTGGGCCCGAGCGCAAACTATGGCGAGGCGCAGTATCCAGCCACTGGCGACATGCGCTACAAAGGACGGCCGCTGCATACGCACATCGGCTACTGGGCCGGAGATCCGGACGCCGCCGCCTCTTTTCGGAACTGGGTTCGCTCGCGCTACCACACCACGACGGAACTCAACCGGCACTGGGGTGTCCAATATGACTCGTTCGAACAGGTTATTCCATTTCTGCCGGTTACCGCGCAGAGCCCGCGTATGCGAGCGGATTTCTCGACCTGGTACATGGACGCCATGAGCGCATGGTGCGAAAAATGGGCGGTCTGGGCGCGCGAGGCTATGCCCGAAACATCTATTTACCAGTCATCCGGAGGATGGGGTGCAGTCGAGATTGGGACGGATTACACCGCCCAAGCCAAGAGCATGGCGCGGCTTCGTGGCGGCATCCGCCTGACCAATGAGAACGACAGCTATTTGAACAATTTTGCGACGACTCGCATGGCCGCTTCAGCGGCTCGATTCTTTGGAGCCAAACTGGGATTTGAGCCGGCGGGCTTCAGCAGCGCGCGCGGGGTCGTAGCAAGGGTGTTTAACACTTTGACCAACGGTGCGGACCACCTGTTTTACTATGGCGGGAACATCACGGATAATGACCAGGCGCCCGGACTGTGGCTGGAGCAAGCTCCTAAACTGGACCAGCGTGCCAAGCCGCTAACCGAGATCGCCGTTTTTTATCCCGATACGGCCAATAAACTCGGCGATGAAGTATTGCGTTATCGCCAGGCCTCGACCTTCGTCGCGGCGGTTCTGGCGCTGCGAGCGGTGACGGATTTCGATTACGCCAGCGAACAGATGATCCTGGACGGCGCTCTGGACCGCTACAAGGTGCTGGTGTTCGTATCCGGCCGTACTACCGAGAAACCAGTGCTGGACCGCATTCGTGACTGGGTGGAAGCCGGGGGGATTGTCATTTTTCCGGCGCCCCGGCAGGCACGGGAGAGCGTCCTGCACACGGTGGAAGGCGACAATTCAAAAGGAAGCGCCTGGCAGGCGGGGAAGAGCGGCCGAGGCCGCGTGATTTTTTTCCAAGGTTACTCAGAGCCGCTTAAGTATTACATCGCGTTCCTTCATACTACGCTGCAAACGCTTACCGAACTCCGGCCTGAGTTGCGTAGCGCGCTCCAGACGCGCAGTGACGGCGAGGTCTATTGGAGCCTGCTCAGCGACGGCAAACTCGTGCTTCTCAGCTATGACGACCATGACACATGGGTTAAGCTCGCGAATGGCCGGAGCGTGCTGCTCAAGCCGTACACCATCAGTATTCAGTGAAGCCGGCTTAGTAAGTGTCCGGCAAACGTGCGCCGGTTAAAACCGGCGCGCAGGCTGAAGCCCGCCCCACTTTGTAACACCGTAGTATTAGAGGCGGCCGTAGTGAGCCAGGATGTCTTCCAGGCAGCGGGCGGCGTTTTCCCAGGAGAAGCGGCGGCGGACCATTTCGACCGCGGCGCGGGCTACGGTGGTGCGCTCTTCCGGGTTGTCTAGCAGGCGCAGGCAGGCTTCGGCGAAATCGGCCGGGGTGTCGGCGATGCGGAT
>CAZMRK010000386.1:0-16307 GCA_964568355.1 uncultured Solibacteraceae bacterium | reverse complement strand
TTGATCGATCGTCTTCTGATTGGTTCCGGAGGGCAGGCCCTGAGCTTTCGTATCCTCCGCCAACGTCTCCGCGAGATCGGGACGCATCGGCAGATACTGCGCGGTGAATGCCCGGCCCACCAGCTTCTGTCCCGGATGCAGGATTTGCAGGTCGTTGACGTATTGATGGTGATATCCCTTGCTCTGGAGGATGCCCCAGGCCTCTTCGAGAGACATCTCCTTGACCTTGGCCAGCAGCGCTTCCGGCACTTTGGGGCGGCCATCGGGAAAACGGTCGAAAGGATTTTTCGCCGTGTAGCGGACCATCTGTTCGCGCGTCAGGCGCAAAAGTTGCGCCTCACACGGCAGGCTCAATAGCGTGGCGCAGCAAAGAAAGATCAGGCGTCGCATGGTTGCGGGGTTGAGCATACTACAATTTACCGAGCCGCGACCGTGAGGGAGCGGTCAGCACTTCGGAAACAGCCCGCTATCGCCGGATTCCCGCCAAATCCCGCACCGCGCCGCGCGAAGCGCTGGTAGCCAGAGCGGCATACGCCTGAAGCGCGCGGGAGATGTGGCGCTGGCGAGCCGCGGGTTTCCACTCCTTCATCGCCGCGCGGCGGCTGGCCAGTTCTTCGTCACTCACCGCCAGCCGCAGGGAACGCTTCGGAATATCGATCTCGATGCGGTCGCCTTCGTGGACCAGTCCCAATGCCCCGCCCTCGGCTGCCTCCGGCGAGATGTGGCCGATCGAAAGCCCTGAACTGCCACCGGAAAACCGGCCGTCGGTGATCAGGGCGCAGACCTTTCCCAGCCCCTTGGATTTCAGATAGCTGGTGGGGTAGAGCATTTCCTGCATCCCCGGACCGCCCTTGGGTCCTTCGTAGCGAATTACCACCACGTCACCGGCCACCACACGGTCGCCCAGAATCGCCTGGACCGCGTCATCCTGGCTCTCGAAAATGCGAGCCGGACCTGAGAAGGTCAGGTTGGAGGCATCGACGCCCGCGGTTTTGACGATGCAGCCCTCCTCGGCGATATTGCCGTAGAGTACGGCCAGCCCGCCGTCCGGACTGAAAGCATGTTGGAAATCGCGGATCGCGCCTTTCTGGCGGTCCAGATCCAGATGCGGATAGCGGGCGCTCTGGCTGAACGGCTCGACCGTACGGATCCCGCCGGGAGCCGCCCGGTAGAACTCGTGCACCGCGGGATCTTCCGTGCGCCGCACATCCCAGTGCTCAATCGCCTCTCCCAAGGTGGGCGCGTGAACGGTGGTCACGTCGCGATGCAGCAGGCCAAGCCGGTCGAGCTCACCCAGGATTCCCAGGATGCCCCCGGCCCGATGCACATCTTCCACGTGCACAGAAGCAGAGGACGGCGCCACCTTGCAGAGGTTGGGCACGCGCCGGGAGAGCCGGTCGATATCCAGCATGGTAAACGGGACCTCCGCTTCCTGCGCCGCGGCCAACAAGTGCAGCACAGTGTTGGTCGAACCGCCCATGGCGATATCCAGGGACATGGCGTTTTCAAATGCCGCGAACGACGCAATCGAACGGGGCAGCACCGAAGCATCCTCGTGCTCGTAATAGCGCCGCGCCAGGTCGACGATGCGGCACCCGGCCGAGAGAAATAGCTTCTTGCGGTCGGCGTGTGTGGCCAATAGCGTGCCATTGCCCGGCAGAGCCAATCCCAGGGCCTCCGCCAGGCAGTTCATCGAATTGGCGGTGAACATGCCGGAGCAGGAACCGCAGGTGGGGCAGGCCGAGCGCTCGTATTCCGCGGTCTGCTCGTCGCTCACGTGCGGATCGGCCGCTACCACCATGGCGTCGATCAGGTCCACGGAGCGAACCAGGTCGCCGTGGATCACCTTGCCCGCTTCCATGGGCCCGCCCGAAACAAAAATCGTGGGAATGTTCAAGCGCAGGGACGCCATCAACATACCGGGCGTGATCTTGTCGCAGTTGGAGATGCACACCAGCGCGTCGGCGCAGTGCGCATTCACCATGTACTCCACGCTGTCGGCGATCAGCTCGCGCGAAGGCAGGCTGTACAGCATGCCGTCATGGCCCATGGCGATGCCGTCATCTACGGCAATGGTGTTGAACTCCTTGGCGACACCACCGGCGCGCTCGATCTCCCGGGCCACAAGTTGTCCCATGTCTTTCAGGTGTACGTGTCCGGGGACGAACTGCGTAAACGAGTTGGCGACGGCGATGATCGGCTTGTCAAAATCGCCATCCTTCATTCCGGTGGCGCGCCATAAACTGCGGGCGCCGGCCATGTTGCGGCCATGTGTCGTGGTACGAGAGCGATATGCTGGCATTTCGGGTTGTTACCTTCAGAATATCTTATCCCCGCCAGCGTATTCCGAGGTCGAGGGTCTTGCGGCAGTAGTCCAGGCTTTGCTGCATGTGCGCAAGTTGTTGCTGTTTCAGCCCTTCCATGTATCGGTCGCGAAGCTGGGGAACGTCGGCGGTCAGTTCGGCTTTTTCATAGGGCCGTCCCCGTTTGGCCAGCGCCAGGAACCGGGCCAGGTCGCTCGCCCGCGCCCGCGGGAACCATTTCGTCCAATAATCGTGCGAATAGACCGGAATCACCACCGGCGGCCGCCCGGTGATGGGCTTGCAATAAATATGCACCGGCGGCAGGATCTCTGCCGCCCGCGCCACCAGGGCGCGAAAGTCGACAGTGCCTTCGCCCAGCGGCACCCACTGCACGGCAATACCTTCGGGATGTTCGTAAACCACCGAATCGCGGAGGTGGAACGAGACGGCATAAGGCCCCAATTCCTCCACCGTGGTGAGCGGATCTTCGGTGACAAAGACCGGATTGCCGGTATCGAGATAGGAGCCCACGAATTCCTTCCCGGCGGTCTCGATCAACTGGCGCGTCTCCCAGGCCTGCAATTCCTTATGATTCTCAATGCCGATCTTCAACCCCGCATCCAGGGCCTGGCTGCGCACTTCCCGCAATACTTTCGTCGCCGTCTCGATGTGGCGCTCTACAGTGCCTTCCGGCAGACTGAATCGATCGCTCGCCAGCAGCGCGCGCACGATGGGCGACCCCATGGCGGCGGCACGCTCGATGTTCTTGCGCAGCGTCGCCACGGTCGGCGCGAAGGCCTCCGGCGTCTTGGGTAGGATCGGTCCGCCGCCGGTCTCCAGGTGCAATCCGTGCTCTTTCGTCCAGGCCCGCACCTCCGCCCAGTGCTTCGGATCCATCACGCCAGGATCGAGCGAATCCTGGAGAAAGATCGCATCCAGCTTCTGGGAAACGCAATAGTCGATCAACTGCCGGTCGTTCCACTTCTGGAAGCGCAGGCAATAGGTGTTGATGCCGAGAGGCCACCGGCGAGCCGCAGAGGCGGCGGCAGGCATAGCCAGGGCCAGAGCGGACCCCACAAAATCGCGACGCGTCATTACCCCGAGTATACGCGCTGGCAGCCTTGGGTTACCATGGCGGCATGAAGATCGCCGCTTTTCTGGTTCTGACCGCCCTCGCCTGCTCCGCGGACACGCTCGATATCTTCGGCCACCAGTGGACGGTGCGCGTGGCCGCGGACTGGAAAACCACCCAGGAGGACTCGGCTCCGGTGCTGCGCCTGGAGAAGAATCGCGGCCCGCTGCCCGGTCCGCGGCGGCCGATTCAATTTGCGCTCTCCGACGTGCAGTATACCCAGGGCGTCACGGTGGAAGCGGACGTGATGCCGCTCGGCAAATCGTTAATGATCGTCTTCGCCTACCGCGATGAGGCCCACTTTAACTACGCGCATCTCTCCACGGATATGGGCACGAAACAGCCGGTCCACAACGGCATCTTCCACGTTTACGGCGGCGAGCGCGTGCGCATCAGTTCGGAGCAGGGCCCGCCCTCGTTCGCCGTAAACGGCCGCTGGTATCACATCAAGCTGACCCACGATGCCAGGGATGGCTCGGTCCGCGTCACCGTAGACGGCAAGGCTGTCCCCGCCCTCATCGGGGTGGACAAGAGCCTGGGCGGCGGCAAAATCGGCTTCGGCTCTTTCGACGAAACCGCCGCCTTCAAGAACGTGCGTATCCAGACGCGCTGAAACGCTCCGCGATCCGCGGCGCCGCCGCTCTTGAAACGCTCGCCACAGGAAGTGAAAACTTTTACATGGCCCGTGGGCACATAGGTCCTTCCGAACAAAACTGGAAATGGCATGATGGATACTCCGTTATTGCTGAGCCGGCCCACCGCCCATCAAAGCCCTCAGCGGCATCAAGGGTCCGACGGGAATATACACGTGATCCATCAACTGTGCCTTCGCGAGCGGCAGCGTTTCCATCAGTGTTCGTGCCTCGTCCTCGGTCTTCGCGTCGATCAGGAAGACGACGCCTCTGCCATCACCACGCGAATACCACTGGCGGATTTTCCCGTCGAAGTAGAGCTTCACAGTTGCTCGAATCTCTGACGGCATGAGGGCCACGATCTGTTGAATTTGTTCAGGGGTGATGCCCTGCTTGGCAGTCTGAATGACCAGCACTCCGGTGGTCTTGGGTATAGCCACGCTGGGCACGGCTGGGGCGCTTCCGGACTGTGATTGCACCACAGATGCCAATGGAAACATAGACAGAATAAAAGGGAGTAGTTTCACGTTGATTCTCCTTGTCGCTGGCGGCGTCTCGCTCGCCTGTCTGATATTTGCCCGCGGCACCCGGTCTGTGACACGATTACGAATGTTTGGTTTCTCGCACGAAACCGGTCACAAACGCGCCTCGCGCGGCAAAGAGTCTAGTAGTGAGCGACGGAGATCAGGAACTTCGCGCCTTCATGATCCGTTACCAAGGCGGATCGCTGGAAGCATTTCAGGAGATCTACACGCAGCTCGCACCGGGGGTGCGCCGGTATCTGTCGCATTTGTCGGGCGGCTCCGAAATCGCCGATGATCTACTTCAGGAAACGTTTCTGCAAGTGCACCGGTCGAGAGCCGCATACAATCCGATTTATGCGGTTAGACCTTGGGTATTCGGTTTGGCGCGAAACGTTTTTCTCATGAATCGGCGTGCGGCCCGGCAATGGGCAAAGCTTCATGAGTCGCGCGAGGATTTGCCTGAATTCCCCGTCCTTCCGGAAGCTGACCGGCTTGGTTCCCAGGACGAGATTCGCAGAGGCATTGCGCATTTATCACCGGATCAGGCCGAAGCGCTGCTGCTGCACCATGAGTGGGGGTTCAGTTTCGAGGAGATCGCCGGGATGCTGGGCATTAGTGCCGCAGCGGCTCGCGCGCGCGCCAGCCGCGGAATGGCAGACCTGCGCGTTGCGCTGAACAGTCTTCAAAGGGCTCGATCATGATGGATCCTTCACCGAAGCCACCGGAAGTGCTGATGCGGGCAATCGCTCAAGATCTCAGCCCCGTCAGACCATCGCCGCAACCGCTCCACCTGGCGTTGCGAATGGCCCCTCTCGCGCTCGTGGTTTCCTCAGTGATTCTGCTGGCTATCGGACCTCGTCACGACTTGAGCGTATTAGGACCGCTCTTGACGTGGGGCGCCTCCACCGCGCAGTTCGTGTTGGCGATCACGCTCGTCTGGATCGCCGCGCGCGAAAGTACGCCGGCTAGCAGACTGCCGAGGCGCATCGTCTACCTCGCTGCTGTCGCGGCATTTTTGGTGGTTGTATTTGTCACCCTGCTAACTTTCTGGACAAGTTCTGCGAGCGAACCCCTCCTGCGTGTCCCGCCATGGATCAACGAAAAGCTGCGTGTCTCGCCATGGATCATGGGCTTCGCCTGCGGGATCGGCAGCACCCTGGCCGGGGGGACCCTGGTCCTGTTCTTTAGTTGGATATTTCGAAACTCGCTCGCGACGCGGCCAACGGTAGCGGGTGCCCTCTATGGCGCAGGCGCGGGCCTTGCGATTAATGCCGGCTGGCGCATTGCATGCCCGGTTTCGACTCCGTGGCATGCTCTGGGAGCGCACGGACTAGCGATCATCGCCACGGTGATCTTGGGAGCACTCCTCGGGCGTTTTTTAGGAAATCGCAGATTGTACATCCACGGCGGCCGTTCCTGAATGCGCCCGAAACTCGGTCTATCTACAGGCGCCTGCCCAGCACTTCCTTGAGCCGTTGGGCGATGATCTTCTCTTCGCCCGGCTGCAGAGTATCCGACGTAATCGAAATCAGCCGGTCCGGCTCCTCCGGATGGTGCGCCTCTTTGATGAGCGGAGGTCCGTCCGTCTTGACCATTTCTCGATATTGCCCGCCGGCCACCTCGATCTGCGGATCGCCAGCCCGCAGCGCCTCGACACATTGCTGCTTGGTCAGGCCCAGCGCCTTCTCGTCCCAGCGAACACCGCAATGCGGCACCTCATGGCCGATCTTGCGGTAGTAGATTTCCGCGTGCACGCCGGGAATCGTGGACACCACGTCGACGATGTGCTGCATCCGCGCCTCCCAGACCTTGCAGTCGGCTTTGTAGTCGCGGCGCGAAGACCATTCGAGCGCCGCCAGCACGCCGACGATCTCCTCTTTCCCCACCTTCATGGGCCGGCAGATCGCGCCCTCGTAGGGCGACCCGTTGCGCAGAGCGGCCTCGATCAGCGGCTTGCGCCCGAACAGGATGCCGCTGCACTGCGGGCCGAAAAAGCCCTTTCCGCCGCTGACGCAGAACATATCCGGTCCCAGCGACGCCAGGTACTTCAGCCGCTCGAAGGGCGGGCACATTGAAGCCGCGTCCAGCAGGAACGGCACACCGCGGCGCTTGCAGAGCGCGATGGCATCGGCCAGTTTGACCGGACCGTCGTCGCCATACTCCATTTCCATCATCGCGGTTTTGTCGTTGATGGCCGCTTCCAGATCCGCCAGACTATGCACCACTACCAGCCGCGCGCCGGGCAGCGCGATACTGCGATCCCAGACGCTGCGCTGCGTCAGAATCACTTCGTTCTTCATGCCCTCGGTATCCGGCAGGCGGGCGATCTTGTCGGGGTCGGTTCCAGCCAGGCAGCCGGCCGTCGCCTGGGCGATGCAGGCGGCCGAACCGCTGCATACCAGGGCCGCTTCCGTTCCCGCAAACTTCGCGATCCGGGCGCCGACCGCTTTCTGCAGCTCCACGATCTCGACGAAATGCTCCGACGCGCGCTCCATCGCCCGGTGCACTTCCGGGGGCATGAGCGAGCCGGAATAAAACGTGGCGATACCGCGGCCGTTGATGAGTGTGCGCACGCCCAGTTCGGCGTAGATGCTCTCGCCCGCCGCTTTGGATTTCCCCGCCGCCAGAGCCGGCACCGCGCCTGTTCCACCCAACAGCGAACCTACCGCCGCATTCCGCAGGAACTTCCGGCGGGATCCCCTCCGGTCCGTGGATTTCATCGAAAACACCTCCTCGTGGGGCGGATTATATAACGGATGGGGTAGATCCGGATTTATATAATAGATCCACTATGGCCGGAGGATACTGGGTACGGATCGTCATCGCGGCTGTGCTGATTGGCCTGCCTGCCGCCGGAGAGGAGCCATCGGCTCGCCCCTATTGGCGCACCATCGTGCGCGGTACGCACGGCATGGTAGCCGCGGAACACCCTCTGGAGGCGATGGCCGGTGTGGAAGCGCTCAAAGCCGGCGGCAACGCGATCGACGCGGCCCTGGCCGTCTTCTACATGACCGCCGTGGTGGAGCAGCATCAGCAGGGCCTGGGCGGCGATTGCTTCGTGCTGGCCTACATCGCCAAGGAGAAGCGCGTCGTTTTCTTCAATGGCACCGGACCGGCACCGGCCGGAGCCACGCTGGAGGTTTATCGAAAGCTCGGCGGCATTCCTGTGAACGGCCCCTTCGCCGTCTCGGTTCCGGGAGCCGTGGGGGGCTTCGACCTGGCCTGGAAGAAGTACGGCAGCCTGGACTACGCCACCTTGCTCAAGCCCGCCATCGCCGCAGCGTCCGAAGGCCACGTGCTTTCGGAATGGTCGGCCTCCCACTATACCGAGGCCTATCCGGTGCTCTCGAAATATCCCAGTTCGGTGCGGGCGCTGCTGCCGGGTGGAAAGCCTCCGCGCGCGGGCGACCTGCTGGTGCAATCCGACCTCGGCCGGTCGATCGAAACTATTGCCCGCCAGGGCGCCGATGCCTTTTACCGCGGCCCCATCGCCCACCTCACCGCCGATACCTACACCAAAGCCGGCGGCGTTCTGCGCTACGAGGACCTGGCTGCCTATCACGCCGAGCAGGCCGAGCCCATCCACACCAATTACAAAGGCTACGAAGTCTATGAGAGCGCGCCCAACTCACAGGGGATCGTGCTGTTGATCGCGCTGAACATCGTCGAAGGCATGGATCTGAAGTCCATGGGCTTCGGCTCGCCCGGCTATCTGCATTCTCTGACCGAGGCGCTCAAGCTGGCCTTTGCGGACCGCGACCAGTACATCGCCGATCCGCGCGTCGCCGGCGAGATTCCGGTTGCGGGCCTGCTCTCCAAAGAATACGCCGCGGCGCGCCGCAAGCTGATCCGGCCCGATCGCGCGATCCGGGGTATGGCGCCTCCGGGAGATCCGCGCAGAGGGCAGGCGATTCTCGCCGGACGCGCGATTGCCTATGAGGAGGATCATCCGGCCGCGCGCAGCGGCACCTCCGGCGCAGACGGGCAAGGAGAAACGTCGTCATTCTCGATTGCCGATCGCTTCGGCAATCTGGTCTCAGTCACGCACAGCGTGAACGGTACGTTCGGCAGCGGCATCGTCGTGGAGGGCGGTGGCTTCGTCCTGAACAACCGCCTGCCGTGCTTCTACCTGGACGACGGTAACGTGAACCTGCTTCAACCGGGCAAGCGCACCCGCCATACCATCAACCCCGCGCTTGCGCTCAAGGACGGGAAGCCGTTCCTCGCGTGGAATACACCCGGAGGCGATAATCAGCCGCAGGCCATGCTCCAGGCATTTCTGGGCGTGGTCGAGTTCGGCATGAATCTGCAGCAGGCTCTGGAAGCGCCCACCTTCACGACCACCAGCCTGCACGATTCCGTTTATCCGCACCCGGTGCACGGCACGCTGATTCTGCCCAAGGTACTGGCCGATCAGGTGGGCGCCGCGCTCTCGGCCAAAGGGCATCGCCTGGTGGTGACGCCGCTGCAAAAACCTTACGGGCAGCAACCCTCCGGCGCCGGAGCAGTCAAGATGGTGCGTATCGATCCGCAAACCGGAGTCTTCTCGGGAGGAGTCAGCCCCTCCAAAGACGACTACGTCCTGGGCTGGTAGCCGTTTCGTAAAACCGAAACGGCCGTTTCGGTCTCATCTCTGCAAGTGCCTCATTCCATTGGGGCGTGCTCGAAAAAACCGAAACTACCGTTTCGGTTTTCCGACACGAAGCCTGGCTTCGATTTGATATAGTCAGCCTATCCGGCTTTGGACACTCAGATGGACCAGCGTACGATGATCGCCAATCTTGCCTCTTCGCACAGACACCTCCGCACCGCCGCAGGTGTGATGTTCCTTGCATTTTCCTACAGCGCAGCCGCACTGGCCGCAGCGGCTCCGGATACCGAACTGAAAGACGAGACGGGTGCCACCGTGATTCGCTACGTGATCGAAGTTCCCCGCGGCATCTCGCCTGCCGGAACCACCGATCCTGCGCGTCAGGTGGGCTTGTTCCTCTGCTTCCCGGAACACGACCACCCCACCGGCGATGAACTTCTCCCTGTGCGCGAATCCCTGCGCCGTCAGGGGCTCAGCGATCAGTACGTTCTGATCGCCGGCCATCCCCAGGCGCGCAAGTTCGGCCCGGCCGATCACGAGCCGATCCGGAAACTGATCGCCTGGGCCATGCAGAAATACCCGATCAATCCGCGGCGAATCTACATGTACGGCAAGGGCGAGGGCGGCAAAATCTCCGGCGAGTTCGCGGTCTGGCATCCGCAACTGGTGACGGCCGGCATCAGCTACAGTTGGGGCTGGTGGACCATGCCCACGGAACTCCAAAAGCCCATCGACGGCTTGCGGACCGCGCCGGAATTCTACATGGTGCTGGGTCTGCGGGACCTCTCCTACCACATCACCACCGTGCGCGATACCTACAACCGGGTGAGCGCCAAGGGCTACCACGTCATCTATCGCGAATTCGAAGAGCTGGGCGCCCGCACGTATCATCCGCCAAGCAACGACGACGCCATCGCCTGGGCCACGCGCCTGCGTAACAAGAACGTGCCGCCCTCGGCCGAAGAAGCGCGCCTGTTGCAACAGGCCGCTCTCGGCAGCGTTCCCGCCGAGGGATATTTCTCTTCGCTGGCGCTGGTGGGCGGAGCTCCGGCCGGCCAGGTGGTGCAAAAGCTGCTGGACTCTTCCGACGCCCGGGTTCGTGCGGCCGCGGCGGAAACGTGTTCCTACGCCATGTTCGGAGAAGGTACGGCGGCCGCCCTGGGAAAGAAACTGACCGATTCGTCTCCCCTGGTCCGCCGGGCCGCTTTTCGCGCGCTGGCGATGTATGCGCAATGGCGTTCCGAAGCCGCACAGCAGGCCCTGATCGCGCTGGCCACTACTCCGGGAAAGGCCGTGGATCCGGCTGATCGCATCAGCGCCGTGGATGCTCTCGGGCAGGCCGTTCGCTTCCAGGTGAAAGGCGTGCGGCAGGATCCGCCCGTGTTCGCCGCATTGGTCGCCCTGCTCGGCGATAGCGACGAAGAGGTGCGGACCATGGCCTCCAATATCCTCGAGCCCATTCGCGACCACGATTTCCGCGGGGATCTTGGCAGGCCTGAGCGCAAAGCGCCGGAAGGCGGCTGGCAGCACTGGCTCGACGAGATTACCGCGCAGGCGGCGGGCTTTCGCCAGGACTATCAGGCCTGCGGAACGGCTCCAGCGAGCCAGGCGGAGCCAGTGGCTCAATTCTGCAAGGGTGGAGCTTACCTGCTCGGCCGTGATTTCGCGACTGGCCAGCCGGTGGAACAGCGGCCGGATCTGGCCTTTCAGAACACCAAGCGTGCCGCGGAGCAGGGCTATGCTCCGGCCGAGGCCGCGCTGGGCCTGATGTATGCCAACGGCAAGGGCGTCGAGCAGAACTACGTGGAGGCCGTCTCCTGGTGGAAGAAAGCCGCCGCCGACGGGCACCGGCTCGCCCCGCTCTATGCGGCCATGGCGCCCAAGAGCAATCCCGTGCCGCCGCCGATCGGCCCGATGTCTTCCAGGGAGCACGCGGGGAGCCTTCCTTCCGGCCATTGAGATCTGCTGGTTTAGAATCGAGTTGTGGTCCGTGTCATTCTGCTCGCCTCGATTCCCATGCTGCTCTCCGCCGTGGAACTGACCATCGATCATGTCACGGTCGCCGGAAAGAGCCTGCAGGACATGCAGGCCGCTTTAGCTGCGGCAGGCATCTCCAGCGAAAATGGAGGGCCTCACAGCAACCATGCCACGGAGATGGCCCTCACCAGCTTTCCGGACGGGTCGTACCTGGAGTTGATTGCTTTACAATCCGCCGCCGATCCCCAGGCCGTGGCGGCCCACGCGTGGTCCAAGCTTCTCCAGGGCGATGCCGGTCCGGCGGCATGGGCTGTGCGCGTAAAGGATATTGCCGCCGAGGTCGAGCGGCTGAAATCCGCCGGGGTTGCGGTCGGCACACCCGTTCGGAGCGGCCGCGTGCGTCCCGACGGGGTAAAGCTCGATTGGGAAACCGCGCAGGTCGGCAAAGAGCCGAACGGCACGTTTTTCCCTTTCCTCATTCGCGACTACACTGATCGCAAAGAGCGCGCCTGGCCCGGCCGCAAGCCCACCACCAAAGACTTCAGCGGCGTGACGCGGGTGGTAATCGCAGTCCAGGATCTGGACGAAGCGGTGAAGCGCTACCAGGAAGCCTACGGGCTCTCACGCCCCATCAAGCAGATCGATAAAGTATTCGGAGCGCGCATTGCTGGCCTGGGTGGCACGCCGGTAATCCTGGCAGCGCCGCTGAATGCCCAGTCCTGGCTCGTCGCCCGGCTGGAGCAGTTCGGCGAAGGTCCCTGCGCATTCGTGCTGGGGGCAAAGAAGGCGAACCGCTACCACGCCGCGTTCCAGACGCGCTGGTTCGGCGCGGATATCTCCTGGTTCGACTCAGAGAAGTTAGGCTGGCATCTCGGATTCGAGTGAGCGCTGTACCGCTCCCTTACGGTCGCGGCTCGGTAGCTTTCGGCACGTTACCGAACCGCGCGCGTTCGCAAGCGGTGCAGCATTCGAGTGAACGCTAAAAGTTGTATTTCAACGCAAGCTGGATCTGCCGTTGGTCGCTAAACGTGCTGGTTACTCTCCCAAAGGTCCCGGTCCCCAGCGAACTGCCCGGAATGTTTAGCTGCGGCGTGTTGAACGCGTTGAAGAACTCCGCACGGAACGTCAGCTCGTGGGATTCGCGATATGGCATTTTGAAGGATTTCGACCCGGAGAGATCGAACGTGTGAATCCCCGGGCCCGTCAACGGATTTCTCGGCGAGTTGCCGTAGGCCTGCACGCTGCGGCTGAATGCAGCCGTATTGAACCACTGCGCCGCATTCCGCGTGCCGCCCGGCAGAGCAGCCGTCTGCCCCGCCACCAGGTTTGGCCGCTCCCACAGCCCGTCGACATTCTGGCTGTCGCCGCTCTGGGTGACGTTGAAGGGGAAACCGCTTTGCAGCGTCACGATGCCTCCCGCCGACCACCCCTTCAGAAATACCGCTGCCGGTCCCTTCAGATTGCGTGCCAAAGGCAACTCCCAAACGTAGCCGACCACCAGGCGATGCCGGTTGTCGAAGATACTGCTGGCCCGCTCGGCCGCGCCGCGCAGCCTCGGATTCTGGCACTGGCAGGCGCCCCGGTTGGTGCTCTGCCCCGCATCGTCGATCATGTGCGACCACGTGTACGCGGTCGTCAGGCTCAAGCCGTGCGAGAAGCGATGCTCGTAGCGCACCTGCATCGCATGATAGATGCTGTTGCCGTCAGTGGCCAGCAGCCGGATCCGCGCGTAATCCGGATAGGGGCGGCGAGCCTGCACCGTTCCCGGCCCCGGATCAGGGCTGTTGAAATTGTTGAGGCTGGTATCCAGGAAAGTCCCTTTGGTCCCCGCCCAACCGACCTCCAGGAAGTCGTTCCTGCCGAACTCCCGCTCCACCTGCAGGCTGAAGTTCTGCACATAGGCGTTGGTGTGCTTCCGGTCCGGCGCGATTGAGACCACGTTGAAGATCGGCTGCACCGGGTACAGTTCGCGCGGCACCGGATTCTGAACGGTCGCGATCGGATTCAGATTCGGGTTGGTCACCGTCAGGCTTCCGGCTCCCGGCGGATTGAGCTGCAGCACGTTGATGTTGTCGAAATGCGCCGCCGTAGTGAATATGCCGTAGCCGCCGCGAACGACCGTGGCGTTATGGAAGCGATAAGCGAAGCCGAACCGTGGCGCGACGTGCCAGTATTCGTTCAGCCACAGGTCGGCCTGCTTGCCCGGATCCGGATAGAGCGGCGGGTGCACAGGATCCAGATCAAATCGCAGCGTCCGGCTGATGCCGTTGACCTCATGCGGCAGCCCGATCAGATCGTAGCGCACGCCCAGGTTCAGCGTCAGATTCTGGGTGACCTTCCAGTCGTCCTGAAAGTAGAAGGCCGAGCGCCATTGCCGCGCCGCCGAGATCGGTACGCCTTCCGGCGTCAGCGTGGTCTTCGGAAATCCCAGGAGAAACGCCGCGGCGGAGGAGCCGCTGATATCCCCGGTGAAGCTGATCTGCCCGAAGGGCCAGTTATTCGTGGTCGCATCATCCAGCAGGCGGCGCAGGTCTACGCCCATTTTCAGCGAGTGATGGCCGCGAATGACGCTCAGATTATCGACCCACTGGTAGCTGCGGCTGTCGTCCAGGTTGGAGGCCGCCGCGCTGTCGCCCATCCCCAGAAAGCCGTCGATGCCGATGACGGGAAATCCGGATTCCGCTGCCGTCAACGGGCGTCCGTCGGGACCGCCCACGTTCATGCCCTGGATCCCCAGCGATTCGGCGCGAAAGTCCGTGCCCTGCCGCGGACTGAGCAGGCGCGTGTTGCCTTTTTGCCAACCGAAGCGCAATTCGTTCAGCAGCGTCGGGCTGAACGTATGCACCCACTGCACCGCGAAGCTGGTATTCGGAAAGGTCGCATTGTAATGGAAATTGGGATTCAAGTCCCAGCTCGGATAGTCGCGGCGCGCGTAGATGTAGTGAAAGAATGCCTGGTCCCGCTCGCTGAAGTAGTGATCCATCCGCGCCAGCCCCTGGTCGATGTCGATGGCCTGCCGCGTGACTCCCGCAAAATTGGTTACGCCGGGAGCGTTAGGCAGCGGCATGTAGGCCAACAAGCCCAGCGAAACGGGATTCAGGCGCGTCGCCGGCAGGATGTTCCCGGGGAACGGCTGCCCGTTCAGCGGATCTACGATGGTGGTGGCGAGCGCGGAGAAATCGCCCCGCCGCTGCGCCGGAGTGAAGACGATGTTCGTGCTGCTGCTCTCCTGTAACTGGCGCCGCCCTTCGTAGCTCATCAGAAAGAAGGTCTTGTCCTTGCGAACCGGCCCGGAGAGGACCCCGCCGAACTGGCCGCGCCGCAGCACGTCCTTGGGCAAGGGGGCCGGACGGAAATACCCCCGCGCGTCCAGTTGGTTATTGCGCAGGAATCCGAACCCCGTGCCGTGAAATTGATTCGTTCCCGAACGGATTTGCACGTTGATATTGGCGCCGGCATTTCCGCCATATTCGGCCGAATAATTCCCGCTCTGCACCTTGAATTCCTGGATGGCGTCCACCGACGGGTACAGCACCACGAAATTGTGGCGATTATTCACGGCCGTCACGCCGTCGAAGGATATCTGCATGGCGATGTCGCGCACGCCGTTGGCGATCACGCGCGTGCGCAGGCTGCTCTCTTCCACCACGCGCACGCCCGGCGTGAGCACCGCCAGTTGCGCGAAATTGCGGCCGTTGAGCGGCAGGTTGACGATGCGCTCGGTGCCGACGACCTCGCCCAAGGTCGCGCTTTCGGTTTGCAGCATGGAGGCCGATGTGCTTACGCTGATAGTCTCCACGACGTCGCCGACCTGCATTGAAAAATCGATACGCGCCAGTTGGCCGATCTGGATGACGATGCCCGTTTGGCGCTCGGTGCGGAAGCCCACGGCTTTGGTCTCCACCACGTATTCGCCGGGGACCAGGTAGCGGATTTCGTAGCGGCCGCCCGCGTCCGCGACCACGCTTTTGGCAACGCCGGTGGCCGCCTGCGTCACCGTAACCGTCGCTCCCGCGATCACGGCTCCGCTCGGATCGCTGATATTACCCAGAATGCCGGTATCGAGCGTTTGCGCCGAAATCCGGCAAACACCCAGGAGAATAGAGCACAAAATTGCAATCCTGCGCACCTCTTTATCCCCTCCTAACGACAAGATTTGGCATAGCATACCATCGCCGGGGAATCGGCGCGCAGAAATTTTTGCGGAATTATTTCCGGTATTTACCCGGAATACGAAAACTCAAACCGGCGTAATGGAACTCCTCGGCGGCCCGGTAGCCGGTGCCTTGGGCCGCGATCGCCGCCAGTCCTTCCACGTTCTTCTGGACCAGCAGATTCACCGCCCGGTCGTCCACGGTGTCAAGCGCCCGCAGCCGCCGGCCGGTCTCGGTCAGGTGGTCTTTCAGGCGCCGCACCATACTGGTCTGGATGGTCTTCAGCGCCTGCGCCGCCTTGATTTTGCGCGCCAGCGTGGAGGAAATATCCACAGCCTTCCACTCCGGCACGAACGTAGCCGTACTTTCCGCCTCCCGGCGCCGCGGATCGAACGGCTGGCCATAGTAATAAAGCTCCGGCGTCAGGTGCGGCTTCAGACCCGCCTCAGCATAAGCAGGCTGATAATTTTCGAAGGCGGCGGAGCGCCAGGCGTCCTCGGCGGCCCACCCCGTATAGTAGCGATCGAGCACGCGGTCGTATTCGTTATACGGATTGGGGATAAACAGCACCCGCGGCTTATAAAAGCGGATGTAGAAGATCAGCCGGTCGCGGATATCGGTGAACGAAACATCGGCCAGCTCGGCAGCGCGGTATCCCAGCGAGATCACCTCGCGAATGCCCAGGATGCGGGCCGCTTCTTCACTCTCCGCCCGTGTCCGCCGCGCCGTCTCTTCCGGCGGGAGATCGTAGGAATCCTTCTCGTCATTGGTGACGCGCACCAGGTAGACCGTGGCGCCCTGGTCGATCATCCCGGCGATGGTGCCGCCGGCGGAAAGCAGGTAGTCGCTCGCATCCGCCGTGACCACCAGGACCACCGGTTTTTGCGTCTGCGCCGCCGCCCCGCCCGCCAGCAGGGCCCCTAATAGGAAAAGGAACCGGGTCCGCGTCACTGCTTCTCCACGTTTTGCTTCAGATACCCTTTCAGCCCGGGCA
>CAZMRK010000385.1:0-12493 GCA_964568355.1 uncultured Solibacteraceae bacterium | reverse complement strand
CGCTCCGGAATGCCGTTGCCGTTGAACCAGTAGACGAAGCGGGAGGGTATGGCGCTTTGGCCGGCCTTTGCCGTGGTCGTGCCGGCGTAGGCCGTTCCGTGCGAGTTGAACATGCACTGGAGCGGCGGTAATCCGACCCTCACCAGCGCTCCGGTGAGACTGAACCCGCGCAGAAACCTGCGGCGGGATAACCAGGAACCTTGTGACATCAGCTCTTCCCCTCTGACGCAATGGCATTGGCAAAAAAGAGCAGCAGTTGCTTCCAGCGAAACTCCGCGCCGCGAAACACCTGCGCACCCTGCTGAATCAACGGATCATCCGCACCCGTCTCGTGACGTCCGAAAGCGTAGCGGAAAAGCTGCCGGACCATGCACTCCTGGCAGGCCGGATTACCGGCAAGAATCCGGCCGAGTTCTTTTGGAGAGGAAAAGTTCGAGTTGGCGATCCCGTTCACCGATGCGCTGGGGTCGATCTCCAACGCCAGTCTCACCGGCTTGGACTTGTGGTCGCCATGCGGCGGAAGGATCAGTACGGTCTGCTTTTCCTGGAACTGGCCAATGGCGTCAAATTTCTCAAATCCGAATCCGATCGGATCCATCATGGAGTGGCACCCTGCGCAGGTCTTATTGATCCGGTGGACGGTCAGCCGTTCGCGATTCGTCATCGGCTTTTCCGCCATGATCGGTGGAAGGCTGGAGTTTACTCCAGGGGGCGGATCGGGAACCTGCTGGCACAGAAACTGCGACCGGATGAACAGCCCGCGAATGGTCGGCGAAGTTTCGCCCGGCTTTGCGGTCATGGCCAGGAAAGCGGCCTCCCCCAGCACACCGGCGCGCTGGGAATCGGCCGGAAAGCGGACTTTTTCGAACTCGTTCGCGGGAGCCGGCAGGCGGTAGAGCGTAGCCAGGTCGGAATTCAGGAATGCATAGTCCGCGCGAAAGAGATCCATGAAGTTTCCATCGCCCCAGACCAGACTCGACACCAGGCGGCGTGTCTCTTCGGTCATCGCCATCGCGAGTTGCAGATTGAACTGAGGATAAAGGTTACGGTCCTTGACCGTGTTCAGGACCTGATCAAAGCGGAGCCATTCGGCGGTGAACTCGTCCACTGCCTGGCGCGCTTTCGGGTCCTGCAGCATCCGTTCCGCTTGCGTCTGGAGGGCCGGTCGGCCGTCGAGAGCGCCGGAAGCGGCCGCCTGGAAAAGACGATCGTTGGGCATCGTGTCCCAGAGGAAATAGGACAGATCGCTGGCAGTCTTGTACGCCCCCGTCTCCAGGCGGAACAGAAACTTCGGCGATTGCAGCATCGCCTCGATGACCAGTTGAGCGCCGCGAAGGAATTGTCCCCCGCGCTGGGCTTCTTTGAGCAGGATGGTTTGATAGCGCGCGACTTCCGCGCCTGTGAGCGGGCGCCGAAACGCTTTGGCGCCGAAACTGGAGACGAACTTCTGCGCGCAGGCGGAATCGGATCCGCCGCGGGGTTGGCAGGGAATCAAATGATGCGAGTCTTCACCGCCGGCGAAGGCGTTTCTTGCCAGCCTTTCCGCGGCCGTGTCGTAAGCGGCGGCAAGTAGCGGCGAAACATCCTGCGTGGCGGTTTGATTCTTGAAGCCGTTCAGGAAATCCTCTGGCGGGAACTCATCGGCAGGCCGCGTCTCGTCTCCCAGCAGATCGCGCACCGTATTGTTGTATTGGCTGTGAGTCAGTCTGCGGACCTGCGGCCGTGCGCCTGCATCGACCGGCGCCGCTGCCGGAGCCGTTGCCGCGGCGAGCAGCCACACGACGGCACCCAGTGTTGGAAAACCGAAACTACCGTATCGGTCTCTGGTCCACAAGTGCTTCATTCCATTGGGTCGTGCTCGAAAAAACCGAAACTACCGTTTCGGTTTTCCGACAGAGACAGCCTCTGATTCATTGCCCTACCCAGCTAATCCGGCACCGCGGGTTCGCTTTACGGAATCGCTCGACCCCCTCCGCGGTGACCTTCGTCCCAGTCAAATATATCACTGCGAGGGACTTCGCGGAGTGGAGGGCATCGAGTCCCCGATCGGTGAGGTGCGTCTCGGAAAGATCGACGCTGGATAAGGCTTTCATGCCCGCGAGCGCGCCCATCCCGGCATCGTCGAGCCCGTTCACCCGCCACAGATTCAGCCGCTGCAGCTTGGGCAGTTCCGCCAGTTCCTTCAACCCCGAACTGGTGAGCCGGGTCCCGCCCACGTCCAGGCTTTCCAGGTTGGAAAGCTTTTTCAAATGGCTCGCTCCCAGATCCGTGATTTTCGTGCCGCGCAGGTTGAGCGAGCGCAGTTGTGTCATCCGCCCGAGACTTTCGAGATCGAAATCCGTCAATGCAATCGACCAGGTCTCAGTATTTCGCTTCTGGCCGCCGCCGAGTTCCAGGCGGGTGAGCCTGGGCAGAAGCTTCAGCCCTCGGAGCCCGGCCCCGGTGATCTTGTTTCCACCCAGGTAGAGTTCCTCCAGATTGCGCAGGGCCGCCAGATATTCCATGCCATTGTTGGTGACCTGCGTGTAGCGGATATCGAGAGAGCGCAGGCTGGTCAGCTCCGCGATATATTGCAGGCTTGTGTCGGTGATGTCCGTGCCGCGGAGATTGAGCCGCTCCAGGTGCTTCCAGCGCCGCAGATAGGCGAGCGCCGTGTCGGTGATACGCTCCGCGGCATAGAGATTCAAATCGGTGACCTCGGGCAGCGAAGACAGGCGCTCGACTCCTTTATCCGTGATCATCGAAAGCGACAGATCCAGCTTGTGCAAATCTTTCTGCTGCGGCAGATTCTGAATATCCGCGTCCGTGACCCACTCAAAGCCGAGATTTGCCTCAGCGCCAAAAGCCGCCAGTCCGCAGAACAAGAAAAGAACGGATCTCATATCAACTCCCGCGCCTGGTGGGAAGATTCGACCCTCGATCCCACAGGACCTTGCAGTTCGGAAGCGCGGACTTCAAGGTCTCGATGCCACGGTCGGTCACCAGCGTGTGATAAAGGTTCAGCGTCTTCAACTCCTGGAGGGACTTTAAAATCTCCACACCGGCGTCGGTCACGGCAGCGCTGTCGAGCCGCAGCCGGGTGAGCTGACGCATTTCGGCCAGATAGGGCAGCCCCTTGTCGCTGACCGAGGTGTAATCGAGATTCAGGCTGGTGAGGTGTTTCAGGCCGGAGAGCATTTCGAGCGATTTGTCGGACGTCCGCGTCCGTACCAGATCGAGCCTGGTCAGGTTTTGGAGGCCGCCGATTTCGGCCAGCCCGGCGTCGGTGAACCGGCCGTAGTTGAGCGAGAGCTCGGAAAGACGGCTCAAGGACCGGAGTGACTTCAGGCCGGCGTCGCCCAGATCGGTTCCCGTCAAATCGAGGCGCGTCAAATTCGAGAGATTTTGAAGATGGACGAGACCGGTGTCATCGATGTCGGAATATTTGAGATCCAGACGCTCGAGACCGGTGAACCGGGCAATCCTGGACAGGCCCTCCGCCGAAAAGGAGAGGCCGGTGAGGTCGAGATCCGTAATCGCCGCCGGAAGGGCGTCCAACCCATCGCCGCGCACCAGCGTATAGGCCAAGCCGAGCTTTCGCAATGACTGGCAGCTCCGCAAGCTTTTGAGGCCGGCATCCGATACGGTCGTATTCGCAAGGTAGATCTCGGCCAGAGGGCAGTGTTCCGCCACTCCCAGCGTCTGCAACCCTACATCGCTGACCTCTGTAAAACTGAGGTCGAGTTTCCGCAGATCGAGGCCTCGCAGGTTGGCCAGATCGGCGTCGGTGGTGGCAGTCGACGCGAGAGATACCTCCCGAATCCTGCCGGCTTCTACCACGGCGGTGCCGCCGCGGGACTGGACCCAGCGCGTGATGGCGGCAGTACCTTTCCCGGCGACGCTCGGCCCGGCGGCACGGGTCTCGGAGGGACTGACCGAAGCATCCAGAAATGCAACCTGGCATCGCGGGTTGGCAGCCCCGAATGCCGCCAGCCCCCCGCGGGTAATCCTCGTATAGCGCACATCGAGCTCGCGCAGATCTTGGAATGCCTTCAATTTTTCCAGGCCGCTATTGGTAATCTGCGTGCGGTAGAGATTCAGCTCAGTCAGCTTGGTGAGGCCGGTGAGTTGATCCAGGCCCGCATCGGTTACCGACGCGCCGAGCAGGTTCAGCTTGCGCAGGTTCGTCAGACCCTTCAGATAAACCAGGCCGGCATCGGTGATCCGCGTATTGTACAGATCGAGCTCGGTCAGCTCATGCAGGTTGCGAATGTACTGCAAGCCCTCGTCGGTGATGAGCGCGTCGTGGGCGTACAACTTCTGGAGATGGGTCATACCCTGCAGGCTGCGCATCCCCTGATCATCCAGCCGGGTGTTGGTCAGGTCGAGCGAGCGCATTTCCGTAAAGGCGGCGAGTGTACGGCCTTTGATCCGGGTCTGGGCCAATCGAAGCTGTTGCAGGTGGGTCAGGGATGCAATGTTGGCAATAGCGGGATCTTCGATCGGGATCTCCACCTGAACCGGAAGAGTGAGAATGAATCTCTCCAGAGAAGTGAGCCCTTCCAGGAGCTTTAGCGAATCCGCGGTGACCTTTACCGGTACGTTGTGCCACGTCCTCCCGGAAAGATACAGATCTTTCAAGCGGGGAAGAGCGCCCAGGCGCTTCAGATCCGCAGGCGGGATCAGCGAAGTCGACAGATTTACGGTGTGCAGTTGAAAATCGGAAGCAGGGAGATCGGCGGCGTCCCAGATCTGGCGTGTTGTGCCCTCGAGCACCACGCTTCCGCCGACGTGCAGTACCCATTCGGCAACAGCACGGTCCACATCCGCCGCGGAGCAGAGAGCCCAGGCGCCCAAAAGAACACCAATCGTAATGACGCGCCCAATCATGGCCGAAGCGTTCCGAATCCTAGGAAGACATTACAATTTCCTGGATTTTGCGGGTGATCATCTGCCCCGGCACATATGGCGGCAATTCAGCAAAGTGAATTGCCAGCGTTTCATCCATGGAATTGTACATCCACGCCACTTTAAAGCCGTCGCGCGAGACAGTTCCGCTATCGGACTGGACGTCAATTCCAAATTGACGCAGTTTTTGGGTCAATGCATCGAACCGCTCTCGCGAGATGTTCTGGAACTGCAAAGGTTCACTCGCCTCGCCGGATGGCTCGGGTGGAGTGGTGGAGGGGCGTAAACTGGATTGCAAGGTAGCTATCTCCGATCGCAGGAGGCGGAGTTCCGCTTGCAGTTGGTCCTGCGAAGCCTGCTCTGCTTTTTCGGCAGCACGCTCTTCCCGAGCTTGCGCAAATGCGTCTTCGAAATCTTCGGCCAGTTGGGCGGCGCCGCGGCGTGCCTGGCGAAATACATCGCTGGTGACCTCGGCGCCATCCAGAACCGTCCGCGCAATCTGCTTTTGCACCTTCCTGCCGTTCAGCAGGATGGTCACACCCGCTCCGAATCCCAGTAGAAAACTGAACATGGATGAACTCCTCCGGCTAGTGCTCTGACCGTGAAGTCCGCTCCCTTACGGTCGCGGTTCAGTGGCGGAACGGAACCGCGCGCGCCAGCAAGCGGACGAACCGAATCACGTGGTCGTAGCACTAGTTCCCTTAATATACCTGAAAGGCGCTCTCCCGCAGGTGGTGGAGTGCTTCGGCGTCAGCCAGGAGATGCTGGGAGAAAGAGCGATCGTTTCGCCCCTGAATCGCGGAAAAAAGATGGTCGAAGAACAGGCGGAACGAATCCGATGGGGGCACTTCTATGGCCGTCACCTGGTTGAGCCTTCGAACGGTCAATCGCATGGGCAGATCCGGCGGCGGGCTGAACGCGCGGTCCATGGTCACGACCACTCCCGGTCCAATGATATCGAGCCGGTTGATGTAGCCGGTGGTGTAACCAAACGAACCAATGCAGGAGCGCCCATCGGGATAAACTCCCACCATGCTGAAGCTGGTGTCCACTTCATCATTCGCCGACAGGCGCCAGGCGTGAATCCCGGAGGGAGGCGATTCGAAAAAAATGCGGCCGGGCGTCACCGCATAGGGTCCCAGATCCCACAGGGCTCCCCCACCAAGCTCCGCGCGATATCGAAAATTCTGTGGGGAGAGCGGGGGGACGCTGAAGGCGGCGATGAGACGTGTTGGAGTTGCTCCCGCTTCCCGAAACACTTCGCGGACCATCGCGCACTGCGGATGGTACCCGTAAACCGTCGCCTCGGCCAGGCAGAGCCGGCGGCGATCGGCAAGTTCGAGCAGTTGGTGTGTTTCTTCCAAAGTCAGAAAGGCCGGCTTGTCCACGGCGACGTGCCGGCCTGCTTCGAGCGCCCTCCTGGTCCACTGTGCATGACCATTATTGACAGTGGAGATATATACCAGCTCCGCATCGGTCTGACTGATCGCCGTGTCGTAATCGCGGAACCAGCGCCCTGACGATTCGATGGCGGCCGTTGATCGCGACGCGATGTCCACCGCGGCGCCCAAGCTTCGGAGCGCTGGGAGCACGCGGCGTTTCGCAATATCGGAATAACCCAGAAGGAGAACTTTCATCCGGTATCGAGTATACTCGGATCTGGACGTTCCCCCGCCGCTTGATGACAGACCCAGGAGCACATGTCCTTCTGCTCAGCGCATCCTCGTCCAAAGCGCTGTCGCTCGAAGCTCAACAGTTGGAACAAAGGCTTGGCGAAGACCTGCCGCAACTTGCCCTGAGCCTGGCCCGGCGCCCGATGGGTGAGCACCGGCTGGCCATTGTCGCAGAAAATCAGCAGGACCTCGCTACCAAGCTGGGCAGCGCTCGCAGCCGTTTGGAACAGCCCCAGCCGCGTTCTCTGAGAAGCAGAAGCGGTATTTATTACAATTTCGGCCCGCGGCCGGGAAAAATCGCTGTGTTGTTCCCCGGTCAAGGCTCCCAGTATCCGGAGATGTTGCGCGAACTCTGCGGACACGTGCCGGGAGTCAAGACCTGGTTCGACGAACTGGATCGCGCGTATCTTCGCGCAGGCGCCGCACGCCCGAGCGAACTGCTTTCTCCGGCGCGCCCCAACCAGGCGGATGATGACCGGCTGTTCGGCCTGGAAGTAGGGGCGCAGCTCGGGCTGGCCGCCAGTCTCGCTTTATATTCGGTGCTGCTGCGGATGGGGGTGCGCGCGGACTTTCTGCTCGGGCACAGCAATGGGGAACACGCCGCGCTGATCGCGGCGGGCGTCATCTCTTATGCGAGCATTCGGGAAGCCTGCGAATTCATGTGCCGCGTGGCTTTGGAAAGCACACGCCTGCCAGCGCCGCCAGTTCCGGAAGGCGTGATGGCGGTCGGAGGAATTGACCGGCATGTGGTCGAGGCGATTGTGAACCACAATCCAAATCAGATCTATGTCGCCGTCGACAACTGCCCGACACAGGTCGTGCTCGCCGGGTATCGGGATGCCCTGCAAAAGGCAGCAGCCGAGATGCGGCTCCGAGGCGCGATCTGTTCTTCGCTACCATTCGTGCGCGCCCACCATACTCCGCTGTTTGCCGACTGGTCCCGGCTCCTCGAAAAGCACTACCAGGCACTGCCGGGAGGGCGCCCGAATGTAACGGTCTACTCCTGCGGCACGGCCCAGCCGTATCCATCGGACCGGCAACAGATGTGGAAGCTGCTGGCGAGCCAATGGTCCGGGTGCGTCCGATTCCGGGAAACGATTGAGACGCTATACGCAGCCGGCGCCAGGATCTTCATTGAGACCGGCCCGGACAATCGCCTGAGCGCTTTCGTGGACGATACGCTCCGCAACAAGCCCCACCGCAGCCTGAGCGCGTCGGTATCGTCGCGCCGCGATCTCCTGCAATTGGCTCACCTGGCAGCAGATCTTTATTCCGCCGGTGTGCCCGTAGCACTGGGGATCTTCTACGGCGAGCCCGCAGCGGACCTGTGTGTAGCCTCCGCCCGCGCCTCCGTCCGCGAGGCTGTTTTATACGAGTACACGACCACGGCACGGATCGCCGCTGAAAGTGAGGCCCGTATGGCCGCGCGGGTCGGGGGCCGCAGCACGCGCGTACCGGCCGTTCGCCAGTTTCCCTTGCTTGGAGAAGTGCGATTCCGCGAGAGCGGAAAACTCCTGGCCCGGCGGACCTTCCAGATCGAACGCGACGCTTTCCTGCTCGATCACCGCCTGGGCCGCGGCGAGCGAGGCGAACACGGCGCCCCGCTGCCCGTCCTGGCCTTCACGCTAACCACCGAAATTGCCGCAGAAGCAGCGTCGTGCCTGGCCGGTATGCCCATTCAACGGCTGACCGGGATACGCGCCCATACCTGGCTGGCGTTGGGGCCAGACGGGCTGACGCTGGAAGTAGAGGCCGAGGCTCAAGAGCGGGAAATTCACGTCAAGATTTTTGCGCTCTCTGATACCAAACGGACGCTTTCCTTCGAAGCGGTGTGCCGGTGCGGCCCCCGGACTACCGCGACGCGGCGGCCGGACGGCACTTTTCATCCGACTCCACCCAGCACGTGGAGCCGCGAGGCCTTCTATGGCGGCTATGCGTTCCACGGCCCCGGTTTTCAAGGTATCGAACAGGTGGACGATGTGGGCAGCGATCGTATCGCAGCCCACATTCAGGTGACGGAATTGCGCAATTTGACACAAACGCACCTGCAACTCGATCCGGCTGTGCTCGATTGCGCCGGCCAACTGGCAGCCCTATGGGTGCTGGAGCAAAGCGGCGCCCGGCTGGGAGCCTATCCCTACAGCCAGCAGGAGTTGGAGGTCTGTTCGGATCCCAGGATGCCTGGCGCGCGCCTGGTTTGCCGGGGACACGTGCGGCGCAGTCAATTCGAGACGCTGTCTTCGGACTTTGAAATTCTTGGATCCGACGGGATCCTGATCGCGCGCCTGCAAAACCTGGAGCAGCGCCTGGTCCGATTGCCCGATTCCCTTTGGAATTTGCTTTTCGGGCGCGAACCGGTTTCCACCTCCCTGGACGCGTTGTTGACCGATCCGACAATGGACTGGAATGTGCTCGCCAATCAATCCGCGATCTGGGCCCGCGCGGTGGCACATCTCGTTTTACCGCCGGAGGAACTGGCGGTGTGGTATGGGCGGCAGGATGGCCAGGCAGTAAACCGGCTGCGCCAAATGCTCGCCGCTTACACCAGCGCGCGAGCATAGTACTGTTCAGGAGCGATTCACGCGGCGACACGGCATCGGTAGTAGTAGAGTAGAGAGACACAGTATGCCAACCGCAGGGAAACCGGAAGTTTGGGATGCAATTCTCGCATGTCTGCGTGAGTTAATGGAAGAACAGGAGCAGGAGCTGGGTGAGGTGACCCCGGAGACCTACCTGGGCGCGGATCTGGGTATCTCGTCGATCGACACCATCCACCTGCTCGTCGCCCTGGAAGATCGCTTCGAACGGCCGCTCAGCTTTGACGAACTGGCATCGCTACCCGACGGCCAATTTCGCAAGGACCTGAAGGCCGGGGAATTGCTGGACTTCGCCTATTCCAAGCTGTCCGGACAGGCAGACGTGGCGCGGATCGACTAGCCATGCGCGTGACCGTGATCGCCATTGGCACGCGCGGCGATGTTCAACCGATGCTGGTGCTGGCCGGAGCTCTCCGCGCCGCGGGACATCAGGTGCGTTTTGCCACCGAACTCCTGTACGAACCGCAGGCCGCGGCGTTAGGGCTGGAATTCTACCGGCTGAGCGGCAACTCGGAGAAGTTCTATTCCGGGCGCGGCGGCACTGTATTTCGCGAGAGCCTCGAAAAACCGGTGACCGAGTACGCACGCTTCTGGCGTGCCTACGTCGCGCCTTCGGCACGGTTACACCTGCGCGAGTCGGTGGCTCCCTGTGAAGGCGCCGAGGTTCTGGTCTGCCAGCCCTGGCTGGGGATCGGGCCGTCGCTTTCCGAGAGGTTCCGGATTCCGGCGATCATCACGAGCGTGTTCCCGGTTCCGGAGCTCCCCACCGCCGAATTTCCGTTTCCCTTGCACGCCGGGGCCAGGTGCGACCTGCCCGCGCGCGATGTGCTGCGCTCCTGGCGCCGCGCGATTCCCATCCTGCACATCGGACACGATACGGTGCAGCACTGGCGAGTGGAGGCATTGGGCCTGCGCGCTCAGACGTTCACGGAGAATCTGCACGGTACGCGGACAACGCCGCATGTGCTGGGCTATAGCCCGCTCGTGGTGCCGAAGCCATCGGAATGGGGAGAGGGCGCGGAGGTAACGGGCTACTGGTTCCTGGATGGCGCCACTCCCTTTCGTCCATCGCGTGAGCTGGAGGAGTTTCTCTCTGCCGGCGAGCCGCCGGTGGTGGTCGGGTTCGGCAGCCACGTGGGACGCAACCCCGCCCGGCTGACGAAGGCGGTTGTGGATGCGCTGGCTCTGGCAGGACGCCGCGGCATCCTCATCAGCGGCTGGGGCGGGCTCAAGAGCGCCGGGCTGCCCGCCGATATCTTCAGCGCTCAAGCGATCCCTTACGACTGGCTTTTGCCGCGCTCGCTGGCGCTGGTGCATCACGGCGGATCGGGCACAACCGCCATCGCGCTGCGAATGGGATCGCCGCAAGTGATCACGCCATTTGGGTGGGACCAGAGCTTCTGGGGACACCGCATGGCTCAATTGGGGGTAAGTCCCGAACCCGTTTCCGCGAAGACCCTTACTGCCGAGCAGTTGGCCGCGGCCATCACGCAGGTGACCACCCATCCGGTCATCCGGCGGCGTGCCGCGGAAATCGGCGAGGCCATTCGCCGTGAGCGGGGTGTGGAGAACGCAGTCGCGGCCGTGGAGCGGTTCGCGCGGAGAAGGACGTCGAGTCGTGCGTTCGCTGTTGATTCACGCGGATGATTTCGGATTCAGCGACGGCGTTTCGGCCGGCATCCTGGAAGCAATGCGCTCCGGCTGCGTAACCGGCACCAGCGCCATGGTGTGCGACCCCGAGCATCGCGCGCGCCTCGCCCGTTGGGCGGGTGAATTGCGAGGGCGGGTGGGCATCCACCTCCAGTTGACGGACGGCAGGCCGGTCAGCGACGCGGCCCGCATTCCCACGCTTGTGGATGAAACCGGCTGCTTCGCTCGCCGGCGGGAGCATCTGCACGATCTCAACCCGGAAGAGGTTCTAGTGGAATGGCGCGCGCAGTTGGCAGCCATTCGCTCTTTAGGCATCGCGCCCAGTCATCTGGACACGCACCACAGTGTACATGCGCTTCCGGAGTTGTCCGGCGTTTATCTTACATTGGCGCTCGAAACCGGACTGCCGGCAAGGGGCGAGTCGATCGCCCTCAATCGCTGGATGCGGGAGCAGGGCGCATGGTGCGCCGACGCTTACGCGTGTATTTGGAAGGGCGGTCCGGTCAAACTGGACGCATTCTATCGGACGCTGCGGGTAATGGCCGCGGTCACTCCTCCGGATGGCTCGGTCGAAATCGGCTGTCATCCGGCAATTGTGGATGAAGAACTCGCGCGACGCTCGCGATACGTGGAGCGCCGGCGTGATGAGTTAGCGGCGTTGACCAGCCCCGGCGTTGCGGAAGCAATCGCCGGATTGGGCTACCGGCTTGTAGATCCGGCCCATTTGCCGCGAACCATTGTAGGTCCCAGACAGCCCATGACAACCTGGGCACACACGGAGAGTTCATGCAAAGCGTAGCAGCGACGGCGCCGATCGGCGGCAATATCGGAGCGGTGATCCAAAATCAAGGCGGTCAGAGCCTGCTCCAGCTTCAACCAGACGAGGTGATCCGTCTCTACCGCGCCACCGGCGCTATTCTCTTCCGGGGATTTCACGCCAGTCTCGAAGAATTCGAGCAATTCACGTCGCGCTTCACGGAGGATCTTTACACCAACCGGGGAGCGGCTTTCAGCTTCGGGCCGTTCGCACGGTCCACCGTGAACGGGAATCCAACGGTGTTGACCGCTACGGGAAACCGGCAGGACTTTCCGCTTCCGCTCCACGGGGAATTCTACTATTTCCGGTATCCTCCCCGGATGATCTGGTTCTATTGCGCCTGCCCGGCGCCGACGGGCGGCGAGACCACGATTGGAGACGGCGCGGCGATCATGAGCTCGTTTCGTCCGGAGACGGCCGACCTGTTTCGCCGGCGGCGCATCACCTACGCGCGGATGCTGGATGACGGAGAATGGCAAACCGCGTTTCAAACAGAGGACCGGGAGGCGGTGGAAGCGATCTGCGGGGAAAACGAGGCGCGCGCCAAGTGGGGATCCGACGGCTCGCTTTCGACCGAGTATCAGTGCTTTGCCTATATCCGTGACGAGCAGGGCCGTGAAGTTTTCATCAACGATCTGCTGCCGGTGACCCTGGGTGAGATCGCGGTCCGAAAGGGTCAGGTGCCGGAGATGAAGAAGCCCCCGCTGATGCTGCGTTGGGAAGACGGTTCGCCTCTCGCGGAGGAAGTGATCGAAGAGGTCGCGGCGGCGGCCTCCCGGTGCGAGGTCCCGGTCGCCGCAAAAGCCGGCGATGTCCTGATGCTGGACAATCAGCGGATTCTGCACGGCAGAAGATATTCGCCACCGGGC
>CAZMRK010000384.1:0-8746 GCA_964568355.1 uncultured Solibacteraceae bacterium | reverse complement strand
AAGGAGAAGCGCATGACCACTCTGAAGCGGCGGACTTTCCTGCTGGGGACGGGCGCCGCTACCGCCGCTGCCGCTCTTTCTACTCCCGCGGCGGCGGCGTCCGGCTATGCGGCATCGTATCCGGACATGCTGTTGACCCATGTGGCTGCCAGGCTGAACGCCCTGGCAGCCTCCTGGGACAAGCAGCGCGAACGCATCCACACAGCAACGGAAGTGGAAGCACGCAATCGCTACGTTCGGGAAAAATTCAAGGAGATGATCCACGGTTACCCCGAACGGACGCCGCTTGCTCCTCGCACGGTCGCTGTCCATATGCGCGATGGCTACCGGGTGGAGAACGTGATGTTCCAGAGCCGGCCGGATTTCTGGGTCACCGGTAACCTGTATATTCCATCCGGCGGGCAATCTCCCTACCCCGCCGTGATTTCGCCGTGCGGCCACTACCCGCTCGCCCGCATGGAGCCGCAGTATCAGTGTGTCTACATCGACCTGGTGAAGGCGGGATTCGTGGTACTGGCGTACGATCCGATCGGCCAAGGCGAACGCCGCCAATATTGGAATCCGCAAACCGGTCAGACGGAGGTAGCTACCGCCTCCACCTACGAACACTCCATGCCCGGCCAGGTGCTGCTCCTGATGGGGGAGGATCTGACGCACTATCGCGTGTGGGACGGAATTCGCGGAATCGATTATTTGCAGCAGCGCGCCGAAGTGGACCCGCAGCGAATTGCCTGTGCCGGCCATTCCGGCGGCGGCACGCTGGCCTTGTTCATCAGCGCGCTCGACGAGCGGGTGAAGTGTTCCGTCGTCAACGAAGGAGGAACCGGGCACCGGTGGCCGCTCGAGATCCATCCGGAAAGCCGCGTAGGGCCTTCGGACGTAGAGCAGAACTTTTTTCCCGGAGCAAAGCATGGTGTGGATCTGCCGGATCTGCACATCGCCATTGCCCCGCGGCCTTTGCTGGCGCTGATCGAGGAATACAATCCGAGGTTCAACCGCGCCGCCGAGCAGATCCGGAAGCGTTACTTCGAGCTCGGTGCCGCGGACCGGTTCAGTACGGAACAGGCCAACGATCCGCACGCCTGGACCCCCAAGTTACGCCTGGCGACTACGCGCTGGCTCAGCCGGTGGCTGCGCCAGTCACCCGGTCCGGAGACTGAGCCGGAGGTGACGGTCGAGAATCCCGAAACGCTGTACTGCACACCGAACGGATCGCTGCGCTACTCCCAGATGGGCGACACCATCTTCAGCCTGATCCTGAAAAAGCAGGAGACGCTGCCCCCCAAGCGCGAGTGGAGCAGTGCGGACCTGAGCCGCAAGGTGACGGAGTTGCTCCGCTACAAACGGACGAACGCGCCCTTGCAGCCGAAAGTGCTCGTCACCACTCCGCGCAAAGGCTACTCCGTCGAAAAGCTCGAATTCCTTTCGGAACCCGGCATCTACATCCCCACTTGGGTTTTCCTTCCGGAGCGGAAGGCCGCGAAATATCCCACGCTGCTGGTATTCAACGATGCCGGCAAGCAGGCGGATGGGATGGAGTTCGGACCATACGAGCGGCTGGCGCGCGCCGGCCGGATGGTGGTCGCCTGCGATGTTCGTGGTATCGGGGAGACAAAGCCGCCGCATCCCCCTGCCGGGGACTGGCCCGGCGACTTCCGGCAGCTCTTCGACGTGGAAACCGCCATCACCTATATGACCTGGTACATGGACGAGTGCCTGCTCGGCATGCGAGTCGAGGACGTGATCCGAAGCGTCGACTACGCATTCAGCCGTCCGGATGTCGATCAGCAGCAGTTCCGTATAGCGGGACAGGGCGCCGGGGCGCTTTGGGTTCTCTTCGCCGCGGTTCTGGATTCACGCATCTCCGATGTGACTGCCGAGCGTGGACTTCTCAGCTACGGCACGCTCGCCCGCGTAGATCGCTATACTCACGGCACCGGCATTTTCGTCAAAGACATCCTGCAATCTTTCGACCTGCCCCAGGTCACAGCCGCGCTTGCGGGCCGCAAGGTCACCCTCGTAAGCCCGGTAGATCATCTCAAGCGTCCGGTAGATCTGGAAACCGCGCGCCGGTGCTATTCTCCCGCTGAAGCGGCATTTCAAAAAGCCGGTGGTCACTTCCAGATCGTTCGGACAGCCTGACCCGCCTTTTCGCTTCCTACGGCTCAACCTGCAAGGCGGCGCCAGAAAAAATACGAAAGCCCCCAAAGCACACCAGTGGCCGCCGCAAAGCTCCATGCCTGCGGGCCGTCGCCCACCGAGAGGTGGGCAATGAGCGCGGAGGCGAGGTTGATGGCAAATCCGGCGTAGGCCCACTCCTTGAGCCGCGCCGGCAGCGGAGCCAGTAGCAGCACAACTCCCAGGAGCTTGGCGCACGAGAGCTCCACTCTGAAGTAGGCGGGAAAGCCGAGATGCGTGAACGCCTCCGCCACTTGCGGCAGGCGCAGTTGCGCGTAGGCCGTGAAGCTCATCTGCAGGCAGAAGAGCGCCGTCACGATCCAATAGGCGATGGTCATCGCTTTGGGGGTGATATTGGCGGCAAGGGCCGGTTTCTGCAAGGTAGATTCCATGAGGTCGTCCTCCTCTTCAACCCTTCGGGCCGTTGGCCTGCCATCTCGGGAGCTCAACTCCGAACTGCTTTGCGTACTCGGCGTTCAATCGCTGCCAGCCGCCGAACTTCATGGCGTCGGGTCCAACGATGCGGCCGATGGGAGCGCCGCTGAGAAGGTGATCCAGAACATCGAGACAAATGTGCCACCCGGCGGCACCCATCGAGATGAAGCGGCGATCGATATTGGTCCACAGCGTCAGGCGGGTGCCGCCGCCAAAGACCTCGAGTTCCCACCGCATATCGAAGCCGCCCCAGTTGTACTCGAGCACCCTGGGAGCTTCGGCTCGCGTCACTGTTGTCTCGGTAACGTGCAGCGTGGGCGCGCCCACCGTGGTGAGCTTCACCGTCATTCCAGCCGTACCCAGGCTCCCATCGGCATCGAAGGGCGCCCATTCGCGCAGATGCGCCGGGTCCGTAAGCGCCTGCCAGACTTTCTCCGGCGAGTGCCGCAATTCTCTGACAAGAATGAGCGTCCACTTTTCTCCGTCCTTCCGCACCTCCGCGCCGCGGGCCGGACCCGGTGTGTACTGATCGCGATCGGTCATTTTCTTCTCCTTGTCTTTCTTTTCGCTGGTGTGGATGGATCCATGCGGTCGAGGTGGCGTTCGAGAGCATCTACATGAGCGGACCAGAACCGGCGGAACGGAGCCAGCCAGGCATCCACTTCCTGAAAGGGTTCGGGCCTCAGCCGGTAGAGACGGCGCTGCGCGTCCACCATGGACTCCACGAAACCGGCCTCGCGCAGCACGCGCAGGTGCTTGGACACGGTCGGCTGCGGCATACGAAGCTGGCGCTCGATCTCTCCCACCGACTGTTGGGACGAGACCAGGAGGCTCAGAATCGCGCGGCGGTTCGGCTCCGCAATGACTTCGAACACAGATTCCACTCTCTTGATATACCCCACAGTGTATATGCCTGTCAAGGTATATTAAGGGCGCGCTCTCCAACTGCCTGATTTCTTGACTTTTGTTCGCCGGACACCATATGATTGCAGCAATTTATGGGCAAAACGAGGGGGCGAATTCTGCTCGGGATACTGGGCTGGATGCTGCCGGGCGTACTGTCGCCGGCGCCTCGCGTGGATTTTGCCCGTGAGGTGCAGCCCATTCTGCACGCTCGCTGTGCGGCCTGCCATGGCCTTGAAAAACCGCAGGCGGGATTGTCCGTTTTCACCCGGGCCGGTCTTCTCAAGGGCGGTCAGAACGGGCCCGCCATTGTTCCGGGTTCCAGTAGCCAAAGCCTGTTGATCCGGAGGATAACCGGACAGCAGCCGCCCGCGATGCCGCTGGCCGGTGCGCTCCTCTCGCCGCGCGAAATCGATGTACTGAAAGGTTGGATCGACCAAGGCGCGGAATGGCAGCCGGGGACTCTGCCCGCACAGCCGGCCGCATCTCTGGCTCTCCGCCGGCCGCCGCTGCCGTCAGATTCGTCCGCCAACCCGATCGACGCCTTTCTCACCTCCTACTTCCACAAACATGGGCTCGCTCTGCCTGCTCCCGTCAGCGACGAGATTTTTGTCCGCCGCGTCTACCTGGATCTTTGGGGATTGCTGCCTTCTCCTGAGCAGCGTTCCTCGTTTCTCGAAGATCGGAGCCCGGAGAAGCGGCCGCGTCTGGTCGAACGCCTCCTCGCCAATCGCGGCAACTACGCCGAACATTGGATCAGTTATTGGAATGACCTGCTGCGCAATGACGAAGGGATCCGCTATCCAGGCACCCAGCGCAAGTCGATCACTCCCTGGCTGCTCGAAGCTCTGAAGTCCAACCTGCCGTACGATCGGATGGTAACTGCCCTGTTGAATCCGGTCGGAAAAGACGCGCCCGAAGGCTTCCTGATCGGTGTGAACTGGGGCGGTGACGAAAGCGCGAGCCAGAGTCCCCCCATGCAGGCGGCACAGAACAGTGCCCAGGTCTTCCTCGGCATCAACCTCAAGTGTGCTTCGTGCCACGACAGTTTCGTGAGCCGGTGGAAACTGCGCGAATCCTACGGTCTGGCTTCGTTCTTCTCCGCCGAGCCGCTGGATATCTATCGTTGCGACGTGAAAACTGGTGAGACCGCCAGTCCGAAATTTCCTTTCCCGGAATTGATGGCGAATCGCTCGGCTGGCTCGTTGGCCGAGCGTCGCGCCCTGGCCGCTGAATTGTTCGTTACCCCGCAAAACGGCCGCTTTGCCCGCACCCTGGTCAACCGGATCTGGAAGAGGTTGTTTGAGCGAGCTCTGATCGAACCTGTAGATGAGATGGAAGGCCGGGCCTGGGATGACGACCTGCTGGATTGGCTCGCTTCGGACTTTGTCGATCACGGCTATGACCTCCATTTTTTGCTGCGGCGCATCCTCACTTCGCGTGCCTACCAGCTCCCGGCCGTCCGGCTTGACGCGGAACCGGCAGGCGAATTTGTTTTCCGGGGACCGCTTTATCGGCGCCTCACCGCGGAACAGTTCGTCGACGCCATTTCTTCGGTGACCGGCGAATGGGGTGTCCGCGACGATGGGGAGCCCGGCAGCGCCATCTACGCGCGCAACTGGCGGCTTGAGTCGGACCGGCTGACCCGCGGACTGGGCCGGCCGATTCGGGACCAGGTCTTCACGGAGCGCAATGTCGACGCTACCACTCTGCAGGCCTTGGAACTGGTCAACGGCGCGACGCTGTCCGAATTTCTCTACCGCGGCGCGCGCCGGCTCACCGGAGACCGGAAAGCTCCTCCTTCCAACCTCTTCGACAGCGGCATTCTCACTTCGGGGACGCGATCGGTAGATGTCGATATCACCGGAGCCAAACAGCTTTGGCTCGCGGCGGAAGACTACGGGACCCGTGACCCGTCGGCCACCATCGCCGGATGGGTCCAGGCCACCTTGTCCGGCCCGCAGGCAGCGGTTCGCCTGCTCGACTTGCAGGCTCCCGCCGGCGTGCGCAAAGCCGATCTCCAGGTCAAAGGACAACCTCCGCAGGCTGCCGCCGTCGCCGCTCTGCCGTCTACCGTGGTTTATGATCTGTCCGGAAGGGGCTATACGCGCTTTCGCGCCGTGGTGGGTATCGATCAAAGCTCTGAAAAGGTTCAGATTGCCGCGAAGGTACGGTTCTTTGTCTTTACCGAAAAGCCCGATCCGAAGCAGTTGGTGCGCGTGCGCGAATCTGCGCCGGTGCCGCGTACCGGGTCTCCTCTCACCGGCGAGGCTCTGGTGGACTACCTGTATCGCTATGCGCTGGGCCGCGAGCCCGGCGCGGGGGAGCGCCGGAGGGCCGGGGCAATGATTGCCGGCGCCGGCTCGGAAGGCACGGAAGATCTCCTCTGGGCCCTGTTCCTCTCACCGGAATTTCAATTTATTCGATAAGCTTTGAGGAAAGTATGATCGCGAAAGTCCCGGACCGCATGATCGCCGCACTGAGCCGGCGCCGTTTCCTGCAAGTGTCCTCCTCGGCCGCGCTCGCCGCTGTAACGGGCAAGGCGCCCCAGGTGTGGGCCGCCGCCAGTCCGAAGATCCAGCCTACGGCCGACACGCTGATCCTTTTGTGGATGGCGGGCGGCATGGCGCATACCGAGACTCTCGATCCCAAAAAATACACACCCTTTGAAAAGGGCGTCGAATCCAAGCGGGTCCTCAGCACGTTCCCTTCGATCGACTCCGCGGTGGATTCCATCAAACTGTCTCAGGGCTTGGAACATATCGCTTCCGTCATGGACCGCGCTACCCTCATTCGCAGCCATAGGCTGGCCGATATGGGCCGCGTCCTGCATTCCCGTCATCAGTTCCACTGGCATACCGGATACACTCCGCCGCAAAGTGTGGCTGCGCCTCACATCGGCGCTGTCATCGCGAGAACATTGGGGCCAAGGAATCCGGATGTGCCCGCGTTCCTCGATATTGGCCAGAGAATCGAAGGGACCGGCGACAACGATGAACTGCGCGCCTTTCACACGGCCGGGTTTTTGGGGTCCGAATATGGACCGTTCCTGATTCCCCACCCCACCGACGCCGCATCGGCGGTACAACCCCCGCCTCACATGAATGCGCTGCGTTTTCGCCGCCGGCATGAGAACTATCGCGGTCTCCTCCAGGAAAGCCCCGTGCTCCAACTGGGCAGCGACTATCATCAGCAGTCTCTGCTTCGCGCGGTTGAGAATGCACACCGCCTCTTGCAGTCCCCGGCTGCCAAAGCGTTCGACCTGTCGCTCGAACCGGCAAGAAGCCGGGAGGCATACGGCGAGGGCAGGTTTGGGCTTGGATGTCTCCTGGCCCGGCGTCTCACCGAGGTCGGAGCCCGCTTTATCGAGGTCACCACGGAGTATGTCCCCTTCCGCCACTGGGACACGCACGAGAACGGCCATGAGCGCACGATCGGGATGAAAAAGGAAATCGATGCCCCGATCGCCCGGTTGGTGCTCGATCTGGAAGAACGCGGGCTGCTCAACCGCACCCTGATCGTCGTGGCCAGCGAATTCAGCCGTGACATGATGACCGAGGGCCGGCCTGGCAAAACGGTCAAGGAATGCGGGTCCATTCAGCAGCCGGAGGTCATGTCCGAGCCCAAGCACTACGGCATGCATCGTCACTTCACCGCCGCCAGCAGCATCCTGATGTTCGGCGGCGGAATGAAACGGGGATTCGTCTATGGGAAGACCGCGGACGAGCGGCCCCTCGTCGCCGTCGAAAATCCCGTAACCGTAGAAGATCTGCACGCCACAATCTACCGCGCCATGGGTATCCCCGCCGACCTTGCCTACGAAGTCGAGAAACGTCCCTTTTACGTCACCAAAGATGGAAAGGGCAAGCCAGTGCTCGACCTGTTTGCGTGAACCCGCTGTTCCGGCCTTCCGGCTCGGAAAACTAAGCTCGAAGCCCTTCCAGGCGGCGGCTGGCGGTCGGGAAAGCTTCCAGGCCCACGCCCAGAATGTCATTGGCAATCGCCAGGTAAAGATCGCCGAGCGTCGCCTGAACCCGGGTGTGAGTCCCGGTGGCCAGCCTGTTGGTGTGGCCTGCCACGATCGCGATCAAGCCGTTGTTCTTATGAGGATTGGCTTCCGCGTGTTCGTGCACATACAAGAGGCAGCAGTGGTCCAGAAGCGTTCCATCTCCTTCCGGAATGGACTTCAGCTTCGCCAGCAGATACGCGAATTCCTCGATGTGCCACTTGCAGATGTCCCGCATGATCTTCTGGGCCTTGGGCGTATCCGCATTGGTGTGGGTATAGTCGTGGTGCCGGAGCGTGGTGTATCCAAGCCACGGCAGACGGACCAGGCTCTGGCACTTGGTCAGCATGTAACTGGCTACGTTGGTCTGGCGCGAGGCCAGCGCGTGGGCCAGCAGATCGGACTGAATCTTGGCGATCCGCGGATAATCCTTGACGTCCCCGCCCAGTTCGGGCTCCTGAACCTTGGCGTACTCCGGCGGCAGGCTTGCGATCGAGCGCTCCAATTCCCGCACGGAGGTCAGGTGTTCGTCGAGCCTTTGCTGGTCGGATCGTCCCAGGCGCGCCTGGACATCCGCAAAATCGTCCCGAACCGCGTCCAGCACACTTTGCTTCCGGTCGATCCAGGTCTGCTCCTTTGTTCCGAAAATCCGGTCGAAAAGATTGTGAGGAATCAACTCGGGAGGAAGCGCGCGTTCATACCCGGCCCAGCTCAGATTGCGCTGAATACTCTCGCCGTGGGATTCCTGGCAGACGCCGATCTGCAAGGAATGGAAGCGGGACTCGCTTCCAATCTTCGCGGCGATCATCTGGTCGATGGACATGCCCGCCGCGCCGCGGCCCGTGAAAGAAGTTCCGGAAACGATGCCGCTCATCGAACGGTGGTGATCGTTACCGGGTCCGGGTGCTCTCGCGGCAGGATTATCGAGCCCGCTGAGGACATGGATGTCTCGGCGGAACTGCGCCAGGGGCGTGAGGCAGGGAGTAAGGGCGTAGCCGGGACCTTCCTGTTCGGGAATCCAGTAACGCTCCGGAATGCCGTTGCCGTTGAACCAGTAGACGAAGCGGGAGGGTATGGCGCTTTGGCCGGCGTAGGCCGTTCCGTGCGAGTTGAACATGCACTGGAGCGGCGGTAATCCGACCCTCACCAGCGCTCCGGTGAGACTGAACCCGCGCAGAAACCTGCGGCGGGATAACCAGGAACCTTGTGACATCAGCTCTTCCC
>CAZMRK010000383.1:0-29042 GCA_964568355.1 uncultured Solibacteraceae bacterium | reverse complement strand
ATGCGCAGCAGCCAGACGCCGGCGCAGACGATGACGAACGCCAGGAGCGTGCCGATGCTCACCAGTTCGCCCAGGATGCCGATCGGGATCACGGCCGCAAAGACGGCTACGAAGAGGCCGACCAGAATCGAGGAGATCCAGGGGGTGCGGAAACGCGGATGGACGGCGCCGGCCCACTGCGGCAGCAGGCCGTCGCGGGACATGGCGAAGAAGACGCGGGACTGGCCCAGCAGCATGACCAGCATGACCGTGCTCAGGCCCATGATGCTGCCGATCAAGACCAGGTACTGACCCCAGCGCACGCCGGTGGCCTCCATGCCAATGGCCACAGGCGCCGCGACATTGAGCTGAGTGTAGTTGACGACGCCGGTCAGCAGGCCCGCCGTGACGATGTAGAGGACCGTGCAGATGACGAGCGATCCCAGAATTCCCAGGGGCATGTCCTTTTGCGGATTGCGCGCTTCCTGGGCGGCGGTCGAGACGGCGTCAAAGCCGATGTAGGCGAAGAAAATCACGGCGGCCGCGCGCCCCACGCCGGACCAGCCGTACTTGCCGAACTCGCCGGCATTGGGCGGCACGAAAGGATGCCAGTTGGCTGCGGCAACGGCGGGATGCTGGAGGACATAGATCGCGGCGACGGCGATGAAGACCAGTACCGTGCCCACCTTGATGAACACGATGACGGTGTTGACGCTGGCCGATTCCTGGATTCCCACGACGAGGATGGTGGTGACCGCGCAGATGGCGAGAAACGCGATCAGGTTGAATACGGCGGTCACGTGGGGCAGGGAAGCGACCAGCGCGGCCGGCGCGGCACTGGCCGGAACCCAGAGTCCGTTATAGAGCACCATATGTGTGCCCGGAGTGGCCGTCAGTTCCGGGGGAATGGTGATGCCCAGGTGCTGCGCCAGCAGCACCACGTTGGCGCTCCATCCGGAGGCGACCGTAGCGGCGCCGAACGCGTATTCCAGAATCAGGTCCCAGCCGATGATCCAGGCGAAGATTTCGCCCAGGGTGGCATAGCCGTAAGTATAGGCCGAGCCGCAGATGGGGATCAGAGAGGCGAACTCGGCGTAACAGAGGCCGGCGAACAGGCATCCCACGCCCGCCAAAATGAACGAAAGGATGATGGCCGGTCCGGAATATTGGGCCGCGGCCGAGCCGGTGAGTACGAAGATGCCGGCCCCGATGATCGCGCCGATGCCCAGGGCGATGAGGTTGACAGGCCCCAGCGCCCTCTTCAGGCTGTGTTCGTCTTCCTGTTCGGCCTCGGCCCGGATCATGTTCAGGGTTTTCCTGGCCAGGAGCCCCTTTTCCTGAGTTTTCGTCTGCGCCACCTCAACAGTAAACCTCATTGTCGCGCTCCCCGCAAGAAATGCGTGTTGCGCGGGTGTCGCCAAAGCGGCGGGCCGGTTCGTCTTAATTATGAGATCGCCTGTCATGAGACACCCAAGAAGACTTCTTCCTCTGCTGCTTGCCGGCGCGGCCTCGATGTGGGCTCAGGCGCCCATCGACGCTTATTTCGAGGTTCAGGTCGGGGGCGAAGGCGGCACCGAAACCTTTGTACTGCAACTGTTTGACCCGACCCTGATTCAGCGCGCCCGGGATATTGTGAGCGGGAAAGAGACCGAAACCGTCTCGGTAATGGGGACGGTGGTCAAGGCCCCGGCATTCTACAATCCGCAATGGCACTTCCATGTCGACCCCGGTTCGGTGAGTTTCTTTTCGTTTGCAACCGAGGTCTGTGATTCCTCGGCACGAGGGATCGAGGACCATCTGGACGAAGTGGGAGGGGCGTTGCTGCCGAACAGCGTCTGGTGCCCCTGGTCCTCCAAGGTCACACGCGAAGTATCCCGGCCGCCAGAGGCCGACCGGGCCGTCTATGTTCTTTCGGCGGCAAACCACAGCCAGGCGGCCGTCAGCCCGGGGGCGCTGGTCTCGATTTATGGGAGTAACTTTACGGATCGTACCGAGCAAGCGTCCGGCGCGGATCTGCCGCTCAGCCTGGCGGGTATCTCGGTCGAGATCCGCCCCGGCGAGCAGCCGGCGCGCAAGCTCCCGCTGATCTTCGCGTCGCCATCGCAGATCAATGCCGTGCTGCCGCAGGATGCGACGCCGGGGCTGCAAACGGTGAGCGTCGTTCGCGCCGATTCGACCCGGATGGAAACCCAGGCCTATCTCGCAAGCGCCGCGCCCGCGTTATTCTTTATCAGCCGCAACGGCCAGAACTATGCCGCGGCCACGCTGCTCCGGGTCAGTCCGGATGGCACCCGCACGACCCAGAGCCTGGTTTCGGTGGATCCGGCGACCGGAGCCGTGCTTCCTGTTCCGATCGATACGAACACGCCGGGCGACCTCTATTTATCGCTGTACGGCACCGGCTTCCACCAGGTGGGCTCCGACGCTGTATCGGTATCGGTGGGGTCGGAAGAGGCGACTGTTCTGTACGTGGGGCCGCAGGGCGGCACGATGGGGCTGGACCAGATCAATATCCCGCTGCCGCGCCTGGTGGCTTCCACGACCAGCGCTGCGATTGAGGTGAGTGTAGCCACGGCGACGGGCGCCTCGATGCGGGCCAATCCGGTCGAGGTGGTGATTGGCGGAATGCCGATTACGGCGGCACGGTAGCAGCGGCGTCGACAGGAGTGTCGACGCGGCACGATGAATCGTGCGCCACGGGTTTAGCGGGCGACCGCGGCGAGCTGCTGGCGGCGGGTGCGCCAGGCTTGGAAACGGACCTGGCAGTTTGCCAGGTAGGTGTAGAAGACCGGCGTCAGGTACAGAGTGATGAGCTGGGAGAAGAGCAGTCCTCCGACGACGGCCAGGCCCAGGGGACGCCGCGCTTCGGCGCCCGCGCCGTAGCCCAGCGCGATCGGCAGAGCGCCGAGGAGGGCCGCCATGGTGGTCATCATGATGGGGCGGAAGCGGATCAGGCAGCCCTGGTAGATGGCTTCGAGCGGCGACATCCCATGGTTGCGCTCGGCATCGAGCGCGAAATCGATCTGCATAATGGCATTCTTCTTCACGATGCCGATCAGCATGATGAGCCCGACAAAGGCGTAGATGTTCAGATCGATGCGGAAGAGGTAGAGCGTGATCAGCGCGCCGAATCCGGCCGAGGGCAGGCCGGAGAGAATGGTCAACGGGTGGATATAGCTTTCGTAGAGGATGCCGAGAACGATGTACACCACCATGACGGCGACCAGCAGCAGCACCCACAGATTTCCCAGCGAGCTTTGGAAGGCTTTGGCCTCGCCTTCGAAGGTGGTGCCGATGGTGGCGGGGAGCGTCTGCTGCGCCAGTTCGTCGATTTTGGAGACCACACCGCCGAGCGAAACTCCCGGGACCAGGTTGAAGGAGATGGTCACGGCAGGAAGCTGGCCGAAGTGATTGATGGCCTGCGGGCCGGTTTCCTGGTGGATCGATGCCAGGGTATCGAGCGGGATCAGTTGCCCGTTGGCGGATTTGAAATAGAGCAGCGAAATGGCCCGCGGGTCCATCTGGTAGCGCGGCTCCAACTCGAGCAGCACCTTATATTCGTTGACCGCCGCGTAGATGGTTGAGACCCAGCGCGGGCCGAAGGCATCGTAGAAGGCGTTTTCGATCTGGGACGGGCTCACCTGCATGGCCGCGGCTTTATCGCGATCGATGTTCACTTTCACCTGCGGGCTTTCAATCTGGAGGTCGCTGGTGACATCGCGCACGCCCTCCAGCTTCATGACCTCGGCGAGCAGCTTCTGGGAGAGCGGGTAGAGCTCTTCTTTATCCGGGGAGTGCATCGAGAACTGGTACAGGCTCTTGGTCACCTGTCCGCCGATTTGGATGGTAGGCGGATTCTGCAAGAAGACCCGCATTCCCGGAAACCCGGCCAGTTTGGGCCGTAGTTCTTCGATGATCTGGTCGACGAGGAGCGGCCGCTCGGAGCGCGGTTTGAGATGGATCACCATCTCCCCATAGTTGGGGCCTCCCAGTGTCGACGCGGCCGTGCCGCCTACGGTGGAGACCAGGGCGTCCACGTTCGGATCCTGGCGGATCAAGTCGGCAATCTCGCCCTGTGCCTGCACCATCTGGTAGTAGGAGGTGCCCTGCTGCGCTTCGGTCACGGCGATCATCTGGTCGGTATCCTGGGCAGGGATGAAGCCTTTTGGAACCTGGATGAACATCCAGGCGGTCGCCACCAGGACCACCACAAAGATGGCCATCGTCACGGGCCGATAGCGCAGGACCCACTGCAGGGAGCGGTCGTACAGGCGCAGCATGCCGTCGAAGAAGCGTTCGGTGGAGTGATAGAACCATCCCCGGCGCTGGTCGCGCGGCGGCTTCAGAAAGCGGCTGCACAGCATCGGCGTCAGGGTCACGGAGACCACGCCCGAGATCAGAATGGCGACGCAGATGGTGACGGCGAATTCTTTGAACAGGCGGCCGAGGATGCCGCCCATGAACAGCACGGGGATGAATACGGCGGCCAGCGATACCGTCATCGAGACGATGGTGAAGCCGATCTCGCGCGACCCTTCGAGCGCCGCCTGCATGGGACCTTCGCCCATCTCCATGTGCCGCACGATGTTCTCCAGCATGACGATGGCGTCGTCGACGACGAAGCCGATGGAGAGAATCAGGGCCATCATGGAGAGGTTGTCCAGGCTGTAGTTCAGCAGGTACATGATGGCGAAGGTGCCGATGATGGAGAAGGGCAGGGCCAGGCTGGGAATCACGGTGGCGGAGACATTGCGCAGGAACAGGAAGATGACCATCACGACCAGCCCCAGCGTGAGGGCCATGGTGAATTTCACGTCGTTGAACGACTCGCGAATGGTCTCCGAGCGGTCGTAGAGCACGTTCATCATCACCGAGGGAGGCAACTCCTGCTTGAAGAGCGGCAGAAGCTTCTTGACGTTGTCGGTGACCTCGATGGTGTTGGTGCCCGGCTGGCGCTGGATGGCCAGTACGATGGCGCGCTCGCCGCCCTTTTCGTTGTAGAACCAGGAGGCGGTCTTGTCATCCTCCACGCTATCGATGACCTTGCCCAGTTCCTCCAGGCGTACGGGCGATCCTTTGCGGTAGGCCACAACGAGGGAGCGATACTGAGCGGCGCTCATCAATTGCCCGGAAGCCTGCAAGGTGAAGGCCCGCTTGGGGCCCACGATAGCGCCGGTGGGCAGGTTGACATTCCAGTTCTTGAGGGCGGCCTCCACCTCGTTGATGCCGATCTGGCGGGTGGCCAGCGCCTGGGGATCCATCTGCGCGTGAACGGCGTACTTCTGCGCGCCCAGAACCTGCACCTGGGCGACGCCGGTGACCATGGAGATGCGCTGCGCGATGCGCGTCTGGGCATATTCGTCGAGGGTCCACAGCGGAACCGAGGGAGAGGTCAGGGCGAGGTACAGGATGGGCTGATCGGCGGGGTTCACCTTGGTGAAGGTCGGCGGAGTGGGCATGCCTTGCGGCAGGAGGCGCGAGGCTTGCGTGATAGCGGCCTGTACGTCGACGGCGGCTCCATCCAACTGGCGGCTGAGCGCGAATTCGAGCGTGACCTGCGTGTTGCCCAGCGAGTTTACGGATGTCATCGATTCCAGGCCGGCGATCATGGAGAACTGATTTTCGAGCGGCGTGGCGACGGCCGAAGCCATGGTCTCGGGGCTGGCCCCCGGCAGGGCGGCGGTGACCAGCAGGGTCGGAAAATCGACGTTGGGGAGGTCGCTGACGGGCAGGGACCGGTAGGCCACCATGCCGAACATGGCGATCGCCAGCATCAGCAGGCTGGTGGCGATGGGGCGATGGATGAACCCTTCGGAGATGTTCACGATCCGGCCGCCTCCAGCGCCGTGCGAACCGGTTTCCTGGTCCGTCTCCAGGCCTTCCATCGCTCTACGATCGCAGCCATATAGGTATACACCACCGGGGTAAGATACAGGGTCATCAATTGCGAAAACATCAGGCCGCCAACGACGGCCAGCCCGAGCGGACGCCGCGCCTCGCCGCCGGCGCCATAACCGAGCGAGATGGGCAGCGCGCCGAGCAGCGCCGCCATGGTGGTCATCATGATGGGGCGGAAGCGGATCACGCAGCCTTCGTAGATCGCCTCTTTCGGGGGGAGCATCCGCTGGCGCTCGGCCTCCAGAGCGAAATCGATCTGCATGATCGCATTCTTTTTCACGATGCCGATCAGCATCATGAGGCCCACGAAGGCGTAGATGCTGAGGTCGACGCGGAACAGCATCAGGGTCAGCAGGGCGCCGAATCCGGCGGAAGGCAGCCCGGAAAGGATGGTGATGGGGTGAACGTAGCTTTCGTACAGCACGCCGAGCACGATATAGACCACCATCACCGCCACCACCAGCAGGATGCCCAGATTCTGGAGCGAGCTTTGAAACGCCTTGGCCGTGCCCTGGAACGAAGTGGTGATGTTGTCGGGCAGGTTGCGGAGCGCCAAGTCCTGGATCTGGTTCACGGCATCGCCCAACGCGGTGCCCGGCCGCAGGTTGAACGAGATGGTCACCGACGGCAATTGCCCGGAATGGTTGATGCTCTGCGGGCCGGCGTCCTGCCAAAGCCTCGAGAAGGTATTCATCGGGATCAGGTGCCCGTCCGGCGATTTGAAATAGAGCATGGAAAGCAGGTCGGCGTGCATCTGGTAGTTCTGCTGAAGCTCGAGCAGCACGCGGTACTGGTTCGTGGGCGAATAGATGGTGGAGGCCCAGCGCGGCCCGTAAGCGCTATAGAGGGCATTTTCGATATCGGCGGTATTCAGCCCCAGGGCGGCCGCTTTATCGCGGTCAAATTCCACATTGACCCGCGGCGTCTTGATCTGCAAATCGCTGTTCACGTCCTGCAGGCCAGGCAGGCGGGCCGCCAGGCGCTCGAAGCTCTGCGCCTGCCGGTAGAGCTCCGCCGTATCGGGGCCCTGCAAGGTGAAGTCGTAAGCCGTCTTGGACATGCGCCCGCCGATGCGAATGGAGGGGGGTAAGGTCAGAAAGACGCGCATCCCGGGGATGCCTTGCAGCTTGCCGCGCAGCGATTGCAGGACCTCATCCGCCTTCAGCTTGCGCTGCCGCCGCGGTACCAGTTGCACGAAGAATCGACCATAATTGGAGCCGCCGTTGAAATTGCCGCCCACGTACGACATCAGCGATTCGACGTTCGGATCGTCCTTGACCAGGTCTGCCACGCGCTGCTGGTATTCGGCCATCTGGTAGTAGGAAGTGCCTTGCAGCGATTCCGTGTTGATGTACATCTGGTCGTTGTCCTGGTCGGGTATGAAGCCCTTGGGCACCTTCACATAGAGGTAGGCTGTCGCGCTCAGCACGATGGCAAAGACGGCCAGCATCACCGGGCGATGATTCAGCACCCAGCGCAGGCTGCCGCCGTAGATGCGCATCATGCCTTGAAAAAAGTTTTCCGTCACGAGGTAGAAGCGTCCCGGCTGGTCGCTCAGCTTGCGCAGAAAGCGGCTGCACAGCATGGGCGTCAGGGTGACCGAAACGATGCCCGAGATCAGGATGGCCGCGCAGATGGTGACGGCGAACTCGCGGAAGAGGCGCCCCATGATGCCGCCCAGGAACAGAACCGGGATGAACACCGCCGCCAGCGACAGGGTCATGGAAACGATCGTGAAGCCGATCTCGCGCGAGCCGTTCAGGGCGGCCTGGAGCGGAGTCTCGCCGCGTTCGAGGTGGCGCACGATGTTCTCCAGCATGACGATGGCGTCGTCCACCACGAAGCCGATCGAGAGGATCAGCGCCATGGTGGAGAGGTTATCCAGGCTGTAGTCCATGAGGTACATGACCGCGAAGGTGCCCACGATCGAGAATGGCAGGGCGAGGCTGGGAATCATAGTGGCGCGCACGTTGCGGAGAAACAGGAAGATCACCATGATCACCAGGCCCAGGGTGAGCGCCATGGTGAATTGAACATCGTGAAACGCTTCGCGAATGTTGCGCGAGCGGTCGCCGCGGATGGTTAGCTTCAGGGCAGGCGGCAAGTTCGCCTGGATGGTGGGCAGGATCTTGCGGATGCCGTCGGTCACCTCGATGGTATTGCTGCCGGGCTGGCGCATGACCGCCAGGTTGATCGCCCGCGAACCCTTGCCTTTGAAGTAGAACCAGGAAGACGTCTTGTCGTCTTCCACGCTATCGATGACGGCGCCAAGGTCCTCCAGCCGCACCGGGGCGCCGTTGCGCCAGGCCACGACCATCGGCCGGTACTCTTTGGCGGTCATGAGCTGCCCGGTGACCTGGAGGTTGAAGGCGCGCTGCGGTCCGTAGAGGGTGCCGGTGGGGATATTGACGTTCCAGTCCTCAAGGGTGCTGGCGACTTCGTTGATGCCGATCTGGCGGGCGGCCAGCTTGTTCGGGTCGACCTGCACGCGCACGGCGTATTTCTGCGTGCCGAACACCATCACCTGCGCCACGCCGGAGACCATGGAGATGCGCTGGGCGATATTGGTCTCGGCGTATTCGTCCACGTCCCAGATGGGCATGGTATCGGACTGGACTCCCAGGAACATGACCGGGGAATCGGCCGGGTTGTACTTCCGGAACGAGGGGGGAGCGGGCATCCCGGGCGGGAGCAGCGGGGTGGCTTCCGAGATGGCGGTCTGTACGTCGACGGCGGCTCCGTCCAGGTCGCGGTTCAGGTCGAATTGTAGGGTGATCTGCGTGTTCCCGAGCGAGCTCACCGAGATCATGGAATCCATTCCGGCGATCATGGTGAATTGCCGTTCGAGCGGAGTGGCCACGGCCGAGGCCATGGTGTCGGGGTTCGCTCCGGGGAGGCTGGCGGATACGACCAGGGTAGGGAAGTCTACGTTGGGGAGATCGCTGACGGGGAGCGCGCGATAAGCCAGGACGCCGAACAGCGCGATAGCCAGCATGATGAGGCTGGTCGCGATGGGCCGCCGGATGAATACCGCCGATATCTGCAAGTTCGTCCCCTCAGTTTCCAGCGAGCGGGTCAGGCCTGGAGCAGTCGGGTAAATTCCCGCTGTCCGTGCACGTCGGTCAGCCGCTGGTCTCTGCCCTGATAAAAATAAGTCAGCTTCTCGTGGTCCAGCCCGATCAGGCGCAGCAGGGTAGCATTGACGTCATGCGCGTCCACGCGCAGGTCCACCGCCTGAACTCCGAACTCGTCGGTTGAACCCAGCACCTGGCCGCCGCGAACCCCTCCGCCGGCGAGCCACATGGTAAAGCCGTAGGGATGGTGATCCCGCCCGTTCTGTCCCTGGGATAGCGGCGTTCGCCCAAATTCGCCGCTCCAGACCACGAGTGTTGATTCTAACAGGCCCAGAGCCTTCAGGTCCTGCAAGAGGGCCGCGATCGGCCGATCGGTTTTGCCGGCCATGCGGGTGTGGGAGCCCACCAGGTCGGTGTGCGCGTTGTCCCAGTCGTCGCCCACGTTCGTGCCGGAGTAAATTTGCACGAATCGCACCCCGCGCTCGACCAGGCGCCGCGCCAGCAGGCATTTTCGTCCGAAGTCGGCGGTGAGCGGATCGTCGAGTCCGTAGAGCGCGCGCGTGGCCGCCGATTCTTTGGCGAAATCCACGACCTCCGGCGCCGCGCTTTGCATGCGGTAGGCCAACTCGTAAGAGGCGATGCGCGCGTCCAGCGTGGAATCGCCCGGCCGTGTGCCTTCGTGCATCCGGTCCATTTTGCCGATGAATTGCAGGGTCTCGCGCTGGGCTTCGCTGGAAATGCCGGGCGGGTTCTGCAGGTAGAGGATCGGGTTTTCACCGCTGCGGAAGATCGTTCCCTGGTAGACGGCCGGGAGGAAGCCGGCGCTGTAGGCTGGAGGCCCGGACTTGGTGGAGCCGTCGGTCATCACGACAAAGGCGGGCAAGTTGTGATTCTCCGTGCCGAGTCCGTAGGTCACCCAAGAGCCCAGGCAGGGCCGGCCGGGGAACTGGGAGCCGGAGTTCCGCAGGTAAATGGCGGGCGCGTGGTCGAAAACATCGCCGTAACAACTGCGCACCACCGTAATGTCATCCATGCGCTCGCGGAGGCGGGGGTAGAGGTCGGATACCGGGGTACCGCACGTCCCGCCGGGGCGGAACTGCCAGGGGCTGCCGCGCAGGATCGCTTTGGTGGGATCGTGGATGAAGCTGGTCTTGATGGTGCGGGCCAGTTCCACCGAGAGCGGCTGGCCGGTGCGGCGGGTCAGTTCGGGCTTGGGGTCGAAGGTATCCACGTGGCTGACGCCGCCGTGCATGAAGAGGTAGATGATGCTTTTGGCCTTGGCCGGACGCGTCTCCGCGCCCTCCAGCATGCCGGCAAGCGCCACGGCGCCGAAGCCGCGCCCGGTGCGGAAGAGCATCTGCCGGCGAGTCATGCCAGGTATCTCCACGTTTTCGGCGAGGGAGGGAGCGGAGGGTTTAGTCCACATACAAGAATTCATTCAGGTTGAGAAGGCCTCGGACGAGTTCCGCCGTAGCCGCTTCGGCCGAACCCATTCGCTCCCGCTGTTTGCTGACAAACGCTTCGGCCGCCGCGCGCTCTTCAGGGCGCGGGTCACGCCCGAGCACGCGCTGCCAGGCTTCTTCGGGGCTCCGGATCTGCCCCGCCAGAATCCGGGATTGCTCCAGCATGAAGCGGCTGTTCAGCAATGCCAGCGATTGCGGGGCGGTAGTGCTCTCGCTGCGCCGCGGGCACGAAAACACGCCGTCCGGCGCGTCGAATGCCTCGAACATCGGCTGCTGGAAGGTGCGGCGCTGGAGCAGGTAGATGCTGCGACGGGTGTGCTCGGACGGATCCGGCGTCACCATCCAGGCGTTCTCGGGCTTGCCGATGATCCCGAACAACTCCTGCGGTTCGAGCGGCGGGACCACGGGCGTGCCGCCCATCTTCAGGTTCAGCGTGCCCGCTACCTGGAGCACCGTGTCGCGAATCTCTTCGGCCTGGAGGCGCCGGCGGCTCATATGCGAGAGCAGCGTGTTGGCCGGATCTTTCTGGCGCGCGGCCTGGCTCGCGTTGGAACTGCGCCGGTACGCCGCCGACATCAGCATCATTTTGTGCATGGCTTTCAGCGACCACTTGCGCTCGACGAACTCCGTTGCCAGCCAGTCGAGCAACTCCGGGTGCGAGGGCTGCCCGGCGCGCGTGCCGAAATCGCTCGGCGTCTTCAACAGGCCAGTACCGAAATGGAATTGCCAAAGCCGGTTGACCATCACCCGGGCGAACAGCGGATTCCGCTCGCTGGCCATCCACTCGGCCAGCGCCTTCCGCCGACCGGTCGTGCGGGCGTGCGGGGCAGGATCGGGAACATCTCCGCCGCCGAGGCAGGTCAGAAATCCGGGACCCACTTCCTCGCCCGGCGCATCCGGATTGCCGCGCAGAGCCACGTAGGTCCGCGGGGCTTCCCTGCCTACGTCGATGATGCCCGGAGCCATGGGCGGAGGCGCGTATCCGGCGAACATCGCCACCAGTCGCTTTTCGATGGCGTGCAGGCGCTCGCTATCGGCCTGGCTCATGGCGGCGCGGACTTCGTCGTCGCCCGGCTTTACTTTCTGGTCCGATTCCGCCACCATCGCTTGCTGCTCGGGCGTACGTGTTTCCGGCTTGATCGCGCGTGCCGCCCGCACTTCCTCCGGCAGTTGCCGGATTTTTTCCTCGCGGAGCCGCTCCTGATAAGGCTTCTGGATGCGTGCGATCTCCTGGCCGATCTGGCGCAGCCGGAACTCCCGCACATTGGCCTGGATATCGTAGAAGCGGGCATCGTTATATTCCAGGAAGACGCGATCGTTGACGGCCGGCGCGAAGATGGCCTGCATACGGTAAAAATCGCGCTGCGGGATGGGGTCGAATTTGTGATCGTGGCAGCGGGCGCAGCCGACGGTCAGGCCCAGGAATACGGTGGAGGTGGTGTCGACGTAGTCGGTCAGCTTCTCGACGCGGTTGAGATCCTCCACTTTGAAAAGCATGTCGCGGTTGGTTCCCACGCGGAAATAACCAGTGCCGACCTTGGCTTCCGGCTGGTCCGGCCACAGTTCATCGCCGGCGATCTGCTCTTTGGCGAACCGGTCGTAGGGCTTGTCGTCGTTCAGCGACCGGATCACGTAGTCGCGGTAGCGCCAGGCTTCCAGAATGTATGGATCCTGTTCGAAGCCGGAGGTGTCGCCGTAGCGGACGAGGTCGAGCCAGTTCCGGCCCCACTTTTCTCCGTAGCGGGGGGAGGCCAGCAGCCCGTCGACCACCTTTTCCCAGGCATTCGGCGAGCGGTCGTCGAGGAAGCTTCGTATCTGATCCGGGGTGGGCGCGAGTCCGGTGAGGTCGAAACTGGCTCTCCGGATCAGTGTGAGACGGTCGGCCTCCGGCGCCGGCTCCAACCCGGCTGCCCGCATCCGGATATTCAGAAACGCGTCGATAGGAGTTTCCGCCCCGGGGGCCTCCGGGATGGGCGGACGTACCGGTTTGCGGAAGGCCCACCACTCGACTTTCCGGGCCGTGGTGCTGCCTGCCGGCCAGGCCGCGCCCTGATCGATCCAGGAGCGCAGCGTCGCGACCTCCTGGACGGATAGTTGTCCGTTGGGGGGCATGGATACAGGGCCGGTATGGGTCACCACCTGGAGGAGCAGGCTTGCCGCGGCTTTGCCTGGCTGAATCGCCGGACCGCGCTTGCCGCCCTGCAGCAGCGTTTCGCGCGCCGTCACGCGCAAGCCGGACATGCCGGTTTTCTCGCCATGGCAGGCCCCGCAGCGCTGCTCCAGAATGGCCACTGCATCGCCCGGCAGGGTTTGAGCCGCCGCCTGGGCCACGATCGACGCCACTATCAGACGCGAAATCCTCATGACGGCATCCCGAATTCCCGTCATCATATCAAGCTGACAGCTCGTGCGCGGCTCCTCGCGTTTCTCTCAAAGATACGCCGGACAGGAGATGGCTCATGGAGTCTGGGTGACGGGTATTGCCCATATGTTCATATAAACCGATCTTTTTTCAATCGCTTTGGGCAAGCGGGACCTGCTCCGCGCGTTTCGCTGAGCGAGACCGGCGATTCATGGTTGAAAAGCGATTGCCGGATAGCCTGATCCTCCCCTATGTTGGCGACGAATGCGCCGAGCGGTTGGCCTCCGTGTCGCAGCCCCGCCGCAAAATCGGCTGGTGCATGGAGCGATCCGGTGGTTTCCGGCGATTTGAAAGGGAGTGTCTCATGTCGATAAAAGGTGGGAAGTCACGACGGTCGTTCTGCACCAGCGTTTATCTGATCGCCCTCGCATTGTCCTGTGGGGTGATCCGGGGTCAGTTCGTCACGGGGACGGTAAGCGGGAGGATTTTAGATCCCTCCGGCAATGTCGTCGCCGGGGCCCCGATCTCGCTGACGAGCGATACCACAGGGGACGCCCGGCAGACAAGCAGCAATGAAGCCGGGGCGTTTACCTTTCCAGCCGTCCCGCCCGGCGCCTATTCGATTAAGATCGAAACGCAGGGCTTCCAAACCTATCAGCGCACCGGCCTGGTGGTCAGCGCAAACGAGCGTGTGTCTGTCGGCGACATTACGCTCACATTGGGCGCCGTCAGTGAAAAGGTGACGGTCAGCGCGGAGGGCGCCCTGGTTCAGACCAGCAGCGCGGAGAACTCGGCGCTGATCACGTCCAAACAGATCGATATGCTGCTGATCCGGTCGCGTGATGTGACATCGCTGCTGCGACTGGCACCGGGAGTGGTCAGCACCTCGGATAGCGAATCGGTCGCGTCCACAGGATATGGGTCGAAGGCACCGAATATACAAGGAAATCGCCAGACCTGGAGCATTTATACGGTTGACGGGCTCTCGGGCAGCGACCACGGCGACGCGACCGTGTTTTCAAGCACGGTGAATATGGACGCAGTCGCCGAACTGAAGGTGCTGTCCAACAGTTATCAGGCGGAATATGGCCGCAGCGGCGGTGCGTTGATCAACGCCGTCACGAAATCGGGCACGCAGGACTTTCATGGAACCGGCTACTGGTATAAACGTCACGAAGAGTTCAATGCCAACGACTTCTTCAATAACGCCAACGGCAAGCCAAAAGCCCGTTACCGGTATTCTACGCTGGGGGCCAGCATTGGCGGTCCGGTCACGATTCCCAATAAATTCAACACCAGCAAAGAAAAGCTTTTCTTCTTCTATTCGATCGAAGACTGGCAGACGCAAACGCCACAGAACCTACAGCAGTTCACGGTTCCCACGGCGCTGGAGCGGGCCGGCAACTTCTCGCAATCGCTCGATACCAATGGCGCGCTGATCGTGGTAAACGACCCGACCACCAAGCGGCCGTTTCCGAACAACATTATTCCGGCGAGCCGGCTGAACGCCAATGGGATGGCGATCATGAACGTGTTCCATCTGCCGAACGCTCTCGACCGAAGCATCACCTCGGGCAATTACAACTACACGTTTCAGGAGAGCCTGCAGGTCCCGAAGCGCTCGCACCTGTTCAAGATCGACTACGCTCCCACCAGCCAGGACCGGATCTCGTTTCGCGGCATGGCGTGGAACAGCGATCAGAAAGGATACAATGTCGCCACTCCCTCCTCCTCATGGGATCTGGTGAAGACGCAATATCTCTACACCGATAAAGGCATGGTTCTAAACTACACGCGCGTGGTTTCGCCCACGATGGTGAACGAACTTTCGGCTGGGATACGGCACGGCGTCGAAAGTTCGCCAGTCCTGAACGAGAACGAACTGGACCACGTGACTCGCTCGAAGGTCGGCCTGAGCACTCTGGGCCAGTTCTATCCGTCGGACAACCCGCTCAACCTGATTCCCCAGGCTTCGTTTGGAGGGGTTACCGGTGCGGGATCGATCTCGATTCACCAGCGATTTGACCAGAAGGGCACCGACCAGGTGCTGAATTTCAGCGACAACTTCACCGTCACGCACCAGACCCATATCATGAAATTCGGGTTTCTCGGCGAAGTACTCCGCAACAACGAAGCTGCGGCCGGCAATTTCTCGGGGAGTTTCAGTTTCGCCCGGGATGTCAACAACCCCTATGACAGCAATTACGCTTATGCGAACGCAGCCCTTGGAGTTTTCCAATCTTACACGGAGGCGACCTCGCGTCCTCCGTTCCAGAGCTATAAGAAAGTCGTCGAGTGGTTTGCTCAGGATAGCTGGAAAGTAACCCCGAAGCTGACTCTGGAGTATGGGACACGCTTCACCTGGTACACGCCGTGGATCCAGAAAAATGGAATCGGCGCCGCATTCTCGTTCGAGCGCTATGATGCTTCAAAATCGCCGGTGCTTTACTGGCCGGCGCTCGATTCCAGCGGCAAACGGGTGGGGCGAAATCCTCTCACTGGAGAACTTGTTCCCGCGGTGCTGATTGGCGCGTTTGTGTCGGGAACCGGCGACACGGCGAACGGCATGGTGGTGGCCTCTGACAAGACCTATCCGCAGGGCTGGATCGAGCCCCAGCCGATTCAGGTGAGTCCTCGCGTAGGTTTCGCCTATGACCTGACCGGCCGCGGCAAGACCGCCATTCGCGGATCGGCCGGCCTGTTTCCCATGGCGCGGCCGGGAGATTGGTACGACATCATTCAGCAGCCGCCGGTCCAGTACAATCCGACGGTATACTACGGGACGCTGAACACGTTCCTGGGGTCGGTCGGATCCCTATTCCCGAGTTCGGCGAAGGGCATGGAGAAAGACAGCCGCACGCCGACTCTCTACAAATTCACTCTCGGAATTCAGCACGAGATTGGCTTCGGAACCATCGTAGACGTCAGCTATGTCGGCAGTCTGGGCCGTCACCTGATCGTATCCAGGGACAATAACGTGGTTCCGTACGGGGCCCGCTTCCTGGCCCAGAACGCGGACACTACCAATCCCGGCAAACCCTTGCCGGACAATTTCTTCCGGCCATATCCGGGCTATGGAAGTATCACCATGCGGGAGAATTCAGGCACTTCGAGCTATCACGCCCTGGAGATCTCTATCAATCGCCGCTTCGCGAGGGGGATGCAGTACGGCATCGCCTACACCTGGTCGAAGTCGATGGATTACACATCTTCGGATGGTGGCGGCCTGGCTGCATATGTTCCCATCCGCATCTGGAACTACGGAAAGTCATCGTTCGATCAAACTCACAACTTTGTGTTGAACTACACCTGGGATCTGCCAAAGGCGAGCCGGCGCGCGCCCCATCCGGTGGTGAAACACGTATTTGATAATTGGCAATTATCGGGGCTGACGGTGTTCGCCAGCGGCCTGCCATCGGGTATCGGGTACAGCACCGTGGATGGAACCGATATTACCGGTGGCGGCGATGGATCGCGCGTCGTGGTGACCGGCAAGGCTCAGCTAGGGCACGGCGACCGAAGTCTCAACCGCTGGTTCGATCCGACCGTATTCGCCCGGCCGGCCTTTGGCACCTACGGTAATGCCCCGAAAGACGTATTCCGCCTTCCCGGCATCAATAACTGGGATATTTCCCTGTTCAAGAGATTTCCTATCCGCTCCGAGGCGCGCTCGCTGCAACTTCGCTGGGAAATGTACAATGCTTTCAACCACACGCAGTTTTCCGGAGTAGACTCGACCGCCCGGTTCGACGCATCCGGGAATCAGATCAATGCGCGCTTTGGAAGAGTAATCAGCACACGGTCCCCTCGCATCATGCAGGGCTCGCTGCGATTCAGCTTCTGATTCCGGGCTCTCCGTAGCGCTCCGCCAGCCTCCGGCACTTCCACCGCGGACGCCGGAGGCTGACGGAAAACCTTGCATCCTGGTAACCGTGAAACTAAGGTGAATACGGCATATGAGACTCTGTTATCTGCTGATTGTGGGAGTTCTCCCGGTTTCTCTGGCTCAGAGTGCCACGACAGTCGCCAATCTCCGTTGCGAGTATGCGACCAATCCATTGGGAGTCGATACGACCCGACCCCGGTTGGGCTGGGTGATCCATTCCGACCGGCGGGCAGAGCGGCAAACCGCCTACCAGGTTCTTGCCGCCAGCACGGAAGAGAAGCTCCAAACCGGCGAGGCGGACCTATGGGATTCCGGCAAGATCGCGTCTGATCAATCGACGCAGGTGGCCTATCAGGGCAGCACGCTCGCCTCACGCCAGCGCTGCTATTGGAAGGTCCGGATCTGGGACCGTGACGGCCGGCCGACGCCTTACAGCGCGCCGGCCTCGTGGGAAATCGGCCTGCTTTCACCAAAGGACTGGCGGGCGGAATGGGTCGGATACACGGGTGGATGGACCGGGCGGGCGCTTTATTTCCGAACGGATATTTCCATTCCGAAGCCGATCCGGAGGGCTCGCGCTTATATCGCGGGCCTGGGCTATTACGAATTGCGTGTGAACGGCAGCAAAGTCGGCGACCACGTGCTCGATCCCGGCCAGACGGACTACCGCAAGCGAGTTCTTTACGCGACCTACGATGTGGCACCTCAGCTCAAGCAAGGCAAGAACGCCATTGCCGTGATTGTCGGGAACGGTTGGTATGGGATGCCCAAGCTGCTCGTCCAGTTGGAGACCACCTACAGCGATGGATCATCCGAAACATTCTGTACGCATGGCGGAGGAGCCGGGGCGACGGCTAACTGGCGTGTAACCAGCGGGCCGATCCTCAGCAATAGCGTTTACGATGGCGAAGTCTACGATGCGCGCCTGGAAAAGCCCGGATGGGATCAGGTGGATACGGGCAGCCGCCATTCCTACGACCGGTCGGATAACTGGGATGGGGCACTGCTGGTGGCTTCGCCCGGCGGGGCGCTGGTTTCGCAGACCGTCGAGCCGATCAAAGTGACCGACGCCCTACGGCCCCAGAAAATCAGCGAGCCGCAGCCCGGCGTCTTTGTTTACGATTTCGGCCAGAACATGGCAGGTTGGGCCCGGCTTCATGTTACCGGAACAGCGGGCACTCGCATCACGCTTCGCTTTGCCGAAAACCTGAAAAGAGACGGCACCGTCGATCAGGAAAATCTGCGCAAGGCTACGGCCACCGACGTCTACACGCTCAAGGGTGGCGGTGGAGAGGACTGGGAGCCGCGCTTCACCTATCACGGCTTCCGGTATGTCCAAGTGGAGGGATTTCCCGGGAAGGCTGGCGCGGACAACCTGACTGCCAAAGTCGTGCGCTCCGCCCTCGAACCGAACGGCATGGTGGAGACCAGCGACGAACTGATCAACCGTATCCAGAAGATGATCTGGTGGACGGAGGCGAGCAATCTGCACAGCATCCCTACCGATTGTCCGCAGAGGAATGAGCGCATGGGCTGGATGAATGATTTGACCGTCCGGGCTGAGGAGGCGGTCTACAACTTCAACGTGTCGCGGTTCTTTGCGAAGTTTCTTAATGACATTCAGGACACGCAGACGGAAGATGGAGCCATCGCCGATACCGCGCCGTTTAAGTACGGGCAACGGCCCGCCGATCCGGTTTCCGCAAGCTACCTGCTGCTCTCCTGGTTCCTTTATCAGCACTATGGAGACACCCGCGCCATGGCGGAGCACTTCGACAGTTTCAAGGCCTGGACCGACTTTCTCCTGCACAGGAGCAAGGATTGGATCGTAGGCTATGGCTACTACGGGGACTGGTCTCCGCCCGCGGCATTCAGCGTCACCGGCAGCCACGGCTCATCGGCCATTTCCAAGGACACTCCTCGCGAGCTGATGTCTACCGGGTACCTCTACTACTGCGCGCGCCTGGTTTCGCAGATGGCCGGCGTTCTGGGGAAAGAGCAGGACGGCGCCCGATACGATGACCTCGCCCGGCAGGTGGGCAAAGCGTTCAACGAGAAGTATTGGAATGAGAGCACCGGCGGCTACGGCGCGAACAACCAGGCGGCCAACTCATTTGCTCTTTTCCTGGGCCTGGTGCCGGAGAACCGGGTTCCGCGTGTTGTGGACAATCTGGTTCGGGACGTGCGCGAGCAAGGAAATCATCTGACGACCGGGAATCTTTGCACTAAGTACGTGCTGGAAGCCTTGACGGCGCATGGAAGAGCGGATCTGGCCTTTGAGATTGCCACCCAGAAAACTTATCCCAGTTGGGGCTTTATGCTGGCTAACGGCGCCACCACGCTGTGGGAGCGATGGGAACTCCTGACGGGCGGCGGGATGAACTCGCACAACCATCCGATGATGGGCTCGGTGAGCGCCTGGTTCCAGAAATATCTGGGTGGTATTCAAACAGACCCTCAGGCGCCGGGATTCAAGCGGATCCTGATTCGCCCCTACGCACTTGACAAGCTGGCCTGGACGAAGGCGCAATACACCTCGCCCTATGGCCTGATTCGCAGTTCCTGGAGCAGAGAGAAAGGAGCCTTTCATTTGAATGTGACGGTTCCGGCCAACACAACAGCCAAAGTGTTCATTCCTGCCCGCAATGTCCAAAGTGTCACAGAAGGCGGGCAGGCCCTGGCCAAGGCGGAAGCCGTCAAGCTGTTAGGCCACGACGGGGCTACGGTCACGGTGGAGGTCGGTTCCGGGGAGTACGCCTTTGCTTCGCGGTGAGCCGGCAGTACGGATTTCGGCGAAAGGGAAAGCTAATCATGGAACGCAAATACGCGATCATATTGGGCAATCTTGGTAACACCAGGGACCGGTTCTGTACCGGATACAAGGACAACCCTGCCACTCCGGAAATGTTGCAGCGCGCGGCGCGCATTCCTCACGTCAGCGGTATCGAACTGGTCGGCACCTGGGATATTCGTCCCGACAATGTGAGAGAGATGCGAGAAGCTCTGCAAGGGTTGGGGATGAAATGTGTTTCGATTATTCCCGACCTGTTCGCGAACCGCACGTATTGGAAGGGCAGTTACTCCAGCGCGGATGCCTCCGTACGGCAAAATGCCATCGACTACACGCAGCACATGTGCGACATTGCGAGGGAGTTGGAGTGCCCTACGCTGAATCTCTGGCCCGGGCAGGACGGGTACGACTATCTGCTCTGCGCGGACTACGAACAGGAGCGCGCGTGGCTGTGCGATGCCATCGCGGAACTGGCCAGTACCAATCCGGACCTGCGGTTCGCCCTGGAATACAAGCCGAAGGAGCCGCGGACACACAGCTACATGGCGCGCATGGCGGATACGCTGCTCCTGGCGCAGGAGACCCGGCAGTCCAACGTGGGAGTCACGATCGATACCGGGCACGCCTTTCTAGGCGGCGAAGTGATCGGGGAATCCATCGTGCTCGCCAAACGGGCGGGCGAACGGCTGTTCCACATGCACTTCAACGACAACCACGCAACCACCGACGACGATATGATCGTCGGCAGCGTGCATACCATCTGCTATCTGGAGACGCTGTACTGGCTGGATCGCTGCGGCTATACGGGATGGCTGTCGATGGACCAGTATCCGTACCGGGAGGACGCGGTCGGCGCCATCGGGGAGAGTATTTTATGGCTGAGAAGCTTCTCCGCCATGCTGGAGGAGAACCGCCATGCGATCGATGCCCTGGTCCAGGAGCAGGATGCCGTCGCCACATCCGGTTTCCTGCGTGGTGTTTTGACCGGCATTGCCGATCATGAAACCGGTCTGTCGCGCGCACAAGAAATGCACGTCCACGGAGACTAAGGGCAAACCGGGGACAGGCACGAATTTCGCAAATGCGGCGAAATTCGTGCCAGTCCCCGGTTTGCAGCGCCGTTTCCGGTGGGGCAAGGGGAGCCGATCGCGAGTACCGTCTTAGTGGTAGAAGTTCCAGAGCAATGAGTCGGCATCAGGGACGTTCATCAGAGCGTCATTGGAGTAGTAGTTATCGACGTTCTCGGCGGTGATCAAGACATGTTTGACGAAGACTGCCGGGGGCACGGGCTTGCCCTGGACCAGCTCGAACCCCAGGGTCATGAGCTGCGGTCCGTACATCTCGGGGAAGAACGCTACCGACCCGATCATGTGGGTGCCGGGACGCCGGATTTCCACGCGGGCCGCAGCGGTAGCGTTCTGACCGACCACAGCGCTGGACGCAGCGCGGCCGGCCTCCTCCAGCGCCCGCAACGCACCGAGCGCGCTGGCGTCGTTCATAGCGCCGACCAGAATGCGGGTCGCCATACTTTTGCTCAGGAATTTGCGGACCACCTCCATGCTCTCCACGTAGCCGCCTTTACCGTCAATTTGTACACGCGCGCCCTCTGGAAGGTCCGGCAGGACTTCCTTTAGGCCTACGGTGATCCCGGTCATCCGCGCAGCCGGTACGGAACCGGCTGTAGCCAGCCCCAGCATGAGGACTGCGTCCACCTGGCCCGCGAGTTCTTTCTGCGCCCAGCGTCCCAGGGCGCGTCCGCCGATCCGGCCCGCCAGATAGTTATTGCCGCCGAAGAAGACCGCGCCGGGGTGGGGGATATCGACCGCAATGAGCGGGATCGCCGCTTCCTGAAATTTGGATGCGATCAGCGGAGCGATGTGCTCGTGGATTTGTACCTCGATGGCCAGGTCAACTTTTTCCCGCACCAACATGTCGGCGTTGCGCAGGGCAACCTTCGCACTGTAGCGATTGTCGCACTCCACCAGGTCCACACCCTTGGCGAGAGCGCTGCGCCGCAGCCCTTCGCTGACATCCCGGGAAAATACCGAATTGGCGGTCATAGCGGCGTAGCCGACGCGGATGCGACGCTTGGGCGGTGGATGGAGTTGGCAGCGATAGTGGCACGTTCCCACGTTTTCCAGCAGCCCTCCCTGCATCAGGCTGTGAATCGTTCGGAAAGCCGTGGCTTTGTGCAGGCCGGTACGGGCCACCAGTTCCCGTAAGCCCAGAGTTTCACCCTCGAATCGGAAAGCGCGAAGGATGGCGCACGCCCGCAGAATGGCTTCGACGGTGTAGCGGCTTGTCCTGTCCGGAGGTTGGTCGCACATGATGCATTTTTCATGACTGCCCCGCCCCTATTCGCAGTTCTCGTCGGGGCGTGCTGTTTTCAACCAACGTTACCGTATCAGACTTCCGCTTCCGATGGAACCTGCAAAGAGTGCTCGTGTAAATCACCCGAAGCGCAGGTAGAGGAAGCGCGTGAGGAAGATGGCTGTCAGGAGATAGACGAACCAATTCACTTCGCGAAACTTGCCGCGCGCCATTTTCACCAGCGTGTAGGCCGTGAATCCGAAGGCGAGGCCGTTGGCGATGCTGAAGGTCAGGGGGATGGCGAGCATGGTCAGGAAGGCGGGTACGGCCACCTCCGGGTCGCGCCAGGCGATTTCGCTGACCGCGGACATCATGAGGCTGCCCACCACGATCAGCGCGGGAGCCGTGGCGGCCATCGGGATCGCGCCGACGGCAGGCGCCAGAAACAGTGCTGCCAGAAACAGCAGTCCGGTCACCACCGCCGTGACCCCGCTGCGGCCGCCCGCGGTGACGCCGGCGGCGCTTTCGATATAACTCACCACCGTGGAAGTACCGGTCAGCGCGCCCACGATGGTGGCCGAAGCGTCGGTGATCAGGATCCGGCGGACCCGTGGAATACGATGTGTCCGGTCGAACAGGCCGGCATGCTTGCCCACGGCCACCAGCGTGCCGATGTTGTCGAACAGATCGATGAACAGAAACACGAACAAAATTTCGAAGAAGCCGATCTGGAGCGTTTTTCCGACATCCAGCCGCAGCGCGGTAGCGGAGAGGTCCTGCAGGTGATAGCGATGCGGGTTCCACGTCACCAGGCCGGCGGCGATTCCGACGGCCGTGGTCGCCAGGATGCCGAGCAGCATCGCGGCGCGCACCCTCCAAGCCAGGAGCACGGCTGTCGCCAACAGTCCAAAGACCGCCAGAAGGGTATGCGGATCGTGCAGATTGCCCAGCGTGACCGTGGTTGACGGGTGAGGGACAATGATGCCGGAGTTGCGAAATCCGATCAGGGCGATGAAGAGTCCAATGCCGCCCGCCACCGCGGCGTAGAGTTCCACGGGAATGGCTTCCACAATCAGTTGCCGCACGCCGACCAGGGTCAGCAGCAGGAAGGCGATTCCGGAAAGCAGCACCGCGCCAAGAGCCGTCTGCCAGGGGATCCCCATGCCTTTGACCACCGTATAGGTGAAGTAGGCATTCAAGCCCATGCCCGGCGCCAGAGCGATGGGATAGCGGGCGTAAAGCCCCATCACGATGCTCCCGAACGCAGCGGAAAGGCAGGTGGCCGCAGTTACGGCGGCCAGGGGCATGCCGGTGTCGTGCAGGATGGCTGGATTGACGAACACGATGTAGGCCATCGTGATGAAGGTCGTTATGCCAGCCAGGATCTCGGTTTTCCAGTCGGTGCCCAACTGTTCGAAAGCGAAATAGTGCTCCAGACGTTCCCGAAGGGACGGCCGGGAGGACAGATCTGGTGGTGAGGGCGTCATTTTGCCAGTCTTCTGATCATATGGCTCGATCTACAATAGGAGTAACATGTTCACCTGGATCTGCCCGCAATGTGGGCGAGAGGTTCCGCCGTCCTACACGGACTGTCCGAACTGTGCTCCGGCACAGCAAGCGGGGACGCCGGCTCAGGCCCCGCCTCCGCCCGCGCCGCCCGCGACCCCTCCTCCGCAATACGCGCCGCAGCAATACGCGCCGCAGCCGCAATATGCACCTCCGCCACCGCAAGCTGCGCCTCCCCCTCCGCCTCAGGCCGCAGCCCCACCCCCGCCACCTCCAGCGGCCTACGCACAGCCGGTGCCCCAGCCGATGGCCACATCGCCTCTGTTCGCCGCGCCCCCTCAGCCCGCCTATGCGCCGCAAACGCTGGCTATGGCGCCGCCTCGGGCCGGTTTGCCCACCTGGGTGATGAGCATCCTCTTCGCTTTGGCTTTTGTCGGAGCCGGGGCGGGCATCTATTGGACCGTCCGGCACTTTCAGGGCGACTCGCAGGCCCCCGCCTCGGCGGCCTCCGGCAACGGCGCCCCGGTGCTCGAAAACGTTCCATCCGCCAAATCCGGGGCGGCTGCCACGAACCCGATGCAGAAATACATTGAGGTGACCGGCGTGCGCCTGGTGCAGAATGCCAAGAAACAAACGGAAGCTCATTTTCTGCTGGTGAATCACTCGTCGGCAGACGCAGGGGATCTTTCAGGAGCGGTATCTCTGCTGGGCCGCACGCAGAAAGAAGGCGAAGAACCGGTGGGACGGTTCACCTTCAAAGGTGTTTCGCTCGGTCCTTATGAGTCGAAGGAAGTTACGGCGGTGGTTGAGACCAAGCTGCGGGTCTACGAGCTGCCGGATTGGCAGATGACCGACACGCGGCTGCAGCTCACCGCTCCGTAGCGGTGGTGCGAGCCAGTTCGAACAGGGCCTCCTGGCGGTAGGCAAAGATCGCTTCCAACTGCCGGCGCACGAAGAGGAAATGGACAATCCGCCCCAGCAGACCGAAGGGCAGGGCATATTCCACGCGGTCGCGGATCACGGTGCCTTCCTCGGAAGGCCAGAGCGTGTGATGGTGCCGCCACAGGCGGTAGGGACCGCGCTCCTGCTGATCCACGAAATAGAAGGGAGGCTCGTATTCCAGGATCACCGCTTTCCAGGCAATTGGAACTCTCAGCCAGGAAATCCGGTAGTGGATCTCGACCCCCCGCCGCATGTGTATCCGCTCGGTCGAGGTAATCCGGAAATTCAGCCAGGGCGGCGTAACACGCGGCAGGTTATAGGGATCCTGAAAAATCTCAAAGGCCTCCTGGACGGAGACCGGCAATATCATTTCCCACTCGAGCGTATAAACCTTCATCGGCCCCGAGGTGCCCTCCTCAGTTTCCGGATTCATCCCGCACGGCCACACGGTCCCTTGATTTGTGCAGCCTCTTTACACCATCGTACCCGGCTGGAAGGCAACAGGAAACTCCCGGAGGCGTGATATCCTACGGACTCACCCTACAGTTGTTCGAGGATTACTACATGCCTGCCGTCAAATCCGCCTCCGTTCCGCGGCCGAAGACCGCAGCCGATCGTCAGGCGCGCGTCCGGGAGATTCTGCGGCGCTTGGATCAGATGTATCCCAACGTTACCTGCGCTCTGGTCCACCAGACTCCGTGGGAGTTGCTGGTCGCAACCATTCTTTCCGCGCAGTGCACGGATAAGCGCGTCAACATGGTGACGCCGGGTCTGTTCGCCAAGTATCCTACCCCGGAAGACTTCGCGGCAGTCAGGCCGGAAGTCCTTGCAGGAGATATACGTAGCACCGGTTTCTTCAACAACAAGGCGAAGTCAATTGTGGGGGCCGCCAGGGCCGTCGTCCAGCGGTTTGGGGGGCAGGTGCCGCGCACAATGGACGAACTGCTGACGATTCCCGGAGCTGCCCGCAAGACAGCCAACGTTGTTCTGGGGACCGCGTACGGCGTCGCCTCCGGCGTTGTGGTCGACACGCACGTGCAGCGTCTCTCTCTGCGGCTGGATCTAACGCGGAACACGGAACCGGTCAAGATTGAGCAAGACCTGATGAAGATTGTGCCCAAGGATCGATGGATTCTCTTTTCGCATCAGTTGATCCACCATGGCCGCCAGCTTTGCCTGGCCCGCAATCCCAAGTGTCTGGATTGCAAGCTGAACTCTATCTGCTACGCGAAAGACAAGACGGCTTGAGTGCGGCGTCCTGCCGCTCTAGTCCCGTCCCAAGACGATTGGATATACTCACTGCTTCGTGTACTTTTGGGTCCTATTGCTTGCCTCGGTTCTTTTTTCTCTGACAGCCTGCGGCGAAGCATCCGAATCGTATCCTCCTCCTCCGCAACGGCAAGTACCCGTCTCGTCCGAGCGTGACGGCCTCGGCCATTTCATCCGGATGAATGCTCCGAACGCAGACCTGTACATCGTTCGCGATATCGCGCCGGTAGTGGAAAGCGGCACCTGGCGCTGGGCCCTGCAGCATCCGGAACTCCGTTTCTTTCTGGAGCAGACTGCCGGTCTGCGATTCTCGCTCGATCTGGCCGTGCCCGAGATTACCTTCCGCCACACCGGCCCGGTCACCATCTCGATCCGGATCAACGGCCATCCTTTCCAGGAAGTCCACTGTGACGAGCCTGGTTCGCGCCAGTTCGTCTGGCCGGTACCCTCCTCCCTCCTCATGGCAGGCGCCATCAACACCGTCCTGTTCCAGCCCGACAAAGTGTGGGCATCGCCGGAAGACGGCACTGCGCTCGGTTTCATTCTGACCGAGGCGGGTTTCCTCCAGTGATCCCGCAAGCGGTTTACATCCTGTTCGGATTCCTGTTTACGGTGGCGGTCGCGACGGCGCTGGGCAAGCTGCTGCTGCGCGGCCTTCACCTGCGTTTCTTCCGCGAAGAGGAGCATATTCTGGCTTTTCTCACCGGGGCACCTCTGCTCAGTCTCCTGGTTTTTTTGCTGTGTGCCGCGCAACTTGCGCGAAAAGGGGTCTTCCTGGCGGTAGGGGTGGCGATTCTCGCCTGGGCCTGGCGCCGGGGGGCACATCGCCCCGCCGGCGACCCCCTTCCGCCGCTCGACCCGTTCTGGCGGCGGTTGTTCACGATCTTCTTTGCGATATACGTGGTGCTCTATTTTTCCAACGCCATGGCCCCGGAGATCAGCCCGGACGGCAGCGCATACCATCTCGGGCTGGTAGCGCGCTACATGCGCGAGCACGGCTTTCACCGCATCACCAACAATCTCTATGCCAGCCTCTCACAGGGCATCGAGATGCTGTTTCTGTTCGCCTTCGCCTTTGGCCGCCATTCGGCGGCGGCGCTGGTGCACTTCGCCTTCCTGGCGGCTACGCCCCTGGCGATGATCTGCTGGGCGAGACGCCTTGGTCTGGCGCCGGCGGGCGTGTGCGGCGCGCTTCTTTTTTTTCTCAGCCCGGTGGTGGGAATCGACGGCAGCAGTGCCTATATCGATGCTGGTGTGGCGGCGGTCGCTTTCACGCTCTTCTACCTGCTCGAGATCTGGAATTCCGAACGGGTCTCCGCCTTGTGGATTCCGATCGGGCTGATGGCCGGATTCGGCTATGCCGCCAAGTATACGGCCGTACTGGGGCTCCCCTATGCGCTTGGTTTCCTGGCCTGGAAGCTGCGCCGAGACCGTACCGCCATGGTTTCCGCGGCGGCGGTGGTCAGCGGCTGCGCCCTGCTGATGATGGCCCCGTGGCTGGCCAAGAACTGGCTGTGGGTGCATAACCCGCTGGCCCCGTTTTTTAACGCATGGTTCCCCAATCGCTACGTGACGATCGGGTTTGAGCGCGAATATCTGGAGTACCTGCGCCACTACGACCTCACCAGCCTGAGGCAGATCCCCTCGCAGATCACGATTGGCGGCCGCCTTTCGGGTATTTTCGGTCCGGTGTTTCTCCTGATGCCCCTGGCGTTGGCGGCGCTCCGCCGCCCTGCCGGCCGTCGGCTGTGGCTGGCGGCGCTGGTGTTTGGGATTCCGTTCCTGCGCAATATCGGCACTCGCTTTCTGATTCCGGCGGCGCCTTTTCTTGCGGTGGCTTTCGCCATGGCTGTTCTTTCCTGGGGGAGGGCGGGCCGCTATCTGGCAACCGGCCTGGTGGTGGCGCATGCCCTGCTTTCCTGGCCGGACGTCCTGAACCTCTATGCCGGTCCCTACACCTGGCGCCTGCGCAAAGTGGCGCATCGCGAAGCTTTGCGCATCAAGCCTGAGGAAGGCTATCTACTCTCGAATCTTCCCGGATATGGGATGGCGCGCCTGCTGGAACGAGTGGTCCCCGCAGGCACCCCGGTGTTGGCCTTGAACCCGCTACCGGAGGCCTATACCAATCGCGACGTGCTGGTGGGCTATCAATCCGCGTCGAACCGCGTTCTTCAGGATATCCTGTGGACTCCGCTGGTTCCCGAGTCGGCGCCGACGCGCCTGCTGCGGTTCCGCTTTGCCCCGCAAAATCTGCAAGCCATCCGGGTGGTCCAGACCGGGCGGCACCAGTCAGAATACTGGAGTGTAACCGAGCTGCGCATGTTCCACGACGGCCGGGAATGGCCACGCGCTTCCGACTGGCGGCTGCGCGCGCATCCCAACCCCTGGTATGTTCAAATGGCCTTCGACAACAGCCTGGTCACCCGCTGGTCCAGCCAACAGGGCCTGTTTCCCGGGATGTTTCTCCAGGCGGATTTTGGGGGAGGGCTGATGGTGGATGCGGTGGAGATCACCTGCTCGCGCGACCAGCAACACGTCCGCCTGCGCCTCGAAGGCCAGGATGCTGAGGGACAATGGAAGACGCTGGCGGCCTCGCCGGGCGAAAGCGAATTGGAGCCCCTGTTCGGCCTTCGCCGAGCCGCGATCGAGGAACTGAAGGCGCGCGGCATCGGTTACCTGGTGGTCATGGCCACGGACCTTTTTGCCGATGATTTTTTCAGCCACCCCTCGCTTTGGGGCTTCCGCCAGGTGGGCGAGGTCAGCGGCTACCGTTTATACGAATTGTGATGAAGCAACTATTTCTGGGTGTGGATGGTGGACAATCCTCCACAACCGCGTTAATTGGGGATGAAACCGGACGCGTGCTGGGCGTCGGCACCGGTGGTCCCTGCAATCATGTCTCGGTGGCCGAAGGGCCGGGCAAGCTTTCGCGAACGGTGCAGGAATGCCTCATGGCGGCGTGCGCCGGGGCGGGGCTGGATGCTGCGACGATCCATTTCCACGCCGCGTGTTTCGGGATGAGCGGCGGCCCCGCCGACAAGGAAGGCATCCTGGCCCAACTGCTCTCGGCCGACCGCCTGGTGGTGACCAACGACGCGGTGATCGCGCTTTCGGGCGCCACGGCCGGGGAGCCCGGCATCATCACGATCGCCGGTACGGGATCCATTGGCTTCGGCCGGTCGGCGTCGGGACGCACCGCCCGCGTGGGCGGCTGGGGCCACATTTTTGGGGATGAAGGCAGCGGCTTCGACATTGCCCGCCAGGCGCTGCGGGCGGCCTTGCGCATGGAGGAGGGCTGGGGGCCGCCGACCTCGCTGCACGGGCTGCTGCTCGAAGCGTCCGGGGCGGCCGATGCCAACGAGCTGCTCCATCTGTTTTATAGCGACGACTGGCCGCGCTCGCGGGTGGCGCGCCTGGCGCCTCTGGTGGACGGGGCAGCGCAATCCGGCGATGCCGTAGCTCTGGAGCTGATCCACCAGGCCGCGCACAGCCTGGCGCTGATCGGCGTCTCGGTCCGGCATCAGCTCTGGAAGGCCGGCGAACTGGTCACGGTGGCGCACAT
>CAZMRK010000382.1:0-7467 GCA_964568355.1 uncultured Solibacteraceae bacterium | reverse complement strand
GCTTTCATCGCCGCGATCTTCACCGAATCCACCCGGCTCATCTGTCCCGCGCCCACGCCGGCCGTCTGCCCCGCCCGGGAGAATACGATGGCGTTCGACTTCACGTGCTTGGCCACCTTCCAGGCAAATTCCAGCGCGACCCATTCCTCGTCCGTCGGAGCGCGCTTGCTGGCGACTTTCGCCGCCCCGCGGTCCAACCGGTCGAGATCCGCGGTCTGGGCCAGAAAGCCCCCGGAAATCGACTTGATCACCAGCGGGTCCTGTCCCGCCGCCACCTTCAGCAGCCGCAGGTTTTTCTTGGCTTTGAGCACCTCGAGCGCTCCCGGCTCGTAGCCCGGCGCGGCAATCGCCTCCACAAACAGCTTGGCCGCCTCCCGCGCCGTCTCCTCGTCCACCACCCGGTTGAACCCGATCACGCCGCCGAATGCCGAAACCGTGTCGCACTCCAGCGCCTTGCGATAGCTCTCGGCCAGCGTCGCCTGCTCCGCGCACCCACAGGGATTGGTGTGCTTGATGATCGCCGTCGCCGGATTGGCGAATTCGTTTACCAGTTGCCAGCAGGCATCCAGGTCCACCAGGTTGTTGTAGGAAAGCTCCTTGCCGTGCAGTTGTTCGCCGCCCGCCACGCCCCGGCCGGGTTTGCCGTAGAGCGCCGCGGATTGATGCGGATTCTCGCCGTAGCGCAGGTCCACCAACTTATCGGCCCGCAGATCGAGCGTTGCGGGAAGCGGCCCCGGATGATCCAGTTGGGCCAGGTAAGCGCTGATCGCCCGGTCGTAATCCGCCGTGGTCCGAAAAGCCTTTCGCGCCAGATTCCACTTCGTCTCCGCGGAGAGTTCGCCGCCGCTCTTCCGCATCTCTGCCACAATCGCCGTGTAGTCCGCCGGAGAGACCACCACCGCCACGTCCTGATAGTTCTTGGCAGCCGAGCGAATCATGGTAGGTCCGCCGATGTCGATGTTCTCGATCACCTCGGCCAGCGTAACTCCGCTCCGGGCGGCGACGGCTTCAAACGCATAAAGATTCACCACCACCATGTCGATGGTCTGGATACCGTGCTCCACCAGCGCCGCTACGTGATCCGGCTTGGAGCGCATCGCCAGTATTCCGCCGGTCACCTTCGGGTGCATGGTTTTCACCCGGCCGTCCAGCATCTCGGGAAATCCGGTGACCTCGGAAACGTCCTTCACCGCCACGCCGGCATCGCGCAGCGCGCGCGCCGTACCGCCGGTCGAAATCAGTTCCACACCCAGACCGCTCAGCTCACGGGCAAACTCCACAATGCCCGTTTTATCGGTGACGCTCAGTAGCGCCCGTTCTATTTTCGCCATCAATCGAAAGGTAGCACAGGGGAGGAAGGCGAAACCGATTTAGACCGGTTGCACCGCTTCGAGCAGAGAGCGCACAGCCACCGGATGATAGGCTTCTACGCCCACCCGGAAGCGCTCTCTCGGTTCACCAAGGCGGGAAAGATGGTAGCCGCCGCTGCTGTAGATTCCATCGAAGAACTTCTGCAGCTCCGGCTGCAGCTTCTCCCACGTGGCGTCCGTGTTCGGCGTCAGAAGGCGATCGTTGACAATCACCTCCACCTGCCCGGCGTCGAATCTGAGCTTGCCCTGGAATTCGGGCTCCTCCTCCAGCCGCCGGCAGGCCACCAGCGCCGAATAGAAGGCCTGGAGCAGATTGTCCTGCGCCCCGCCTTCCCGGACGCTCTTGCGGTTATAGAGCAGCCCCAGCCGATAGAACGACTGATCCAGGCTGTAGTTGGCTTCGTGCCCGACCAGCACCACTCCGGGACCGGCCGGCACATGGCCATAGTCTGCTACGTCGATCAACAATTCTTCGCAGACGCTGTTCTGGATCCAGCGGTGGAACACCGGGATGGCGTCACCCAGTTGGATATTCGCCTCCCGCGCAAAAATCTTGATATTGACGTGCTGCAAGACAGTCTCTTCGGCCATGTCCTTAAACCGTCGTCGTTTGCGAAGCCATCCGCCCATAGCAGCTATGGCAGGCTTCGAGAAAAAGCTGCGCTTCTTCGATCAATCGGTGCGCCGATTCGGCATCCTGCCGGTCGGCAGCCTGCTCGTGCGCCTGGAAGAAATACTGCGCGAACTTCCCTCCTACGAACGGGTCAAAGAAGTACTGGGTGTCGTAGAAATGCTTCCGGAACTGCTCCACGATTCCATCCGTTGCCGCCGGGTACGAGATCATTCGCCAGTCCAGCAGAGCCACCGCACCGTGCAGCATCGATTCGTAGGCCGTTTTCGCCGCCTTTTCGACTTCTCCGCCATCCAACTGCAACTGGGCTTCAAAGACTTCACGCTCGCAGGCAGTCAGCGCGAACTCGATCGGCGAGATCACTTCGCCGGCGCACTCTCCGACTCCCATATCTCCAATGGTATATTCCCGTGCATCGGCCCAATCGGTGTAGAACGATGGGTCCACATCGTGCGGCGGCACCGCCGTCAGATCGTCCAGCATCTTCTTGCACTCGGCCTTGCCGATGCGCCGCACAAAAGCTTGAAATGATTCGCCCTGTTGCCGGTCGGCCACGTACCGGCCGGTGATCCGGTCCACTGCTTCCGGAATGCGCTTGGAGGGCACGGCGCCGATCGCCAGCCCGTAAGAGCCTGCATTTTCGGTCCATTGGCCTCCCAAAACCACCTGGAAGTGGGGGACCGTGTAGCCGTTTTTGTTCCGGCTGACACCGTAAAAGCCCAGATCCGCGATGTGGTGCTGCCCGCAGGAATTGAAGCAGCCGCTGATCTTGATGTGCAGATTCCGGACGGCATCGTCGAGCGAGCCGTTCTTCGCCGTCAGGCGGTCCCGCAGCTCGTTCGCCAGACCGCGCGACGAGGAGATGCCCAGCTTGCAGGTATCCGTGCCCGGGCACGAAACGATATCGGTAATCGTGCCCGCCCCGGGTATCGCCAGCCCGGCGGTTTTCAGCTCCGCATAGACTGCCGGCAGATCGGCATTACTGACCCAGCGCAGAATCAGGTTCTGCTCCACCGTGGACCGGATCGTCTCCTTCACGTACTGGCGCGCCACATCCGCCACTCTGCGCAGTTGGGTGGCGGTGATGTCGCCCAGCGGAAGCGCTACCGTCACGGCGCTATATCCCTCTTGGCGCTGGGGGTATACGTTGGTCCTGTGCCACTCCGCGAAGCCCTCCGGCGCGGCGGGGGTGATCTGGAGCAGGCTGGGGGGTTTCAGCGGCTTCTCTTCGTACCGCTCGACGTCCTTGAGGTAGCCCGTCCAGCGCTCGTCCGGCGTGAGGATGGCCCGTTCTTCCTTCACCAGTCGCTTGAACTCGTCCATTCCCAGCTTGACCACGAGGAACTTCATGCGCGCGGCGTTGCGGTTCTTCTTTTCGCCCAGGCGGGCAAATACGCGGGCGATCGCCTGAGTTAGAGGCAGCAGCTCTTCTTCCGGGACAAACTCTTCAAACGGCTTGGCTTGATAAGGCACCGTGCCCAGACCGCCGCCCACGTACATGGCGAAGCCCCGGCGCATCTGGCCGTCGATCTCGCGCGTCGCCGCCACCAGCCCGACGTCGTGGATCCGCATGAGCGAGCAGGCATTATCCGCGCAGCCCGAGAATGCGATCTTGAACTTTCGCCCGAAGCTCTGGGTGTCCGGATGGCCCAGCAGATAATAAGCCAGCGCTTTTGCGTAAGGAGTGACGTCGAAGCCCTGATCCGGGCAGATGCCGGCATATGGGCACGCGGTCACGTTCCGCACCGTATTTCCACAGGCTTCCCGGGTGGTGATATTTACCGCGGCCAGACGGCGCATCAGCGAAGGTACGTCCTCGATGTGCACGAAATGCAGTTGGAAATCCTGCCGGGTAGTAATATGGGCAATCCCGTCGGAGTACTCCTCGGCCAGCTCGGCGAGGACCTCCAACTGGCTGGCATTTAGCCCGCCGAACGGTATCTTAATGCGCTGCATTCCCGGCGCATCCCAGAGAGTGCTGGGGCCTTTCGTTCCCGGAAAAGGATATTCCAGTTTGCGAGTCGTGTGCCCGTCGTGCCGCTGGCCGTTATCGTAGCGCTGGCCATAGGAACCGCGGCGGAGCCGCGTCTCCGCGAAGACCTTATCCTCAATCTTTCCCTGCTTTTTCAGAGCGATCTCGTTCTCGTAGATGTCCAGTTCCTTGGCCAGATGAGGGGGCATGCGGTCCAATAGCTGGTCTCTCCAAAGACTGTTACTGGCTTTCATGGGAATTACCCTAAACTATATCGAAATTCGGGCCATTAAGCAAATGGCCCTTATTTTTCTTTGCTCAGGCGCCGGAAGTACTCGGCAACCGCATCGGCGTAAGCCGGTGGCACCGGCTGCCGGGTACCGCTATGTACGCCACTCTGGGTGTCATCGACCAGACGGCGTAATTTTAATTCTACCTGTTCCATAGCGGTGAGGACCTGGCTGTTGATCCGTTCCGCCAGCAGCGGATCTGTGCCCAACTGACGCGGATCGATTCCGCGCATATCGCGCATCAATTCCTGGACGTCCCGGCTCAGGTCCGGTTCTCCTCGAACGGCCTGCTCCAGACGCGAAAGTCCGTTCAGACTATCTCGATAGGTCTGCTCGGCAGAGGCGGGACCGCCGCCGAGAGGCATCGGACCGTTGGGGAGATCACGCCGTCCAAGTGTGCCGCGGCCATACTGTGGACCGGAACCGGGCGAGCCGCCGGCCAGTGGTCCCCCGCCATTCTGACCATCCATTCCAGATTGGCCTGGTTGGTTTGGCTGGCCTGACTGGCCCGGCTGGCCGGACTTGGCGAGCCGCTCCATCTGCTGGCGCAGCCGTTCCGCCTGGGCCAGCGCCTGGCGGAGAGCTTTCTGGCCATCGTCTCCGGACTGCTGCCCACCCTGCTGCTGCCCCATCTGGCCCTGGATTTCGTGGAGGCGGTCCTTCAGGTCGTTCAGCGATTGGGTGATGGTACCCTGGCGCAGGGCCGCATAAGCTCCCAGACCCCGGCGGATGAAATCGGAGCTCAGGCGCATGCGAGCGCTCAGCTCATTCTGCTGGAGATCCGCTAAAGCCTCCCGCAGCTTGCGAGCGGCTTCCCGATTGCTTCCAGCGAGATCCCGGGTGGCCTTCTGCATCTCGCTTTCCAGCTTCTGGAGCTCGCTGCTCATCTGCTGCTGTTCCTGCGACATCTGCTCGGCCTGCTGGCGGTCCATGCCGCGAGCGCCCTCGCCGCCCCCACGGAGATCCTCCATGCTGTTCAAATTGCCGAAGGCCTTGCGGAGGCGGTTGTTGAAATCCCGCTGCTGTTCGGCTAGCTGATCGGCACGGCGAGTCACCTCGTCCATCTGCTGGCCGTTCTGCTGCTGCTGAAGGCCGGAGAGCATCTCCCGAGCTTCTTTGAGGCGTTCGGCCGCCCGGCGGGCCTGGGCCTCGCTCTGAGGGGTACCGGCGGCCTGACTGGAGGCCGCCTGGCGCATATCCTGGAGGGCCTGCTCCAGGCGATCGAGCGCCTGCCGAAGCTGCTGGGGCTGTGCCCCGCCCAGACCGGTGGCCATACGGCCGCCCTGCTGCCGGCCTTGCTGTCCGCTTTGTTGGCCTTGCTGGCCCTGCTGTCCACTTTGCTGTCCCTGCTGCCCGCTCTGTTGCCCTTGTTGACCCTGCTGGGAAGCTTGCTGCTGCTGGCCCTGCTGGCTGGAGCCGCGGGAAAGCTGGTCCATCTGGCGGCGCAACTGCTCGGCCTCGCGGCGCAGCATCTCCTGCTCCCAGCGCTGCTGGGAGGTCAGCGATTGATTGCGCTGCTGCTCGGCCAGTTCCTGCTGGCGGCGAGCCAACTGCTCCAGTTTCTGCAGCGCCTCATCGATCTGCTTCTGGCGCTGATCCGAGGAGGCGCTTTGTCCGGTTTCGTATTGGTTCTTTTCGGTATCCAGCTCCAGGTCGAAGAGGCCCTGGAGATCGCGTCCGGCTCCGGAGGCTCCTCCGCCGCCTCCGCCACGACTGCCGAAGGCCACCTGGATCTCGCGGAAGGTGGCTTCGGCCCGCAGCAGGTACTGCAACGCCTGCTGCTCCGGGGCCAACGCCGGCTGCCAGCGCGAACCTTTGAGATGGTCGGCGGCCGGGCCCATGGCCTGGACGGCCTTTTGCATGTCCTCGGCAAAGCTGCGGAAGGCCTGGCTGGCGCCGGAAAGCTGGCGGCTTTGCATACGGCGGGCCAGCGACATCGCCTGATCGCGCAGCTTGGACTGTACCCCGGCCAGGAAGGCGGCATTCTCCGCGGCGGCCGCCTTATCCCCCGAGGTATCGCGGATCTGGTTCCAGGTGGCCGCGATGATCTCTTTCTGCCGCTGGGAGATCTCGCCGCCCGGATCCTCCTGGCCTCCGCCGCCTCCACCCTGCTGCTGAGACTGGGTGTACTCGCGCTCGAACGGCTCAGCCTGGATGAAGTACATGTCCGTGCTGGCGCTGGAGCGCGCGTCCTTCGCTGTGGCGTAGAGGCTGATCACATCGCCGGGGACCAGCTTGTAGTCCTCCAGGTAGAGAACCGCGGAGGCATCGGCAGCCGTTTGGCCCTTGCCTTTGAGGAGTTGGACTTCCTTTTCGGGGGCGCCGTTCACCGAATAATGCAGGCTGAGGGACCGGAGCCCGAAATCGTCTTTGCCCTGGACGGCGATGGTCACCTCTTCCACAGGGCTGACGCGCGCATCCTTGCCGGGGCGGAGCAGGCTGACCACGGGCGGCGAATCGCCGCGGGCCTCAATGAAATAGTCCTCGGTGAGGCGCACGTCTTCACCCTGTTCCACGGAAGCCACGTGATACATGCCGTCCTTCTGGATGGGCACGTTGGCTTTCAGCCAACCGTCACCCGACGAACGCAGCCCGATTTTGGTGCCGTCGTCAAGCAGAATGGTGCCATTGGCCAGCGGCTTATCGGTCTGGATGGCGACCTCGGCGAGAGTGCCTTCGACGGCGCGCAGATCCCCGCCCGGATCCTCCACTTCGTCCTTCTGTCCGGTCCACTGGGGGAAATGATAGGTCACGCGCAGCTTTTTCACACTGGGAAGATCGATGGCATTCAGGTGGTAGTTTTTGGAGCGAACGCCGCCGGCTTCGATGTAGTAGTCCATCGATTCCGGCACCCCGGCCAGCAGAAATTCGTAGGCGGCTCCCCGGGACTGCGGCAGCATATCGGTCTGCTCCCACTTGGAAGCGCTTTGATATTTCGCAAACAGGCGCACACGTTCGGTCTGAAAACCGATGAGGCGGGCGGTGATCAACTGATCGGAGCGGCGGCGAAGCGTGCGATTGCCGGGGGTAACGACGACATCGTAGTAGGGTTTGAAGTCACCCTTGGGCAAGCCGCCCCACAACAGGGAGGTGCCATAGCCGAGAAAGCCGGGGCCGGAGGTCCCCAGCCAGATCAGCACCAGCAGAGCCACCACAGCGGCGCTGGCAAAGCTCAGGATCCAACTGCGCCCGGCGACGCGTTCC
>CAZMRK010000381.1:0-7736 GCA_964568355.1 uncultured Solibacteraceae bacterium | reverse complement strand
GTTTCCGAAGTCGGATCCTTTCAGGAGTTCCCCGATGACGTCTGCCTGAAAGTCCCCGTAGGAGCGGGCGAAGAAGAGCTGATCTTCGAGTACCTGAACCTTCTGCTGTCGCGGCCGGAGGCTGCGCGGGCGCTGGGGGATCGGGCTCGCCGCTACGTAGAGGAAGAGTGCAACTGGGACCGCATGGCGAAGTGCTACGCCGATTTCTTGGAATCCATAGTGGAAGGCCGCCCATGGGACGAGTCCGCTGCCAAAGCATTTCCCCAACCCCCAATCCCCAACCCCCAACCCCCGGCGGAGCCGGTTCCCGCCGAATATTTGCGTGGGTGGGCCGCAACGCCTGAATCCCGGTCTTATGTGGAGACGCATCTTACGCGTTTGCAGAAGACGCTTGAAATTACTCCTCCGGGGGGGCCGGCCGACCGGGTGCTGGAGATGGGAGCTTATCTTCAGATTACGCCGGCGCTGCGCGCGCAGAAGGGCTATGGGGAGGTGCGTGGCTGCTACTATGGGCCGGCGGGCCAGGTGGATCACCGTTCCGTCATTTCGGCGGAGGGCGAACGCTTCGAGTGCGATATCGATCTGTTCAACGCCGAGAAGGACCGCTTTCCTTACGCCGATGAATACTTCTCTACCGTGCTGTGCTGCGAACTGATCGAGCACCTGTTCGAAGACCCCATGCACCTGATGGCGGAGGTGAACCGGATTCTGAAGCCGGGCGGCGCGCTGGTGCTCACCACACCCAACATCGCCGCGCTGCGCGGCGTTTCGGCGATCCTGCAGGGCTACCACCCGGGATTCTTTCACGCCTATATCAAACCTTCGGCGGAGGGTGAGGTGGATGCGCGGCACAACCGCGAGTACACGCCGCGGGAGATCCATCAGCTTCTGGAGAATGCCGGATTCGAGGTGGCGCTGCTCGAGACCGGGCCGTTTCGCGACGAACCACACCCGGAGTACGCCTGGCTGATCCATCTGCTGAAGCGCTACTCGCTGCCCACCGAACTGCGGGGCGAAGGCATCTACGCGGTGGGGCGCAAAACCGGCGCGGTGCGGGAGCGGTATCCTGGCTGGTTATATTCGTGAAGCCTGTAGCCTATCAGGAGGTTGCCCTGCGGCGGGCGGAGGGCTCGCAGACCGTGGAAGTGCGTTTCCGGATGGAGAACCGATCCACCGAGAGCTGGTGCGCCGCGGACGGGTTTGCCGTGGGCTATCATCTCTTCGACCGCGATACCGGGACACTTCTGGTGGATGGAGAGCGCGTCTCGCCCGCCCAGGAGATTGCGCCCGGAGTATCGGCCGAGGTGGCTCTCGTGTTCGAGCTGCCGCCGGAGCCGGGCCGCTACCAGGTATTTGTTTCACCCCTGCGCGAAGGCGTCTGCTGGTATTACGAGCAGGGCTGGCCCTTCCTGCTGCTGGATGCGGCGGTGGGCGAAGGGCAGACGCAACTGGAGCCGCTGCGGATCGCCGCGCACTCCACGGTGCGGCGCGAACGGCTGCTGCGCTCCTTCGGGCGAGCCTTTACGCTGCCGTTTACGACGCTTTGGCAGAACCGCAGCCTCATTCGCACCATGGTGCGGCGCGACATCCTGGGGCGCTATCGCGGCTCGCTGGGCGGGACGTTCTGGACCATCCTGAACCCGCTGCTACTGATGCTCACCTATTTCTTCGTGTTCGGGCTGGTGCTTGGCGCACGCTATCACAACGACCCCAGCCGGTCCGGGTTCGCGCTGTATTTCTTCGCCGGCTTCCTGGTCTGGCTGCCTTTTTCGGAAGCGGTGGGGCGCGCGCCTACGGTGATCCTGGAGCATCGCAATTTCGTGAAGAAGCTGGTGTTCGCGATCGAGACCCTGCCGTTCAACCTGGTGGTCTCCGGTCTGGTGAGCGAACTGTTCGCGCTGGGCCTCTATCTGATCTTCCTGCTGCTGATCCGCGGCACGATACCGGCTTCGGTGGTGTGGCTGCCATTATTGCTGGTGCCGCAGATCCTGCTGACAGCCGGCCTGTGCTGGTTTCTGGCGGCGCTGGGTGCCTTTGTGCGGGATCTGGGCCAGGTGATCGGATTTCTGCTGACCATCTGCTTTTTCCTGGTGCCGATCTGCTATCCGGAAACCGACCTGCTGCGCCTGCCGCATTGGGCGCTCGCGTTGCTGGGCAAGAACCCGATGTTTGTGCTGGTACACAACTACCGGTCGATTTTCTTTGAGGGCCGGGCGCCGGATCTGGGCGCGCTGTGGAAACTCTGGGTGCTGGCAGGAGCCCTTTTCCTGGCCGGTCACGCCTGGTTTTACAAGCTGCGCAAGTCCTTCGCCGACATCCTGTAGGACATGACGGTCAGGCTACAATAGGTCTTGCTTCAACAACTCACGATGGCTCTGGTCGACTATGGCGTCTGGGGCATTCTGTTATTGGCATTCATCGATTCGGCGGGAATTCCCGTGGCGATGGGCATGGATGCGCTCGTGGTGCTGATTGCCGCCAAGGCTCCCGAACAGGCGTATCTGGGAGCCGCCATGGCGGTATTGGGTTCGCTGGTGGGAAATGTGTTCCTGTTTACGGCCTCGCGGAAGGGGGGCAGCAAGCTGCTCCAGGACCCGCCGGAGCCGGGGAATCCGCAACGCTTCCGGGCATGGTTCCAGCGCTACGGGCTGGCCACGGTGTTTATTCCAGCCCTGGTGCCGGTGATTCCGCTGCCACTCAAAGTCTTTGTCATCTCGGCCGGAGTCTTTCGGACGAGCCTGCGCTCGTTTCTATCGGTCATCCTGGTGGCGCGGGTGATCCGGTACTTCGGGGAGGCCTGGCTGGGCGTGCGCGTGGGGATGGAATCGACGAGCTATCTGCGGGAGCACGTATGGACCATGACCGGGGCGGCCGTCGCGCTGGTAGCGGTCACGATCGTCGTGCTGCGGTTGAACGAGCGCTGGAGGCGTTCCCGGGCCTAGCGGATGGGGACAGGTAAAATAATAGTTTACTAACGCAATGCCGAAACGAGTGGCGATTGTCGAGGACGAGGCGGAGTTAGCTTCGTTGCTGGACTACAACCTCAGCCGCAACGGCTACCAGGCCTGTGTTCTGTCTGGAACACGAGAGACCCTGAAAGACCTGGAGACCTGGAAGCCGGATCTGATCCTGCTGGATGTGATGCTTCCGGAAGGCGACGGGTTTGAATTGTGCCGGCAGATCCGTCAATCCGCGGTCCTGGCGCGGACGCCGGTAGTATTTCTGACGGCGCGTTCGGACGAAGTGGACCGCGTGCTGGGACTGGAGATCGGCGGCGACGATTACATGACCAAGCCCTTCAGCCCGCGCGAACTGGTGGCGCGCGTGAAGGCGCACCTGCGCCGCGGGGAGCGGGAGGAGGAGCCGGTCCAGGTGGAGCTGGGGCCGTTCCGGCTGGACCGCACGGCGCGGCGCGTCTTCCTGCGCGAGCAGGAACTGACCCTCACCTCGACGGAGTTCAAGCTGCTGGAGTTCTTTCTGACCCATCCGGGGCGCGCATTCAGCCGCGATCAACTGCTGGAGGAAGTCTGGGGTGAGCAGCGATTCGTCACCCCGCGCACGGTGGATGTCCATGTGCGCCGGCTGCGGGAGCATATCGAAGAAGAGCCCGACAATCCACGGCACCTGACGACGGTTCGCGGCTTTGGCTACCGGTTCGAGGAAGTTGTGTGACCGCAAAAATTTTCTTCAAGCTGTTGTTTGGTGTCTGCGTAGTCCTGCTGGTAGCGCTGGGGGCGGTGGATTTCTTCACCGCCAAAGTGGCTGAGAACAGCTACGTCCACAATCTCACCCGGGAATTAGTCGAAAAAGGGCGTGCCATGGCCTTTGCCATCGAGCCGCCGGAGCATTTGACCCCCAAGCAGGTGCAGGCGATGGCGCAGGCCGCCAACAGCCGTCTGACCGTGGTGGCTCCGGATGGGCGGGTGCTGATCGAATCCGACGCCCGTCCGGAAAAGATGGAAAACCATCGCACTCGTCCGGAGCTGGTGAAAGCGCTGGCGGGGGAGGTGGGGTCGAATGTCCGCCACAGCCATACGCTCGGTGTGAATTTTCTGTATGTGGCAGTACCGGTGCCGGCGGGAGCGCTGCGACTGGCGGTGCCGCTTTCCGAGATCAACCGGCAGGTGGCGATCATCCGCCGGCGGATCCTGGCCAGCGCGGCGCTGGCTTTTCTTCCGGCTATCCTGCTGGCGGCATTCCTGGCCCGCTATATCTCGCGGCGCATGGGCAAACTCGATGATGTTGCCCATGCGCCGCGAGATATAGCGGCGCATGGGCAACATCATCGAGTTTGCCGGAGAGCTGGCCAAAGGGAATTTTCGGGCGCGGCTGAGTGAGGTAGATGACAGTGAATTCGGCCAGTTGGCCGGCAAATTGAACGAGACCGGCGCTAATTTGCAGAAGACCGTGGAGCAGTTGCAGGCTGAGCACACGGAACTTGAGAAACTGGAACGAATTCGTAAGGATTTTGTCATTAATGTGTCGCATGAGCTGCGCACCCCCCTGGCCTCCATCCAGGGTTACGCGGAAACGCTCATGGATGGGGCCCTGGACGACCGCGAGAACAATATGCGGTTTCTGGGTATCATCCGCCACAATGCCGAGCGGCTGGCGCGCCTGACCGAAGACCTGCTGACGCTTTCCCGCATCGAAATGCGGCGCCAGAACTTCCGTTTCGACCGCTACCAGGTAAACGAGATGCTGCTTTCCGCGCTGGATACCATGCGGCCGATCGCGGAAAAAAAGGGTATCGAACTGGTGCAGGAGCTTCCGGCCGGAGATGGCGAAGTATTTTGTGACGCCGAAGCGGTGTCGCAGATTCTGAGCAACCTGCTGGACAACGCCATCAAATACACGCCGGAAGGCGGGAGGATCACGGTCGGCGCCACCTCGGGGCCGCCCTGGGTGCAGCTATTTGTGCGGGATACCGGGATGGGCATCCCGGCCGAGGATCTGCCGCGGCTGTTCGAGCGTTTTTATCGCGTAGACAAGGCCCGATCCCGCGCCCTGGGCGGCACGGGGCTGGGCCTGGCGATCGTCAAACACCTGGTACTGGCCCATAAGGGCCGGGTATGGGTGGACAGCCGGCCGGGGCAGGGCTCCACGTTCTTCTTCACATTGCCTATGGAAAACATGGGGTTGCAGACGGAAGAAGAACTTAATCCGGAGTTCACCGCTTCTTAACGTTCTTGTAACTGCGGGCCGGATACAGTCGGGTTATCCCGATGAATGCAATGAAGAAGAAGATACTCCTCATTGAAGATGATGCCGACCTGTTTGCTCTTCTGAAATACAACCTGGAGAAGGAAGGGTTTGCTCTCAGCGGCTCGCAAACCGGCCGGGATGCGCTCGAGTTGTGCCAGCAGGTACGGCCCGACTTGATTCTGCTCGATATCATGCTTCCGGACTACGACGGCCTAGAGATCTGCAAAGCTGTCCGTAAGAATCCGGATTTCTCCGGCATCCCCATCATCTTTTTGACGGCTCGCGCCGCCGAGACCGACCGTATTGTCGGTTTGGAGCTTGGCGCCAACGATTACGTCGTGAAACCTTTCTTCGTCCGGGAGTTGATTGCCCGGATTAAGCTGCAATTTCGCAGCCAGGCCGCGCCGGCACGAGTGCTGGACGCCGGCGGACTGGTGCTCGACCGGGGCAGTTGCCAGGTGCGGCTGAATGGGACGCCGCTGGCGCTGACGGCGACCGAGTTCCGGCTGCTGGAGTTTCTAATGAGCCGGCCGGGGATGGTCTTCAGCCGCGAGCACCTGCTGAATTCGGTGTGGGGCCAGGATCGCGCCATTACTGATCGCGCCGTGGACGTATACGTGCTCAGGCTGCGGCAAAAGGTGGAGGCCGACCCGGCGAATCCCAGGATGATCCATTCGGTGCGAGGGTTCGGATACACCTTCGAAGTACGCGCGGCCCAGGCGGCTGCTTCCACGGCTTCCCCAGCTTCTTCCACCGTGTAGACGGGCTCCCCAGTGATCAGGGCGTCGCAGAAATCCGGGCTTGGGGGCGGTCCCCCGGACTGGCCGGCCCAACCGGCCAGGAAACGGGAAGTTGACGCGAAGCTATTGAAATATTTACAATAACTCTGTCAGCGAAAAAGGAGGCCGTATGAGATCCCTTGGCGTGCCTGAACTTCTCGTGATTCTTGGAGTTGCGGTGTTGCTGTTTGGCGGCAAGAAAATTCCAGAAGTGGCGAAGGGTTTAGGTGAGGGCATTCGCAACTTCAAGCATGCCTTGAAGGGCGACGAAGAAAAGGTCGAAGAGAAGAAGCAGGCGTAAGCTTCGTGGAGCCGCCCGCAAGCTGGGCGGAGATTCATCTCGGCTTCAGAAAAATCCTCAATCACTTGCAAAACAAAAACCCCGCGGGCGCAATGCCTCGCGGGGTTTCGTGTTTCAGGCCCGATGCTGCTTTTTCCTACTTCTTCTTCGGAGGAACGATCGCATCCTTGGCGGCTTTGGCTACGCGGAACTTGACCACCTTCTTGGCAGGGATCTTGATCGTTTCGCCGGTCGCCGGATTACGTCCGGTACGGGCTTTGCGGTCGACGCGAACCAAGCGTCCGATGCCAGGCAGAACGAATACACCGTTCTTCTTCACTTCGCTGATTGCGATGCTGGCAAGGTTATCCAGGAATGCGCGAGCAACCTTATTGTTGACCTCGCCCTTTTCCGCCAGGGTCCTTACCAGTTGTGTTTGAGTCAGTCGTTGATTGGCCATAAATCTCCTTGATTCTCCCGTGCAGTTACTTAATCTATGCAGAAGCCCTCATGGGAGCCCTGCCGTACATCACCATCGAACAAGGTGAGGCAGGCACTTCGAAAATGCCTGTCTCAATCGTTATCAATCATAAGGGAAGGCTTGCGGCGAAGTAAAGAGAAATACAGCAAAAAAGCCCGATTTTCGGGCTTTTTTTGAGGGCCGATGCGTGAAAGCAGCGCAGAACGGGCTTTTCACGCACCGGCTGACGCTATCGCCGTCCGCCTACAGGCGCCGGAGGCCGCGCGGCGGGCGCTTCCGGCTTGGCAGGGGGAGCCGCTGGCGCGGGCGCGGCATCGGCTTTCACCAGCCCGAGTTGCTTGCGCAACTGGGAATCGATGGCCTGCCGGATATCGCTGTTGTCCTTGAGGAACTGGCGCGCGTTCTCGCGGCCCTGACCGATGCGATCGCCCTTATAGCTGAACCACGAGCCGCTTTTCTCCACCAGGTTTTGGGCCACGCCAAGGTCAAGCAGGTCGCCTTCCTTGGAAACACCTTCGCCGTAGATGATATCGAACTCGGCTTCCTTGAATGGCGAGGCCACCTTGTTCTTCACCACTTTCACCTTGGTGCGATTGCCGACCACGCTGTCGCCGTCCTTGATGGCAGCGATGCGGCGGATATCCAGCCGCACCGAGGAATAGAACTTCAGCGCCCGGCCGCCGGTAGTAGTCTCGGGATTGCCGAACATGACGCCGATCTTTTCGCGGATCTGGTTGATGAAGATCAGGCAGGTTTTGGATTTCGAGACGGTGCCGGTCAGTTTGCGGAGAGCCTGCGACATGAGGCGAGCCTGCACGCCCATGTGGCTATCGCCCATTTCTCCCTCCAACTCGGCCTTGGGGACCAGAGCGGCAACGGAATCGACGACGAGCACGTCGATGGAGCTCGAATTGACCAGCGCGCCGGTGATCTCCAGGGCCTGCTCGCCGTAGTCGGGCTGGGAGACGAGCAGGTTATCGACATCCACGCC
>CAZMRK010000380.1:0-4088 GCA_964568355.1 uncultured Solibacteraceae bacterium | reverse complement strand
TCGGTGACGGATCGGAGATGCAGGTGGGTCGCGGCGGAGAGTCGCGGGTTGGTGGCGGATCGGAACGGCGGTTGTCGGCGAAGATCGGGTGTGTCGGCCGCATCGCTCCGGAAAAGGGGCAGAAGGAATTTTTGGCTGCCGCTTCTTTGATTCACCGGGCGCTTCCCGAGTGCCGGTTTGCGATCTACGGGTCGGCTTTGTTTTCCGAGCCTGCCGCGGTGCGTTATGAGCGCGAAGTGCGTGCCGCTGCCGCGAGGCTTCCCGTGGAGTTCGCGGGATGGGTCAGCGATCCGCATCAGGCACTGGCCACGCTCGACCTGCTGCTGGTGCCTTCGGTCGGCAATGAGGCTACCACTCGCGTAATCCTGGAGGCATTCGCCGCCGGCGTACCGGTGATTGCATTTCCTTCCGGCGGCATCCCGGAGATTCTGGAAGATGGCCGCACCGGCTTCCTTTGCAACGATCCAGCGGAGATGGCGCACCGGGCGATCGAACTGTTGCGAGATGCACCGCACCGGCTCGACCTGGTCCGGCAGAACGCACGCGAAACCTGGCGCAGGCGCTTTACGGCGGAACGCTGGCGCGGCGAGCTTCTGAGCTGGATGGAGCACTGCTGCGGCCGGCCACTACAAGACCGAACAGAATTGCCGCCGCAAGAGCCAATAGCGCAGCACCACCCAATACCGTAGCGTAGCCGCTCTGTGCCAATAGCGGACCTGCGACGAATGCCGCTGCCGCCTGGGCGAGGAAGGCCACCAGGTAGTTCAATGCAGAGGCGCCGCCTTGTTCTTCTTCAGCGACGTGGTTCATGAGCAGCGTATTCAATCCAGGCTCGCTCATCCACTGAACGCTCATGTAGGCGACGTAGGCGAACGCGGCTCCGGCTCCTGCCGGCTGGCCAGCCAGAACGCCCAACGCCATCGCCGTGCCAGCCATCATCCAGGCTATGCCGGGGACCAAACCGAGACGCCGAATGACCAGCGGCGCCAGCAGCAGCGTGCCTGCCTGGCACAACTGACTGGCGGAAAACAACGTCCCGATCTGCTCCACGGCAAAATTCAGGCGGTGAAAATAGACATTGGTGAAGGGGTTGAAGCAGGCGGTCGCCAGATTCCAAATCGCGAAGGCGGCCAGGTAACGCAGGAGGAACGGGCTGCGCGGATAGAGGCGGGCTCGTTCCCTGGCCATCGGCCGCGAACGAATCCACAGGGCCGGAATCGCAGCCGCAGCGATCAGGACAGCGGAGAACAGCAGCGCAGGCTGTTTGCCGTGCAGCCAGAGCGGTAGCCTTCCGCCGATCCAGTTCCCTACCGCGCCTACTCCGATCATGGAGGCAAAAAAGAGGCTGAATGCTTTTGGCCTCCGATTTTCGGCCACTGTCGCAGCGATCATGGGCGCGATCAGCACCGCCCACAGGGCGAAGATCAGGCCCCAGAGGAAGGCGAGTCCGAGCAGCAGCCCGGAGCCGCCGGCTACAGCTCGCAGGGCCACCAGCGTGACGCTCGCGCCAATCACGGCGAGAAACGCGCGGCGCATCCCCAGCTTGCGCGCGATCCAGGCCGCGGGAAGCGTACCGGCCACGGTACCGAGCGTTCCCACTCCCGACAGCCTGCCGAGAAAATCCTCGCGGTAGCCCAGGTCCAGGAGGTACAGGTTGTAAAGCAGCACGAAGATGAACAGGCCTACGTCGAAGAGCGCAGCAGCAGCCAGGAAGGTCCAGAACTGGCCTCCCAGGTCGTTCGTTCTCCACCACCAGCGCGCGCCGGAGACCAACACGCCGGGCAGCACGCGTAGGTGATGGGCGGCGCGGCGGGCCGCAAACCGCGCGCGGCGGACCTGTTGCAGTAGGCGGCGCCGGTAGCTCATCTGGCTATCCGGTACGAATACGGCATCGACCGGACCGGGGATTTGCAGCGGCAGCAATCGCCGCCGGACGACGCGCAGGCAATCGGAGAGTGAGTGCAACAGGCTCAGGTGCAGCCACAATTCATCCTTATTCGGTCGAAACTGGGCTGCGAGCGGGGCGGTCGCGAACGTCTCCAACCAAGCCTGCACGTCTTCTGGGAGAGTTTCGATTTCGGCTTCGACGCAAGGCCCGCCGCGGGATCCGAACCACTTCTGCGCCACACGAAAGCTGACGGCCTCCAGCCGGCGGAGGGCTGGCGCGTGGCATTGCTGCCAGCGCTGCCAGAATGCCGCATCCCCGGCGCGCGCATCCAGAAAACAGGCCAGTTCGTAGGCATGGAAAGGGCGCGCGCTGCCTTGCAGCAGGTGGCGGAGGAAATGCAGCGCGGCGTATCCCAGGGCATCGGCCGCGTCCAGGACCGGCAGTTCCAGGCCTGCAACTTCGCGCACGATTCGCCGTTCCCAGAACTGCTCCACGCCCGGCGCGGGCAGCCGCTCCAGCTTCTCGTTCCAAAAGCGCACATGGATCTCGACCGCCAGGGGGATCTCCACGTCGAAGTAATCTCCGCGCCACTCCCAGCCCGTCTTGCGAATCAGCGCGGGCAGATGATCGGTTGGGAAGGAGTCCATGCCGCGTATGGGCTCATAGCCCCAGGCCAGAAATACATCCTGCGCGGCTTGGGCCGCGGCGGGCGGCACATAGAGATCAATGTCGTATTGGGGGCGTTCTTCGGCTGCGCAGAAGTGCGGGCAGTGAGTCAAACCCTTCAGCGCCACGAATGCGATCCCGGCGGCGGCCAGGCGCGTTTGCATCTCGCGGTAGATCTCGCGGATGCAGCGAATGCGTTCGCGATTCCCGGCGGCGTTGTGCTCCAGCCGCTGTCGTACCCAGCGCGGCAGGCCGGCCTGCGGCGCGGCGCGCCGCACGGCCAGCGGCAGCCTCGTTCGATCCGCAAACGCGAGCGCTTCCGCCCACGCCGCATCGCTCAGCCGGGACAGCCCTTCGCGATCCGGCTCGGTCAGATGGAGGGCAGCCAGAACGGCGCGTGGGCCTTCGGGGATCGAGCGGTAATCGGGCCACGGATTCGGTGCGATCGCAGAAGCAGTGGCGGGATGGACCTCGGCGCGGGTCACGGCGTACGTTCCAACAAGCACAGGGCTTCTTCCAAGGTCGTGTAGCCCATGCTCCAGGCGGGCAGTCCTTCCAGACGGCTCAGCGTTCGCTCATACATCTCGCGAACCTCGGGGCCGTACGACGGCATATCGCACAGCAGTTGCCGCACCACGGCTTCCGGGCGCAATGATTCCAGGCGAGCGCTGCCGCCACGATCCAGCAGGACCAGGCCGCCGATCGAACATTCGGTGGCGGTCGAGATCTGCGGAAAGTCGGCGGTCGGAACTTCAAGCGACAGCTTGCCGTTAGGTCTCTGGAGCACCGCATAGCCAGCCAGTTCCGGAAAGAAACGCGGGGCATCCTCGCGGAAACGGGCCTGATGCGAATTGCCGATGGCGGTGCGGTCTTCGGCATCGACCACCAGCCAGGTGGCGTCATCGCACACAAAGGTCCAGCCGGCGCGGGCACAGGCGAACGCGAGAGTGCTCTTGCCCGAGGCCGAGGGTCCGCACAGCAGCAATCCACTTCCTTCGCGGGCGATGCAGGCGGCATGGACAGGAACCGCGTAGCTCTGGCACAGCAGCAGGTATGCCATGGCTTCCAAAAAGTGGAACCGGAATGCCCGGTCGTCCGCCGCCGTCCGCTGCGAGACAAAACACCAGGCCGTGCGCGAGGCGGCATCGCAGACGGCGAAATTGTCGCGATCGTAGACGATGGCAATCTGGCGCCCCTGGCTGCGGAACGCCGGGGGAGATTCCACCGCCGAACCCTCCTCTTGTACCACCGCGCGAATCTGCAAGGGCTGCCGATCGAAAGCCGGCCGGTGGCTGCCCCAGGCCACCTGGGCGGCCCGCAGCACTTCGTGGGAGTTCGTACAAATCTGCAGAGGGAAACCGAGTGGATATTGCCGGGCAGAGAGCGCTAAGTCGATCTCGTGCAATAGGGGATCAAACACAGCCGCCTCCCGAACGCCCAATGCCATGACAAACCTATGGATATCACGAGGGTCGGGGTTACAGTCGTTAAACCTGCAGAGGCCGCCCGGCGAGCCGCCGCCGGCAAGCGGTAA
>CAZMRK010000379.1:0-14976 GCA_964568355.1 uncultured Solibacteraceae bacterium | reverse complement strand
GGTAAGTCCGTCGAGCTTCCGCACGAAGATCTCGGTGGGATCGAACCCCTGGGCGAAGGAAGAGCCGACGCATAACCTGGCGAGTATCTGCGAGCGCTACGGCGGAGGCGGGCACGCGCGGGTGGGCGCGATCAGCTTCGAGCCGGGCGCGGTAGAAAAGGCTCGGGAGGTAGCGGCGGAGATCCGCGCGGAATTGAAGCAGTAGGCGGCCGGCTCAATAGCCGTTCTCCTTCAGCTTTTCGATGGTCAGGGGCGACTGCAGGTTGAGCTTGCGGAGCAGCTTTTCCACATGCTTGGCCAGGATGTCGCATTCCAGGTTGACCAGGTCTCCAGGACGATAGCCGCCCAGTGTCGTGTGGCGATAGGTGTGCGGAATGATGGTCACCGAGAGCACATCGGCTTCGAGCGCGGCAACCGTGAGGCTGATTCCGTCAATAGCGATGGAGCCTTTGAACACCAGGTAGGGATCGAGCTCGGGAGGCACGCGGATGCGGAGCCACCAGTTGTCTTCGCCGAGCGATTCCAGAGAGAGGAACTCTCCGGTGCCGTCGACGTGGCCCTGCACGATGTGGCCGCTCAGGCGCCCGGAGGGGGCAAGCGGACGCTCCAGGTTGACGCTGGAACCGGGACGCAGCCGGCCCAGGTTACTGCGGCTCAAAGTTTCAGGCGCGAGATCGGCGGAGAACGAATCAGGGCGCAGATCCACGGCGGTGAGACAGACTCCGTTGACGGCGATACTGGCGCCCTCGGGGCTATCCTGCAGGACCGTACGGCAGCGAACCTGGAGTCGCGCTCCGGCGGAGCCGGAAACGAGCGACCGTACTGTACCCAGTTCTTCTATGATTCCGGTAAACACTCAGATCTCCTTGCGAATGTAGCCTTCCACAGCGAACTCGTCGGCGGCGATGGAATGCAGTTGGATCGAGTGCACGCCGATGGCGTCGGAACGGCGGCGCCGGCCGATGCCGCCGGCCATGGGCAGGGATTCCATGCCGCCCAGGATCTTGGGACCGTAGTAGAAGAAGATCTTGTCGACCAGTTCGCTTTCCAGCGCGGCCCAATTGACTTTGCTGCCGGCCTCGATCATGAGGGAGAGGTATTTCTGCTCGCCCAGCCACTCGATGGTGCGGCGCAGATCGGACCGGCCTCCGCGGCCGTCGAAAGCGAGTACGCGGACGCCCTGGCTTTCCAAAGCCCTGCGCCGGTCGGCGGAGGCGGCGGAGGTACCGATGACGACCAGGTCTTCCTGGGCGCTGCGCACCATGCGCGAATCGAGCGGCAGGCGCAACTGGGAATCCACAACGACGCGCAGCAGCGGACGGCTGCGGGGCAGATGGGTGCGATCGGTCAGGAAGCAGTCATCGGCCAGCACCGTACCGATGCCGGTGAGGATGGCGTCGGAATCGTGGCGCAATTGCTGCACGTGCAGGCGCGCTTTCTCGCTGGTGATCCAGCCGCGGTTGTCGTCCGGCGCAGCGATCTTGCCGTCCAGGGTGAGAGCGGTTTTGAGCGTGACCAGGGGCCGGCCGGTGCGCATGAAGTGAATGAATGGCTCGTTGAGTTTTTCCGCTTCGGCGGCCAAGGTGGAATCGATCTCAACCTCCACGCCGGCGGCGCGCAAGCGGCGGAAACCCTCACCGGCCACCAGGGGGTTGGGATCGGTCAGAGGCGCCACGACGCGGCGGATGCCGGCGCGGATCAGGGCGTCGGCGCAGGGGCCAGTCCGGCCCTGGTGCGCGCAAGGCTCCAGGTTGAGATAGAGCGTAGCGCCGCGGGCCTGCTCGCCGGCCTCTTCGAGAGCCAGGATCTCCGCGTGCTTGACGCCGGCCCAGGTATGAAAGCCGCGCCCAACCACTTGCCCGTCGCGCACCAGGACGGCGCCCACCATGGGATTGGGGCTGGCTAGAGAGCGCCCCTTGCGGGCCAGATCGATTGCTTCACGAAGATAGTCGACGCTCATGCCTCTTGCACCACGCGCGGGCGCTTGGACTGGATTACCTGGCAAACAGGGATTCGATGAACTTCTCCGGATCGAACGGCAGGAGGTCCTCGATTTTTTCGCCCACACCAACATAGCGGATGGGAATATTCAGCTCACGGGCGATGGCCACCACGATGCCGCCTTTGGCCGTGCCATCCAACTTGGTGAGGACGATGCCGGTGACGCCGGAGGTCTCGGTAAATTTGCGCGCCTGCTCCAGCCCGTTCTGGCCGGTGGTCGCGTCGAGGACGAGCAGCACCTCATGCGGAGCGCCAGGGACGACACGCGCGGCGGTACGGCGCATCTTTTCGAGCTCGGTCATGAGGTTGGCCTTGGTTTGCAGGCGGCCGGCGGTATCCACGATGACGTAGTCGGTCTTACGCGCCTTGGCGGCCTGGAGCGCATCAAAGACTACGGCGCTCGGGTCCGCGCCGGATTTCTGGCGGATCATTTCGGTGCCGGTGCGCTGGGCCCAAATCTCCAGTTGTTCGATCGCGGCGGCACGGAAGGTATCGGCGGCGCAGAGCAGCACTTTGCGATTTTCGTTGAGAAATCGCTGGGCCATTTTACCGATGGTCGTGGTCTTCCCCGCCCCGTTCACCCCGACGACCATGATCACAGCCGGCGGTTCGGCCACGCGAGGAGGAGCATGCTCGCTCGACTGGAGAATCTCCAGGAGGTGCTCGCGGATCAGGCCCTGGAGTTCGGCGGCGTCGCCCACCAGGCGGCGGTCGACGCGTTCGCGAATCCGTTCAAGAATCTCCTGCGTCGTGCGTACGCCGATGTCGGCGCTGATAAGCGTGTACTCCAATTCATCCAGCAGGTCGGCATCGATTTCCTTCTTGCCCTGGAGCATATCCTCCAGGCGGTCCACCAGCCCGGCGCGCGTTTTTTGCACACCGCTCTTGAGTCGTTCGAGCAGGGTGGGCTCTTGTTCTACGGTGCCGAATAGCGTTTGGATCATTTTGGATCTATTTTAACAGTGATGACCCATGTGGCGATTTTTGGCGCGGCGGGTCCGATTGGACACGTGGTGGGCGCGGAACTGGATCGGCGCGGTATCCCTTTCCGCGTGGTAGGCCGCACGCGCAGCAAGCTGGAGAGCATCTTCGGGCGAATGCAGAACGCGGAGGTGTTCGACGCCGACTTAGCAGACCTGCGGTCGGCGGGAGCAGCCGCCCGGGGCGTGGACACGATCATCTACACGGTGGGTGTGCCGTATACGCATTTCGAACTGCATCCCAAGTTGATGCGGGCCGTGATCGAGGCCGCCGCGAGCATGCACGTGCAGCGGCTGGTGCTGGTGACCAGCGTCTACAGCTACGGGGTTCCCCAGGCTCGCAAGGTCAGCGAGACACATCCCCGGCAGCCGGCCGCTTTCAAGGGAAAGATGCGGAAGGAACAGGAAGACGCGGTGCTGGAGGCCGACGCCCAGGGCAAGATTCGGGGCATGGTGATCCGGCTGCCGGATTTCTATGGACCTTACGCGGACAGCAGCCTGGCCAATCCGATCCTGCGGGCGGCGCTGGCAGGCAAGACGGCCAACTGGCTGGGGCCGGTCTCGACGCCGCACGAATTTCTGTATGTGCCGGATGCGGGGCCGGTGATCCCGGAACTGGCGTCGCGGGACGACTGCTATGGGCAGGCATGGAACCTGGGCGGCGCCGGCGAGATTACTGGTGCGGCATTCATTCAAAAAGTCTACCTGGCGGCTGGACGGGAGCCCAAGTTTCGCTCGGTCGGTAAAACGCTGCTGCGCATGGCGGGATGGTTCAATCCGCTGATGAGGGAACTGCCGGAGATGCTCTACTTGCAGGAGACGCCGGTCATTCTGGATGACGCCAAGGTGGTTAGCAAGCTGGGTGGGCTATCGAAGACTTCTTATGATGAGGGTATACGGCAGACTCTGGAATGGATGAGGGGGACACCAGCGGGGTAGTGGGAGAATTGGACGTCGACAGGAGGGTCGACGCGGCACGCCGAGGGCGTGCGCTACGGGCGGCCGCGCAGGCGATCGAGCGCGCGGCGATCGCGTTTGGAGGGGCGGTGTACGGAGATGGATTCGAAGCGGGGCATTGCCTTGCGCTCTTCCGCCAGTTTTTGCCGCAGTTCCCGGCTGGCTTCGGTCTCGCGATAGAGCGTTTGCGCCACGGCCGCGGGGCCGCGGATCTCGCTGAGGAGCGTGACCTCCACCTCAAAGGCACCTCCCTCGTTCTTGACGTGCAAGCGGTCGCCGACGCGGACTTCTCGCGCGGGTTTCGCAGTCTGCCCATTGGACTCGACGCGGCCGAGGTCGCAGGCACGCGCGGCCAGCGCGCGCGTCTTGAAAAAGCGGGCCGCCCAGAGCCACTTGTCCATCCTGACGCCGGTCATGCTCCTGCGGCATCGTCCAACAGGGCCTCCAGGAGGGCGTGACGTGGTGATGCAAAGGGGTTGACGACTGTTACGCCTCCCCAGGTAAAGCCATCCTGAAGATCTTCGGAAAGGAGCAGTCGGCAGCCTGCCTGCGAAGCAGCGGACAGGATGACTGCATCCCAGATGCCGAAGTGGTGATCCGTCGCCAGATCAGCCGCCACCAACATGACCTCAGCCGACGTTTCGACAACCGGAAACGTATCACGCCAGCCTAGGAAGGCTTCGCGAGCATCTGTCCTCGATTTCCCCGCCCTGCGTACCAGCACGTTAAACAATTCCCCGAGAACCTGAACGGGAATGACGGCGGCCTCCTGCGGAAGCCGGCGCACCAGATCAAGGGCGGTCTCGCGCCTCTCAATCCCGTTAATGCCTTCCGCATAGGCGAGAACGTTGGTGTCGAGCGCGACTTTCACTTCTCGTCCTCGTAAAGCTCATCGCGCGTCCAGTGCCCTGCATTGATAACAGGCTGACGTTCGAGGCGGGCCAGCAGAGCCGTTCGTGCACCCGAAACGACGTCCCGATGCCTGCCAGCGGGAACGATGCGCGCAACAGGCCGTCCATGGCTGGTCACGACATAGCTGCGCCCTTCGCGCACCCCGCGCATTATGAGGGAGAATTTGCGGTTTGCATCGGCTGCCGAAACAGCTTCTTCCATATGATTCCGTAAAGTAGTTATTTTACCTACCATAGTAACATGGGACGTTCAGGCCGCGGTGGCGCCGCGCATTACTCGTATTCCGTCCGTGGCGATGCGGAAATCATAGAGGGCTCCACCACGCAGGCCGGCCAGGTGGGAGCGGAGGGCCGCGGCCTCACGCGGGCTCTTCGCCAGCAACATCAGAAATCCACCGCCGCCGGCGCCGGCGAGTTTTGCCCCGGCCAGGTGGGGCCGCAACTCCCGCAACACGGCGTTAATGGGCGCGCTGGCAGTATGCGGGTCGAGCACCTGGTTGAGCTCCCAATGCCGGTCGATCAGTTGACCGAGGTATTCCCATTCCCCTGCCCGCAGGGCGTAGGCCATCTCCAGGGCCAGGGTCTTGATACTGTGCAGCACTTGGACCGTGGCCACCTCGCGCGCCAGGTAGCTGCCCACCACCTCGGCCAGAAGATCTTTGGCCATGCGGCGAATGCCGGTATAGTAGAGCACGAAGCGCTCCAGGAATTCGGCCTCCCGCCGGGCGCTCCAGTCCACCGGCTCAATGCGCACGCGCTGGCGCAGACCGGGACCGCTCACGGCCAGCTTGGCGCCGGGATAGATTCCACCCACCTGGTCCTGCCAGCCTCCTCCGGTGGTCATGCGCTGCTCCAGGGACATCACCTGGTCGCAGAGCTCCTGCTCGCTGAGCGGTGAGCCCAGCATCTCGGCCAGAGCCTGCAAAACCGTCGCGGCGAGAATGCTACTGGTGCCCAGACCGGACCCCATAGGCAGGTCCACAAACGTCTCCAGTTCCAGGCCGCCTCCCAGGCGATCGAGAGTCCGTTCCAGGCGCTCGCCGTGGCGGACCACTCCGGCCATCTGGAGTGCGATCGTCGTGATCGAAAAGGCGGAGCCGGGCGAAGGACACGCCAGAATCTCCTCGCACGAGCGGAACTCAGCGCATTCCCGGCTATCGAGGGAAACGCAGCGAATCACGGGAGCATCGAGCCGACGGGCGCTGGCGCGAATGGGGTACTCGCCGTTCAGCTCCACGGCCATATTCAGCACCGTGCCGCCCCAATCCAGGCAGAAGGGCGGTGTGTCGGACCAGCCTCCGCCCAGGTCGAGCCGCGGCGGCGCAGCTACCTTCACGAGGGCACGATGCCAGACATGCCCACTCCGGTGGAAGACGTTTTCGTCTTCTCCGGTCTCAACGGCCCGGCGCACCATGGAAAAAGCCGCGGCGCGGCTCCGGTCGGCCTCCTGGGCCAATCCGGCCTGGTTCAGAAACAGGCTGGCCTGGAAATACTGGCTGGCGGAACGGGTAGGATCGCCGATCTCCAATGCGGCAGCCGATTCCGCCAGCCCGCGGCCGGTCATGGCCAACGGCATGACGCCGGGAGAGTGGGACAGCAGCGGCCGGATATCGGCCCCGGCCTGCGCCAGGGTGACGGCGGTCAGATGCCAGTTGAGCTGGCGGCGCTGGGTGCGCGCTTCTTCGAGGGCCCGTGTATTGGCCCAACGCGCGCTGTCCGCCAGCGAAAGCCGGCGAGCCGCCCGCCAACGATCCGCCGAGTAGCTGTCCTCCAACTGCATCATCCAGCGAGCGCAATCCCACGCTTCCGCGATCGTCCCCAAGGGAAACAGCAGAGCGTTCCACAAGGTCCGCTCGGACCCGGGCGCGCCCTGCCACACTTCCTCTTCCGCGAGACCCAGGGTATGGAATACGTCCCGAACCGGCCTGCCGAACCAGGTCGCGTGGCCGGATTCAAGCGAGACTTTGGGATCGTCCTCTACTCCGTAAGCCCGCATGACGAAGCCGCGCCCTCCATCTTCCAGCAGGACGGGAATCTGGTGGACGACCGTATCGGCAGGTACCTCGACGGGGGTTTCCAGTCCGGTGAGACCGTGGAGCATAGCCCCCGCGGCAGCCCGCACCGGCACGGCGAGGTCGCATTCGATGGCGACGGCATCGGCGCTCAGCTCTCCTCCGGCGGCCAGGACGCTGTCGATCAATACGCCGGAACCGGTCACCGCGGGCGGATTTACCGACGCCAGGCGATGCTGCGCGGAATAGCGCTCCGCGAAGCCGCTCTCCTCCGTGATCAGGCGCCGAAAATGGCGGGTGGTGCCGACATGAGTGAAATCCCCATCCACCACCGAGCACCAGAACGGCAAACCGTAGAGAGCGTCGGCCAATTCGCGATGCACTTCGGAGTCGTTCGGCCCCGGGCGCCACTGTCCGGTGAGAGCCAGGGTGACGTGCTCGTAGAGGTCGATGACGCGCGCGGCGGAGCCGGAGCGCTCCACGATTCCAGGCGCCAATTGCCAGCTTGCATTGGTCCCCCGAACGCCGGCCAACTCCATCATCAGGGCGGCAACATCGGGATCGAAGCGCAATAAGCCGCTATCGACGGCTACCATGCCGTGGGGCAGCAGACCTCCGGACGCTTCCACCTGCGCAGGCGCCGGTTTTTGCAGGAACCAATGCACGCGCCCGTCCTCGTCGGCGATATAGACGCCGTGCTGCGTGCCTACTCCCGCAGGCTGGCGAATCGCGACACCGCAAACCCCCGGCCGCTCCCAATCGAGTTCGTCCGCGTCGAAGGTCAGCAGGACGTCGCCGGAGGCCACCACCAGACCGGCGGCGAAGCACTCGGCCCAAGGCGTGGACAGGGCGAGGAACTCGTCGAATACCGTACTGGTCTCCCCCCAGGGGGTTTTGACAGGCAGGGCACTGAAGAGCTTTCCCGAAAGAGAGTATTGGGGGAGGCGGCGGGAATCGCCGCCGGAGTGGATTATGAGTACCCGCTGTCCGGACCACCAGGATTCCATGGACTCGCCGCGGGCGCCGTAAAGCGCGTGCTCCGCCAGGGTGCGCAAGGCATGAAATGTCGCTCCTCCGCTGCCAATACGCTGGTCGCCCGGATCGGGGACCGCCAGGTACAAAACGCCGCCGGGTACTCTGCCATTCTCGTACCGGCGCCGGATTTCTTCGGTGTACCGTTCGGCCTGGCGCTCCGAACTGGCCGTAATCAGCACCGCCGTCCACCAGGGGACGGCCCGGGGGCCGCCCGCTATGCGTTGGACGTACCCGCTACGCGCCAGGCTGGCGATGCGGGCAAGGTCGGTCATGCTTGTTGAAGTTCCGCCAAGACTTCACCTGTCGATTTTTCGATATCGGCGTGCAGACTGTTGCCGTGGGCATCCATGGTAACAATCGCGGCAAATCCGCGGACCCGCAGATGCCACATTGCTTCGGGAATGCCGAAGTCGAACAGGTGGACGCCCAGGACTTTTTCCACCGCGCGAGCATAATACTGCGCCGCGCCGCCGATGCCGTTCAGATAGACCGCACCGGCCTCCTGGAGCGCCGCCAGAGTCTTGGGGCCCATGCCCCCCTTTCCGATCACCGCTCGCACCCCATAGCGTTTGATCACTTCTCCCTGATACGGTTCCTCGCGGATACTGGTGGTAGGGCCCGCCGCTTTCACCATCCACTCGTCACCCTGCTTCAGCATGACCGGACCACAGTGATAGAGCGCCGCGCCGTGCAAATCCACCGGAGGGGGATTCTTCATGAGATAGGCGTGGACATTGTCGCGTCCGGTAAACATCTCGCCGTTGATCAGCACCACGTCGCCAACCTTCAGGGCGCGCATCTGCGCCTCGGTGAGCGGGGGAGTCAGCACCACCTCGCGGCCGCTGAGCGGGAAGCCTTCGGCTTTGGCCATGCGCTCGACGGGACGCGACGGATCGCGGTAGAGCCAGCGGGTGATGGCGCCGCTGGCCGCATCCAGGCGCACACCCAGACGCCGGAAGGCCCAGCAATCATAAGCCACGGAAACAAAAAAGCTGGCCGGCAGGCGGTTGGCCGCGGTGATCTTGCAGCCGATCAGCGAAACTTGGCCGCCGAAACCCATGGCGCCCACGCCCAGTTGGTTCGCCTGCTGCATGATGTCACCTTCCAGCTTGGCCAGCGTGGGATCGGGATTGGTGTCGTCCAGAGTCCGGAATAGCTGACTCTTGGCCAACTCGTAGCCGTGGGCGCGGTCGCTGCCAATGCAAACACCCAAGGCGCCGGGCGAGCATCCCTGGCCCTGGGCCTGCCAGACCGCGTGCAGAATGCACTTGCGCACGCCCTCCAGATTGCGATCGGCGCGTCCCAGGTGATCCAGGTTGCAGGGCACCGAGTATTGAATATTTTTGTTCTCGCAGCCGCCGCCTTTGAGGATCAGCTTGACTTCGATTTCGTCTTCCTCCCACTGTTCAAAGTGGATCACCGGTGTGCCTTCGCCGAGGTTATTTCCGGAATTCTTACCGGTGATCGAATCCACCGAGTTCGGCCGCAGCTTTCCAAGCCGGGTTGCCTCGGCGACCGCCTCCCGGATAGCCTTTTTGATCCTCAGTTGGTTGACACCCACCGGAGTGTGAACCACGAATGTCGGCATGCCCGTGTCCTGGCAGATGGGGCCCTCGTCCTCTTGCGCCATGTCGATATTGGACAGGATGATGTTGAGCGCCTGCGAAGACTGGGTTCCGGGGGTCTCGGCGCCGGCAGCCAACGACATGGCGGCACGCACATCGGGCGGCAGATTCGTGGAGGTCTGGGTGATCAGCTCCAACAGACTATTTGCGAGGAATTCCATAAAAGATTTTTCCGATTTTTCCTTATTTTATCGTCCCGCGCCTCGGCAGGTGCTATTTCAGAAAGGCACGGTAGTACCCGTTCGGCTGCTATTCTAGCTCAGGTCGCCTCGGCGCCAGCAGTCACTGTACGTTTAGTAACAATCTGACAGAATGCGCTCAGGGCCCACTTGGGGATCGGGTTACCTCCGATGTCGCGCCGGTTTGCCGAATCGCGGCGGAGCTACGTCCCGTCCTCCAGCCGGATGCGCACCTGTGCCGTAACGCCGGGACGTAAAACGGCGGTCGGACTGGTAAACACGACGTGGACCACGGTGTTCTGGATGTCCTTGACCGTGCCCGGGATGGCGCCCTGGAGATCGGCAACAAAGATCAAGGCCGGCTGACCGGGGCGGATGCGCGCCAGCATGGGCGGCTCCGGCTCCACGGCCACCTGCAGGAGCGAGAGGTCGGCGGCAATCTCGAACATGGCGGTGCCGTCTTCATGGAGTTTGCCCACCTCTCCCTGTCGGTTCAACACCACGCCGGTAACCGGAGAGTGGACCTCCATGCCCTGCATGTTGATCTGGATGTCCTCCAGTTGCCGCTTTTTGTCGTCGAGAATTTTGCGCGCGTTCTCCAGTTCCTCCTGGCGCGAGTCGATGCGGCCCTCTGCCTGCCGAGCCAGCGTATCCAGGCTGTCGAAATCCCGCTGAGCCTTGTCGAAGTCGTGCTCGGAGCGTTCGTAGGTCAGGCGGGGGGTGGCGCCGGCGTTGTTGAGCATCTGCTGGCGGCGGTAGGTGCGCTCGGCGCGTTCGTACTCGGCCCGGGAGCGCACGGCGTCGGCCCGCGCCCGCGAGGCCTCCAGACGAAAGGCAATGAGATCCGCCTCGATCTTATTCACCCGCTCCTGGGCATTTTCCACGGCTTGAGAGGCGCTCTCCCGCGCGGCTTCCAGACCCTGATTGGTCAGGCGCGCCAACAATTGTCCTTCGAACACATCCTGGCCCACATCCGCCAGGAAGGAATCGACGGTGCCGGAGACCTGATCGCCCACGGTGACGACATGCTGTGCCAGCACCTTGCCGGGCAGACTCACTTCTTTGTCCGGCATCGTAGCGGCTGCCGGAGCCGGACGCGGGGCCTCGGGTTTCTGGTGAGACTCCTTGCGCAGCAAGGACAGCGCCCCGGCGGCCACTGCCGCCAGGATCAGGGAGCCCGAAATCAGGACCCATTTGCCGCGCATGTTTCGATCATACCGTGCGGGCCGGCATGCGACCGTCCCCACGGGGTAGAATCCTATGCGCCGCAATCTCTATATAATAGATGCCATGGCATCGCTCTCCGGGTGGAGGGTCTGGGTACCCCTCGTTTCCGTCGCCTGTTTCCCTTTGTTTTCCGCGGACAAGCCGGTCGATTTCGTACGCGATGTCGAGCCGTTGCTACACAGCCGCTGCCAATCGTGCCATGGCTCGCAGCAGCAGATGAGCGGTTTGCGGCTGGACCAAAAAGATGCCGCCCTGCGCGGCGGCAACACCGGTCCGGTCATCAAGCCGGGCCACGGCGCGGAGAGCCGTCTCATCCGCCTGGTTTCCGGGCAGGGTGGTAAGACGGTGATGCCGCCAGTGGGTCCGCGGCTCACAGCCGCCGAGATCCAAACCCTGCGCAACTGGATCGACCAGGGCGCCAACTGGCCTGCAACCGCATCAAGCGCGCCTCCGCCGCGTGTCGCGCACTGGTCATTCCAGAAAGTTCGCCGTCCGGAAGTTCCCGCCGTGCGCAATCGCGCCTGGGTGCGCAACCCCATCGACAGTTTCATTCTGGCCCGCCTGGAGAAGGAGGGGATCGCGCCCTCCCCCGAGGCTGACAAACGCGCGCTCATCCGCCGGGTGAGCCTGGATTTGACGGGACTGCTCCCCACGCCGGAGCAACTGGATGCGTTCCTCGACGACAATCGCCCGGATGCTTACGAGCGCCTGGTCGACCGGCTGATGGCCTCCCCACATTACGGCGAGCGGTGGGCGAGACCGTGGCTCGACCTGGCGCGCTATGCCGACAGCGACGGCTACGAGAAGGATCTCTCGCGCCCCTGGGCGTGGCGCTACCGCCAGTGGGTCATTGAAGCGCTGAACCGCAACATGCCCTTCGATGAATTCACCATCGAGCAACTCGCCGGAGATCTGCTGCCGGGCGCCACCGTGCAACAGAAGATCGCAACCGGCTTTAACCGGAACACGCTCACCAATCGCGAAGGCGGCACGGACCCGGAGCAGTTTCGCGACGAGCAGGTGAAGGATCGCACCGCGACGGTGGGCACAGTCTGGCTCGGGCTGACTATCGGCTGCGCCCAGTGCCACGATCACAAGTACGATCCGATCAGCCAGAAGGAGTTCTACCAGATCTCGGCGTTCTTCAATGCCGCCGAAGAAACCAACATCGATGCGCCCCTGCCCGGCGAGGTCGGCCCATACCTGGAAGCACGGCCGGCCTACGAGAAGAAGCTGCACGAACTCTACGCCCAGTATCACGTGCCTGAGCTGGAGGCCGAGTGGGCCAAGATGATGCAATACACCGCGCAGCATCCCGGCGAGCACGCCGACTGGGATTTTGCTTATGGCGTGGTGCGGGTGATGGTGGATAACGGGGTCAAGCTGATCGCCCTGGGACCGGAGAAGTGGAACGAAAAGCAGCGCGAGATGATGACGCGCTTCTTCATCAGCAATTATCAGCAGGTCATCAGCAAAGAGCGCTTCGAAGAGATCAAGTTCAAGGAACTGCGGGGGAAGCTGAAAGATCTCGACACCACGCTGCCGCCGTTCAGCCAGGCGCCCACGATCGCCCAGAACCCCAATCCACCTAAGACCTGGCTACAGATCAAAGGCGACTACCGGGAGCACGGGCCGGAGGTCCAGCCCGCTGTGCTGTCGGTGCTGAATCCCATGCCGGCCGATCCGCAGCCGTCCCGCCTGACGCTGGCCCGGTGGCTGGTCTCGCGCGACAATCCGCTCACGGCGCGGGTCACCGTCAATCGCTTCTGGCAGGAGTTGTTCGGCCGCGGCATTGTCTTCACCTCCGACGATTTCGGCACGCAGGGCGATAAGCCGTCGCATCCCGAACTGCTGGACTGGCTGGCCGCGGAGTTCATGGATCACCACTGGGACATGAAATACATGCAGCGCCTGATGGTGACTTCGGCTGCCTATCGCCAGTCGTCATCCGTCCGCCAGGACCTGATTTCGCGCGATCCGGCGAATATTCTGCTGGCGCGCCAATCGCGCCTGCGCCTTCCGGCGGAACTCATCCGCGATGAAGCGCTGGAAGCCGGAGGACTGCTGAATCTCTCACGGATTGGCGGTCCGAGCATCCGTCCGCCGCAACCCAAGGGCGTCGCCGAGCTCTCTTATGGAAGCTCCGTGAAGTGGCAAGAGACCAAAGGGCCGGAGCGCTACCGCCGCGGGCTCTATATCCATTTCCAGCGCACCACGCCGTATCCCCAGCTCATGAACTTCGATGAGCCGAATTCCAATCTGTCGTGCACCCGCCGCCAGCGATCCAACACACCGCTGCAGGCGCTGAACCTGCTCAATGACCCGGTTTTCTTCGAAGCCGCGCGCGGCATGGCGTTCCGCCTGGTACGCGAGGCTCCGCAGGGCTTCCGCAAACGTCTGGACTACGCCTTCCAACTGACCTTGTCGCGTCCGCCCAGCGCGCGCGAAACCGAACGCCTGGCCCGGTACTACGATCAGCAACTGGGCGACCTCCAGACCAACGAGAAAGCGCGCGCCGCCCTGTTCCCCAATCAAATCGAAGGAGTGCCCCAGACCGAAGCCGCCGCATGGGTCGGCCTGAGCCGGGTCATTCTCAACCTGGATGAATTCATCAATCGGGAGTAGCTTGTCTTCCTATGAACTTCCAAGATTTTCTCCGTATCCAGACGCGCCGCAGTTTCTTCCGTGATTGCGCCGGCGGTATCGGGACCATTGCTCTGGCCAACCTGCTGCAGCAGGAAGGCCGCGCCCGTTCGGTGGCCGTCAACCCGCTGGCTCCCAAGAAGCCGCACTTCCCCGCCAAGGCGAAAAACGTCATCGTCATGTTCATGGAAGGCGGTCCGAGCCAGCTCGATCTGTTCGACCCCAAGCCCGAGCTGCGGAAGTGGGACGGCAAGCCTCTGCCTGCTTCCATGACCAAGAACCTGCGTCTGGCGTTCACCAAGCCCACCGCGGCGGTGCTCGCCAGCCCGCGCACGTTCACGCCGCACGGGGAATGCGGCATGGAGCTTTCCGATTTCATCCCCCATACCGCCTCCTGCGCGGATGACATTTGTCTCGTCCGCTCCATGTACACCGATGCGTTCAATCATCATCCGGGCCAGTTGTTGCTGTTCAGCGGCAGTATCCAGGTGGGCCGGCCGACGATGGGCGCATGGGTGCTCTACGGGCTCGGCAGTGAATCGCAGAACCTGCCGGGCTTCGTGGTGTTGGGCTCCGGTGTCGGCACCAGCGGTGGAACGTCCAACTGGTCCAGCGGATTTCTGCCTTCCACTTATGAGGGCGTGGTGTTCCGCTCTGCCGGCGACCCCGTGCTCTACGTTTCCAATCCGGAGGGTATCACGCGCGAGATGCAGCGCGCCTCGCTCGATGCTCTCAAGGATCTCAACGAAGAGCACTACGCCAACACCGGCGATATCGAGATCGCCTCGCGCATTTCCTCCTATGAACTCGCCTTCCGCATGCAGATGGCGGCGCCGGAGTTGCGCGATTTTTCCAAAGAATCGCCGGAAACGCTGAAAATGTACGGCGTCGACAACGAAATGACCCGGCCCTTTGCGGTAAATTGCCTGACCGCGCGCCGCATGGTGGAACGCGGGGTGCGCTTCGTCATGCTGACTCACGCGAGCTGGGACGATCACACGCAGCTCAACAAAAAGCTCAAGAAGAATTGCGACATCACCGACCAGCCCACGGCGGCGCTGTTGAAGGATCTTAAGCAGCGCGGCCTGCTGGAAAGCACGCTGGTTCTGTGGTGCGGGGAGTTCGGCCGGACGCCCATGGTCGAGATTCGCAATCCTGCGGAAAAAGACAACGGCGGGCGCGACCACCATCCGGTGGCTTACAGCTTATGGATGGCCGGCGGCGGCATCAAAGGCGGGCAGGTGGTCGGCAAGACCGACGATCTATGCATGAACGTGGTCGAGGATCGCATTCATGTCCACGACCTGCAGGCCACGATCCTGCATTGCCTGGGTCTGGAACATACGCGGTTGACCTATCGCCATATGGGGAGGGATTTCCGCCTCACCGATGTGGCAGGCAACCTG
>CAZMRK010000378.1:0-6638 GCA_964568355.1 uncultured Solibacteraceae bacterium | reverse complement strand
TCCTCGCGTGACTTCGGGACGAGGGAGTTGAAGACCATGGGAGTGTTCCCGAGCATGTAGGTGGCACGCAGCATGGTGTCGAGGTCGGGGCGCTCCTTCGGGGGCGCCATACCAATCGGCGTGACCAGGATTTCCGGAGGCAGATAGACGCTGATGCCGGAGAGCATGCGATAGGCCCAGGGGAAGGATGTGCGGTCGCTGGTGTACTGCTCGTGGAAGCGCCGCGCCGTACCCAGGTCCAGCCGTGTGCCTCCTGCGGAAGCCTGCTGCAGAATCAGTTCGGGATACTTCCTGTGCAAGCGCTCAAAGATTGCATTCAAAGCTTCATAATGCCGCCAATAGTCATTCTCGAGGTAGCCGTCCCGTTCAGATTCGGAGCCCTGACCTTTCAGAAACGTGTTGAAGTCGTGGCGATACAAGTCCAGCCCGTAATGTTCGACAATCTGGTACAGTTCAGACTCCAGATAGGCAGCCGCCTGCGGATTGGATAGATTTAGGACTACGCCCTGCACAAACCAGTCTGGATGTTCCTGAAAGACCTTGCTCTCCATCCACGGCCCGATGCCAAGGCCGCCTTTCGTTTTGTAGCCATCGCGCCCGCCTTCCGGCTCTGCATAGAGACCGAACAGAATGTTTCGGCTATGGGCGTAGTTCACCAGCGGAGCCAGGCCGTGGGGAAAGCTCTCCGGCTTCGGAACCAGCCAATTTCCGTAGTAAGTGCACCATGTCGGGCCGTCCAAAATGAAGAGCTCGATGCCCAGCTCGGATGCCACGTCTAGAAACTTCTTCAGATTTGCCTCGTTATGTTCCTTGCCCCGGTAGACCGTCATGGGCTGGTCTTCCGGCATGAGGCACTGCACCCGGTATGACCGGTCAACCCTGAGATCCGGCCGCACGGACCGGCGGATATGATCGTGCATCGCTTGAACCGCGATGTCGAAATCGCCTTTTACGTGTCCCAGGTGAAAGGCAGGTGTGCGGACGGTTTCGCCGGGCATAATGACCCGTAAGGCGGCTACGGCGGTGGGCGAGGCTTTGAACGAAAGCCCGTCGGCGTTTTCGAACTCGAAGACGCGGTTGACGGGCCATTCCAATTGCCCGAAGAAATATTCTCCGTTGGATTCGTTGCGAAGAAGAAAATACGGGTGGTCGTACGCCAGGCCGTGCTCCTGGCGAATCAGGTTAACGCCCGGGCTGAGTGCCTTCCAGCCGAACCAACCTTCCCAGGTGATATCGGATCGCGTCGAATAGCCGAGTGCGAACGACGCCTTTCCAGTCCATAACCTGCCTGCCAGGGGAGACACAGCAGTAAGCGCGATGGGCTTCACAGAGGTGTTGCGAATCTCCAGCCAACGGGTGAGAACGGGTGTACCATCCAGCAGGGTGTGAATGCGCAGCGCTACCGGCTCGCTGGAATGCCGAAGCTCAATCGCCAGATGGCGTATGCCTTTCGCCTCCGGCGGTTCCGTGCTGGCGATCCAGGTCCAGCCGGAAGAGAGCAGTGTGCCTGGAATGGATGACGGTGAAGGCGCCGTCTTGATGCGAAGCTCAAACGCATCCTTTTCCCCCTGCTGGGCAAGCACATCGGCTGACGCAAAGCCCCAGGAGCGGGCGAGCCAGCGGCCTTCCGACAGCTCCTCCACATACGCGCTGCCCCCAGAGACATAGCGCACGTGAGATTTCCGGACTGTGATGGAGGGGGGCGGGGCGAAGGCTATGGCCGACGCCACGGCTCCGATCGCACAGAGGGAAAGTCTGAACATATTCGTCTTCGCGAGGAAGGGAGTAGCGCTAGGCGCTCCTGGCCGCGTGCATGACCCGATCGACCAGGCTGCCGGGAGCACAGGCGGTTCGTATGTCTGCCTTTTGAATAGCGGCAGGAACGATCCAGAGCATCATGTTCTGGTAGTAATCGCTGCCATATACTCGCTTGCCCGTTGCGCCGTTGACGATGTTGGGCTGCGTCCAGGTGTATCCCCATTTCACGATGCCATGCATGCAGTTCTTGACCAGTTCCATACCGGTTTCCCGCTGGCCCTGGTAGAGATAAGTGGCGCCAAGCATGAAAACTTCCGGTGGAAAGTAACCATAGGATCCATAGTCCAAGCCCCAGGCCTCTGCCATGAACTGTTCTGACGCTGCCGCAGTCCCATCCGGGTTTGCGAAATTGGCCGCTCCATAAGGTGTAAGAGCCACGCAAGTATTCTGGATCGTCTCCAGTGTTTTTCGAGCCCGCTCAGACTCGAAGACGCCGGGAAGGCCATGGTAAAAGCAGATCCAGTCACCGTCGAGTTGATAGCCGAAGACCAGGTCCGATTTCTTTCCGCTCTCCAGCTCGTAGTAGTTCAGATAGTAGTTACCGGTCCACAGTTTGTCTTCCACGGAATGTTTCGCCTGGCGCAGCCATTCATCGCACTGCGAAACAAAGGCATGATCGCTTGCCTGCTCCGCCATGCGACGTGCGATGCGCAGATGCGCCATGTGGATGCCGGCCACATGGGGCGTCATACCGAAGAAACCGTTGCCCTCGAACCAATCCAGGCCGCTGCCGGGGCGCCCCTTGGGCTGTGTCGGATTGCGATTTCCGTCCGGCACGCTGGCGATGCCATCCGGCCCTTTCCGCAGGTTCATGGTGTATATCGTGTTGTTCTTCACCGACTCGTAGAATTCCTTCACTGTGGTGTCTTTACCGGTTCGTTGCCAATAGCGGTCGACCATGGCTGTATAGCAGGGACCGTTGAGAGTGGTTTGATAGCCAGGCGAAGGCGTTGCCATCTCGGTGCCATCGCTCGCCGAATAACCCTCCGCAGCGCCCGCAGTACACCCGCCGAAAACCCACGGTGCAGCTCCATCCGGATACTGATAGGCCTTATACCCGCGCAGCGTAGAAAGGGCCAGTTCCGGGAAGAAGTAAACTAACGGGATATTGCCATAAAAGCTGCAGGGAATGCACTCGATTTGTGGGCACTCTCTGGGGCACTCATTCATCCCGAAAAGACCGTCATCTTCGCGGCACCAATTGCCGATAGGGGCTTCCGCGCGCGCCCAGTATCCGGTCTTTGTAACCAGATGCAAGATGTTGACCAACGATTCGCGCAGCCACACCGGGTACTCGTCGGCTGAGTAGATCGCCTGCTGCCAGGAAAGGACGCGCTTCAGCAGAGAGCCATGGTCCCCGGCTATCGTACGCGCGACATCTACCGCGTCCTTATAATTCCGCGTGTACATTCGGCGGTAGTAGTGCGTGCCCTCGCCTCTCCAGACCGGCGAGTACCAGGTAAGCACGATGCGTACGATTTTGTCTTCTCCCGGATCTAGCGCGAAGTCCACCGCCATCGAGGAACTGAACTCGGTTTTGGCGGGCGAGGGCAGCGTTTTGCCAATCGCTTTCCAGAGTTGACCGCTTTCGAAATCGTACCCGTCAACCCAGAGCGCGCCGCCGAAGCGGAGCGGTTCTTCGGTACCGATCACACCGAGCGAATAGCCGGTGCCTTTTTCAGAACTCACCGATAGGCCTCGGAAATAGCCGGCGCTGACTTCTTTGCGGCGCGCGAATATGGCTCCGGTAGAAACGGGCAGGTTCATCTGCCAGCCGATGCTCATCTTTTCTCGCGGACTGTCTGGCGAGATCTGGGCTTCTGCCTGACTGGGTCCGGGAAAATGGAAACCCAGAGTACCCTTACGAGCCGTTGCCGTGGTGTTCCGCAGATGTACTTCAAATACAGCGCCTGGAATATTCGACAAGTGCGCATCGCCCGGGATAAATGGCGACCAGGCCCGCACACCTACACTTACAGGCGCAGATGTTTCGTACTCCATATCCAGTACAGGATAGTGACCCCAATAGTGAATCTCGTCGGCGAGCGAGACGCCCACGAGCGCCTCTTCCAGGGTCAGCACCCAGGTGCGGCCGCCCGTCTGGATGCCCAGGAACGGCGCCCTCCAGGGGCCAGCGACCAATGGCACACCCGAATTGAAGAGGCTGGACAGGCCGAAGGTACCATTCGTCTCGACGTCGAGAAATCCGGTGCTCACTCCTCCCAGAGGCATGCCGTGCAGGACACGGTCGCCTCGGCGGTACACCACGCCGCAGGCAGGTTCCGAGTATCCGGCGGCCCGAAACTGTATCCATTCGCCGCTTGGCAGGCTGGCCGGAAACAACCGGTTGACGTTCACAGCCTGATTCCGGGCTGTGCCTGCCGTCCTGCCCTGGGGGGATGCGGGACCGCTCGCGGCGAGGCCGGAGATACCGGCAGCGGACCTGCGGAAGAATTCTCTGCGATCCATCGACTGAAAGTTTAACGTTAAACCTAAAGATGTGCAAGGCCCAATCTCAGTTCAGCAGGTAGGTGAAGCATCGGGTTCCCGGCAGCGGGCTTTGGCAGCTTCCGTCTAGAGCAGGGCGATTGGATTTACGGGGGAGCCGGTGCCACCTTCCACCGCCAGCGGGGCCGAACTCAGCAGGAATTCGTAGCGCTGCTGTTCCACCGCCTCCTGGCTAAGCGCCTCTAGGTCACAATTGTCGATAATATGCACCCCCATACCCACAATCGCGAGGGCATGTACGGGAAGGAGCACACCGTCCACGCCCGAAGGCATCACATCCGCGGCCAGGTCACTCGCTAGAATGGAGACGTCTCGCTCTTTGAGCCACGGCATGCAGGAGAAGTGCAGCCCGGCGGAGTATTGCAAAATCGGCCAGGCGCCTTCTGCGGCCCGACGTGCCCAGCGCCCCGTGCGCACAATTACTGCATCTCCACTCGACACGCAGATTCCTGTCTTGCGTTCGCAGGCATCCAGGTCTTCCGGATAAATGCGCCTGGCTCCGTCCAAATAGGGAATATCCAGTAATCGAGGCAAGTCCAGCAGCACGCCTCGCGTGAAGACGCCCTCCTTTACCTGCATCACGGAGAGTTTGCCGGCTCCCTCCTCCGTCACCTCCCGTTGTGAGAACCCATTGTACATATGGCCTCTATAGAACACATGACAGAGGGCATCCAGGTGAGTGACCGTGAAGCCGTGGTAGCGCACCGAGTACTCATCCGAAGAGGAGATCTCGCAATTGAGCCCTGTCTCGATCATCCGGTGCTCGAAGGGGGGCGAGTCGTCGGTGCGGAGTTTGACCGCGTTTCGCGAAAGAGAAACCGCCGAGCCGTCGCGCACCAGGGAAGCCGCCTGGCGGCGCTTCTCGGGCGTAATCAGATTGAGTGCGCCCCGCTGATCGTCGGTCCCCCATCGACCCCAGTTGGAGAGACGCTCCATCATGTCATCGATCTGGCGTCTAGGTACCGTTGCGATTGAAGTCAAGAAGATCTCCCCGGCGCGCCTGCACCGGCTGGTGCAGTTTACCGCCTTTGGGAACCCAAAGGCAATTCATGATCTACGGCTGTTATTTCTATAGGTTTAACGTTATACTTCTAAAAAACCCGTGTCTTTGAGTCTCGGCTTCACGTTGATTTTGTTCGCTGCGGTATGCGGCGGAGCCTTCGCCGTCCCGCTCAAACGACGACGCAAGTTTGCGCTGGAAAACATCTACGTATTGGCATCCCTGCTTACTATGGTCGTCATACCCTTGCTGGTGGCGTCGTTTTCGCTGCCTGACTGGCCCGCGGCGATTCGCAACGCGGGTGGTGGCACCGTGACGCGAGGGCTGGCATATGGTTTCGCCTGGGGTGTTGGAGCAGTCACGTTCGGTTACGGTGTCAGCTTAGCGGGCCTGTCGATCGGCTACGCCACCATCATGGGGATCAATACCGCAGTGGGTTCTCTGCTTCCGTTCCTGGTAAAGTCTCCCCGCGACCTGTTCACACCTGGCGGACTGGTAATCCTGACGGGAATCTTCGGCTGCATCGGCGGGGTCGCCATTTGCGGCCGCGCGGGATCCCTACGAGAGTCGTCGGACCGGGCGAATGCCTCCACGGACGGTCAGCCCAAGGCCCACTTTCTCTTAGCGTTGTTGATCTGCCTGATCTCCGGAGTGCTGAGCGCCTGTGCCAACCTGGGATTCGCATTCACTTCACGCATCGCTGAAGAAGCGCAAAAGTTAGGCGCGACACCGGTCATCGCCACGTTGGGTAGCTGGCTGCCGGTCTATTGGGGCGGGTTCGCTGCCAACCTGATTTGGTTCGGCGCGGCTCAGATTCGCAATGGAAGCTGGCGTTACAATTTCGCTCCAGGAGCGGGACATGATTGGTGGATGTCCGTGCTGATGGGCACGCTTTGGTTCCTGGCGATGATCCCATATGGCATGGGGGCCTATTACCTGGGCCGCCTTGGCACCTCCGTAGGATGGGCCATCAGCATTGCCTCTTCTCTCCTTGTGGCCAATATTTTTGGTTTTGTTACCGGCGAATGGAAAGGAGCGCCCCGCACGGCCATCCTCCTGTTGTCCGTCGGATTGGGGCTTCTGGTCGCGGCTATGGCCGTGCTCGGCCTCGGCAACTCGATGCTGATGGCGTAATGATTGCGCGAGGCCGATTTCGTGATGCCCGGAGGATTGACCGCGAGTGCGAGTATCGGTTATAGCACGGCGCGCACGCCGGTGACCGGTGGGATCCGCTGCTCGCTCCCCGCAACCGGCCCCACGGACTCCCGCAGCAACAGCCTGACAGGCAACAGGAGATTCTGAGGTAGCAAGT
>CAZMRK010000377.1:0-6506 GCA_964568355.1 uncultured Solibacteraceae bacterium | reverse complement strand
TACGCCTTGGCCGTCTCCTGGCTTTCGTCGTAGAGCACCGGAAATCGCAGCTTGAGTTCGCTCGCCCGCTCCCGCAGGCGTGCCGGACTGTCCTGCGGGTAGCCCGCAACGTCGTTGGCCGAGATCGCCACGATTGCCAGGGGCGCGCCCGCATAGTCCTCGCCGATCCGCGCGAGCGCTTCCTTCACGTGCTGGACGTAGGGGCAATGGCGGCTGATGAACATCACCAGCAGCCCTTTGTTTCCCGCGAAGTCCGCGAGCGAGACCGTCCGGCCGGAAGCCACGTCCGGCAGCTCGAAATCGGGCGCCGGAGTGCCCAGCCCCGCCATGGTGGATTCGGTAAGTGCCATATCGTTTTCGCAGCCGCTACCCCCTCAGCATACCCCCAAACCGGCCGGCCGCAGGCCCTTCCCCAATCCGGCGTCAGGGAGCGTACACCCCGAAGAAACTCTCGGGCCGCAGCGTCCCGCTCGCCACATAATGGCAGTCCAACTCCCAGATCCAGTCCAGCAGGCGGGCGTCCAGCGGCTGCGACAGGTCATAATTGGGGCCGTACATCGTATCCAGGAAGCGCCGCGCGATGCTCTGGTAGCCCGCAAAAGCCACCTGGCGAAAGCGGCTCCGCAGCACCGGGAGGATATCTCCGGAGCGAATGCATTCCATCCCCGCGGCGCGCGTGTCGCCTTCCCAGATCTCGCGGTCGATCCGCCGCTCCGGGAGATAGGCGGTGTGATTCAGGCGAAACTGCGTCGGCAGCGTGCGAAACAGCGGGCGTACCACGTTGCGGGTCTCCGGCCACATGCGATAACCCGAGCGCGTGATGATGTCCACCACGATCCACTCTCCGCCCGGCCGCAGCGCCTGTTTCACCTGCTCCGCCAGCCGTTCCAGTTCCAGGACGTGATGCAGCGAGGCGTGGCAGAACACCAGGTCGAATTCCGCTCGCGGCAGATTTACCGTATTCAGGTCAGCGGGCTCAAAGCGCATGTTCAGCCCCTCGTTCCGTGCCGCATCGCGCCCCACGCGCAGCAGTTCCTGGTTCAGGTCGAGGCATAAAAACTGCGTGGCCGGAGCCTCCCGGGCGAACACCATCTCTACCCCGCCCGCCCCCGAGCCCAGCGAGAGAAAGCGCGCCTCCGGCCGGGCCGTGAGCCGTGAAACGATGTGTTCGGTGAGGTCCATGCCGGTCGCCCGCCGCAGCAGCGCCGCCGATCTTCGCTGGATCTCCTCCCACGCGGCCGGCGCCGGCTCGAGCAGGTGGGCCTCCGCCTCGCCGGTGGAATACACGCCCGAGTAATGCTCCGTCTCCTCCCGGGTGCGCTTCTCATACAACCGGGTGCCGGGCCGCAACCGCTCCGGATCGCTCTGGTAGACGGCATGCGCCGCCCGCAGCTTCTCTCGAATCCTCCGAACCATGCGCCGCGGACCGGTCATCTCCCGAACCTCACCTTCCCGCTCAACTCAGCATGGCGCGCAGCACGATCCACGATTTCTCCAGCGCGGAAAGACGCACCCGCCGATCCAGCACGTCGTAGTTCGTCTGCTCGATCCGCCGGAGCAGGCGGGAATAGATCTCGATCAGCGCCCACAGCGAGGAGCGGCTGCGGCGGTCCACCATCCCGATGAGCGGCTGCGATTCGTCGTAATAGGCGCGCGCGCGCCCCGCTTCGAAGCGCATCAGTTCCACGAATCGCTCCGACCGCCGGCCCTCCCGCAGCTCCGCCGGGCTCACGCCGAACCGCTCCAGGTCTTCCGCCGGCAGATAAATCCGCCCGCGGTCGGCATCCTCCCGGATGTCCCGCAGGATGTTGGTCAATTGAAACGCCACGCCGCATTTCTCTGCGAGCGGCAGCGCCTCCGGCGACTCAAACCCGAAAATATGAATCACCGTCAGCCCCACCACGGAAGCCACCTGGTAGCAATAGCGGTACAACTGCTCGAAGGTCTGGAAACAGCGCGGTTCCAGGTCGGAGGCCACGCCGTCGATCATTTCGTGGAAATACTGCGCCGGAATGCGGAAGCGCCGCACCGTGTCGTAGAACGCCGGCCACGCCGGATGGCTGTCGAAGCGCCCTTCGAGCGCGCCCTCCAGCGCCGCGCGCCAGCGCTCGATGGCGGCGCGATTGGCGCCCGGTTCGTCGCTCAGATCGTCGCAATAGCGCATGAAGGCATAAATCGCGCACATCGCATTGCGGCGCTCGCGCGAAAGCAGCAGGAAGGAGTAATAGAAATTCTTGGCGCGGGATCGGGCGACGCCTCGGCAATAGGCGTAAGAACGCTCCAGGGGATCCATTATGCGGCCTGCGGGAACGCCATTCGCACCAGCGACCCAAGCAGCAACCGCACGCGTTCCACTTTCGTGATTGCCGGCCGCCCGGCCAGCACATTGTAGCCTTGCGCGGCGATCTTCTCCAGAATGTACAGGCCGCCGCGGCTGAACAGGTCCAGGTCAAGCGCCAGCCGCCGGTCTACCCTGCCTACCAGCGGCAGCCCTTCCTGAAATAGCGCCCGGGCGCGCTCCACCACCTCGCGCATCGCCGCCGCAAAGGCTGGCGTGAAGCGCCGCGCGAACAGATCCTCCACCGGATATCCGTTTTTCTCCAGCACCTCGAGCGGTAGGTACACCCGGTCTTTTTCCAGGTCCACGGTTACGTCCTGCCAGAAGTTCGCCAGTTGCAGGGCGGTGCACGTGGCGTCGGAAAGCTGCTGCCGTTCGGCATCCCGGTAACCGCATAAATACAGAACCAGCCGTCCCACCGGATTCGCGGAATAGCGGCAGTAGCCGAACAGGTCTTCCCAGGTGCGATAGCGCGTCACGGTCTGGTCCTGCCCAAAGGCGCGGATCAGATCGGCAAAGGGCTCCTGCGGAATCTGGTGCCGCGCCGCCGTTTCGCGCAGCGCCACGAAGACCGGATGCGTCGGAGAGCCGCCCACGTACAAGTCCTCGAGCTGCTCCCGCCACCATTCCAGCAGCCGCAGGCTCTCTGCCCGGTCGCCCATCTCGTCACCCAGGTCATCCGCCCACCGGCAATAAGCGTAGACGTTATAGAAATCCTGGTGCAGGCGCTTGGGCAGCAGGAAACTCACTACATGAAAATTCTCGTAGTGATGGGTCGCCAGCCAGCGGGTATACTCCTGCGCGCTCTCCCGGGTGTATCGGCTGGCGAGTGCTTCCTTCGATCGGACGAACTCCCTGGGTGGCAGATACACGGCGGGCGCTCAGGGAATGATCGCGGTCTTCAGGTGCCCGTTGTGGCTCATCAGGTGCCGCATCACTTCCAGCAGGTTGGCGAGCGGCTCTTCGTTGTTGACGAAGTCGCGCGCGGTGATGTCGCCTTTGCTCACCAGCGCCAGGGCTTTGCGAATGTAAGCCGGCGTATGGTGGAAACTGGCCTTGCAGGTGATTTCGGAATAATGCAGCAGCGCCGTATCCAGGCTGACCTTGCTTTCGTTCGGGCAGCCGCCGAAGAAATTCACCGTGCCCCCGCGCCGCACCATGTCCACGGCCCAGTGCCAGGTCTCCGGTTTGCCCACCGCCTCGATGGCGATGTCGGTTCCGCGGTTCTGGGTCAGTTCCCGCACGGTCTTTACCGGGTTGGGAATCTTTCCGGTCGAAATCAGTTCATCGGCGCCCATGGCTTCGGCGCGGTCCAGTTGCGTCTGTCTGCGCCCCACCGCGATCACCCGCGCTCCGTACAGCTTGGCCAGGCGTACAAACATCAGCCCGATCGGCCCCAGCCCGATAATCGTCACGGTATCGCCGGGACGAACGCCGGTCTCTTCGAGTCCCCGTACTACGCAGGAAAGCGGTTCCACCAACGCCGCGTCGTGATAGCTCACATGCGCCGGAAGCTCGTACGTATTGCGCTCTACGATGCGCGCCGGAATGCGGATGTATTCCGCATACGCGCCGTTATTGAACAGCAGATCCTCGCAGAGATTCTCGAGGCCGCGGCGGCAGAAAAAACATTCTTCGCAAGGCGCGGAATTGGCTGCCACCACCCGCTGTCCCACCGAGAATTTGCGAACTTCCTCTCCAACGGCGACAATGTCGCCGGCCAGTTCGTGCCCGAACACCGCCGGGGGGACGATCATGCGTGCGTGATAACCACGCTGGAAGACTTTGACGTCAGTCCCACAGGTCAATGCGACCTTGACGCGAACAAGGATGTCTCCCTTCTCAATTTGGGGAACAGCCACCGGCTCCACCTGCAAATGTTCTTTGCCATAAAGCACGGCAGCCATCATCTGGCTTTTCACTATGACCACTCCTGTGGCTGAACGATAATTTTCAGCGAATTAGCGTTTGGATGCAACGCCAAATCGATTCCTGAACGGATTTTAACCAATGGCAGTCTGTGCGAAATCAGTTTCTCCACCGGCAGTGCACCGCCGAATACCAGGTCCGCTGATTCTTTCTGCAGATCTACCGAAGCACTATAACTCCCGAACATCGTGCGCTCTCCTACACAGATGCCCGCTCCGGACATTTCGATCCGTTCAGTCTCTGAAGTCTGCGCAAATAGCAGGATCCGCGCTCCCGGACGGGAATAACGGATCGCCTGCTCCACAATTCCCGGCACCGAAGCCGCCAGAATCACCAGGTCCGCTCCGCGGCCTTCGGTGAGCTTGCGAATCTCGGCTCCTACATCGGTTCGCAGCGGATCCCATACGTAAGCTGCGCCACAATTCCGGGAAAGCTCCCGGCGCGGAGCCATGGTATCGGTTGTCACGACAGTGGCGCCGGCCCGCCGCAGCAGCATGGTGAACATCAGACCGATCGGTCCCTGCCCTACTACCAGCACGACATCTTCTGGTGTCGGCGCGCACTGCACCACGGCCTTCAGACAGGTGTTCACCGGCTCCACAAACGAGGCGCGCTCGAAAGAGACCCCCTCGGGGACGATTTCCACACCTCGCTCGACGATCCAATCCATTACCCGGACGTACTGCGAAAAACCACCACCTGCCGGCTCAAAGCCCGCCGTCACGCCCACCTGCTTATAGACGGGACATTGCGCGTACAGCCGCCGCCGGCAGTAATAGCAGTCCAGACACGGGATGTGGTGAAAAACAACCACGCGATCCCCCGGCAGGAAGCGCCGCACATTCCGTCCGACCTTCGCCACGATCCCAGCCGTCTCATGTCCATATACGCGCGGCGGCTCCAGCAGGTTGTACTCGATCTTCTTCAGATCGGTATGACAGATCCCACACGCCTCCACGCGGATCAGGATCTCTCCCGAGCCGATCTCCGGAGTAGGAATCTCCTCTACGGAAACCACGCCGCTGCCCCGGTAGACTGCGGCATGCATGGTTGCGGGCACGGAAATATCAGAACCGGCAGTTGGCAAGAAATTCTCCTAATGTTCGCGCGGCAAACTGGCAGCGGCTATACAGCCGGACCAACTCCGGCACCAAAACCCTGGGCTTCCGGATTGCGGAAGCCAATAGCTCGATTGTATCGAAGTGTCCATCGGAGCGGAGCACTCCATTGAAATCATTGGCGAATGTCTCCCCAGCCAGGTCGCTTACGGCTCGCACGCAATAAAATTCCAATCCCTTGCGTTCCGCCGCGCGGGCCACGCCGGCCGCTTCCATCTCCACCGCCTGTGCGCCGCCGGCCCGCAGCTTGCGCTTCTCCTCCGCCGTGCCGGCAATGTGATCGATCGAGGCCAGCACACCGGAGACATAGGGACGGCCGGCTTCCGGCTGCCTGGCCGTGTACCGTCCGCCGCTGCTCTCTACCGCCGAAGCCACGAATACGCTCCCAATCTCCCATCCGGGATCCAGGGCACCGCAGAATCCGGTACTCACTACCGCCGCCAAAGGCCGCCGTGACACCGCGATTTCCACAACTCGCGCAGCTTGTTCCCCGCCTGCACCGTTCGCCGCCAGCACGACGGCACGGCTGTTCAACGTCCCGGTCCGGACCCAGTCCAATCCCCAGGACTCCTTCTTTACTCCGCGGCAAAACCGCAACAAACCTCTCAGCTCCCTGGGTTCGGCCGCCGCGAATAGTACGCTACCCTGCGTATCCATTCGCCTGAAACCAATCCACCGCCCGCCGCAGCGCGCCCGCCGCCGGGCCCGGCTGGTAGCCCAGTTCCCGCTCGGCCTTTTGCTGGGAAACGAACATCTTCTTGCGCGCCATTCGAACCGCGTCCAGCGGCGCGACCGGCGGCTTGCCGGTCACTCCAGCCAGCGCCGTGCTCACCCAACCGGCCGCGTAGGCGACCGCGTAAGGCAGCCGGATCCGCGGAGCTTTACGCCCGGTGATCCGGGCCAGCGTTCCCAAAATCTCGGCCAGCGTCATGTTCTCCGAGCCCAGGATGTAACGTTCCCCCGGCACGCCGCGTTCCGCCGCCAGCCATTCGCCTTCCGCCACGTCCCGCACATCCACGACGTTCAAGCCGGTGTCGATGAATGCCGGCATCCCGCCGCGCAGAAAGTCGACCACAATCTTCCCTGTCGGCGTGGGCTTCACATCGTGGTCCCCGACCGGC